>SLAV01000159.1 GCA_007126655.1 Haloferula sp. | reverse complement strand
CAGAAGAAGATCACGCCGCAAGAACTGCATGGCATCGTTTTCCTGCAACGCTATCGCCGCAAGCGGCGACATACCATCTACCTGCATATGCGCAAATGCAGTATGGAATACGGAGGAAAAACTATTATGCGGCAATGTTTCCTGTAGTTTCTTTGCATCCATTTCATAGCCCTCGCGCATCAACCAAAGTCGCAATTGCCGCCCATCCAACAAAAGCCTACGCGCCGTCAATTGCGTACGAATCACAAAAAACAGAATAAAAAAACTCACTACGGCCAAAGGCCATAATAACACGCCGCCCGACGCCCAATAATGCCAGACATGCTGAAAGGCATTCACGACCCAGAGCCCCGTGCGTGCAGATGATTCACAATGGCAATGGATTTTCTCTCCAATGCTGCCACAATAGAACGAGCCCACCGCGCCAATCCAGCCTGAACCAATAACACAGGAACCGCAATGATCAGCCCGGTCTCCGTCGTCACCAGCGCTTCCGATATGCCACCGGATAGCATCCGCGCGTCCCCGGATCCAAAAAGCGTCACCAACTGGAAGGTATGAATCATTCCCGTCACCGTACCTAATAAGCCCAGCAACGGAGCAACACCCCCCAGCACCGCGAGCATGCCCAAATGGCGCTCCGCTTGCGGCAAGACATTCACAACATGCTCATGCAAAATCTCTTCCAGATGCTCACGTGGAGCCCCCCGATGTATAATCGCCTCCTGCAGTACGTCAGCAAGTGGGGCCCGAACCTCTGCCATCAAGTCTTGCGCCTGCTCGATATCCCCCTGATGAAGTGAGCGAGCAATCGGACCGATATCCACCTTGATAGCGCGATGCAAACGCAAGAGCGCAACAAACTTCCACACGGCCAGAACGAATGCGAAGCCCCCCGTGAGCAAAAGCGGAATCATAACAAACCCACCCTGCTGCAAACGCTCAATATAATGTCCACGGCTTTCCTCCAAACGGAAAGCATCCCCCCCCGTTAGGTCTATCGGAATATGTGCGACCTGACCTGCCAATAACGACCGCAGCGCTACGCGATCGGCGCTACCCAAAACATATAGCCCAGGTTCCAACCGCCCCATACGCGAGATGGCAATGCCGGCCAGATCCATGTCAGACGCGACAAAAAAAGACAGCGGGCCCAAAACCGCAAATTGCCCCTCTTGGGCAATGCCATCAGCATCAAGTGCGGTACCTGACAGAACATGCCCCCCGAATCGCTTGACATTCCAAGCGTACGACATGTTCAACAATTGCCGGGCAAGCGCAGATAGTTCGGCAGGTTCAACCTCCGGCAATCGCTCCCGTAGATCCAATAAATCCCCTCCCCACGCAACAGCATCAGCAGAAGTCACGCGGGTCTCAACAGATCGTGCATATTCCGTCAGAAGATTTTGCGCAAATTGCACAGACTCCTTCGCTGCCGCAGCCCGTTCCCGCAAGCGAGCTTGATCCTGCTCCCCCTGCTGACGCAAGCGTTGAACACGCTCCATCTCTGCACGTAAAGCCGTCGCCTCTTGCTGCAGCGACTCAAGTTGCACAGCCAAAGGCTCTCGCGCTTCAGCAATTTGCTCCCGTAAAGCCACCAAGGCTGCCGTGTCACGAGCGATGTCCTCCCGTAATCCAGCCACAGCTCCAACCATATTTTCCTCGATAGCTGTAACCATGGAAGTCCATGCAGCAAACCCCAACACAAAAAGACCCCGCCTAATCCATTGCCCTTTCGCCTTCATTCTCCACCCTCCCCAGCAATACCCAGCAAGAGCGGCACTAACTGCAGATCGGCTTCACGCTGCAGCACTCGGATCGCCAACCGAATGCGGGATGCTTCTTCCGGCACCTCTTGCCACTGCCAACCAGTATCACTTGGCGTACCAATGGCGGCCCAATCATTCCTGGCAGAAACAGCAAAACCGCGCGCCAACCCTACATACAAAACATCCACTTCCCGCTTTTGCTCACGAACGGGAATCAGCTCGCGGACCAAATGCATATTGTTATGCAAGGATTCAATCTGCGTATACAAGGCCAGAACCGTCTGCAAACGACGCAGCACACTGGCACGGGCGGCTACATCATCATTCTCCGGTAACGCCCGGAACCCCGTGCCCAACGCAGCATGCAAACTTTGCGGGATCCACGATGAAACCGCGCGCAACTTTACCTCGTGCCGGCTTACAACGGAGGCCATCTCTTGCAAGGCATCCGTAGCAACGTCCTTGCTCGCTATCAGATCAGCCTGTCCGCGCTCTACATCCTGCAAATATCCCGTGTCTTCAGCCAGCGATTCCCGACGAGAGGCAATTTCGCGTTCTAACAACGCAATTTCGCGCTTCCACTGGCGCTCCTGCTGCTTCCAGCTCTGCTCCTCAGCAGCCAACTCCGAGCGCAGCGCAATCCAACGCCCTGTCAATGCTTCCAGTGCAGCCACATCCATCTTTTCTTCGCCTCTGCATACAGGAATCCAAATCCCGTGCAACAACAGAGCAACAAAGCACAACCAATATCCAAACTCTCTTTGAAAACGCAAAACAATCCTTTCTCTGCTGCAATATACCATGCGCGATTAAAGTCGTGTGATAAACACCTAGCAAGCGGAATCCACAAAACAAATTGTTCGTCGCGTCAAACTTTCACACTTGCAACACCATTTCAAGCAGGAAAATCACGAAAACACCGTTGTAACAAACATCAACTTTCCATTACTCCATTACTGTGCACGACACAACACACCCCCACGCCCTCACCTGTGCACTAAACAACACAACACGGATCAAAGCCAAGTGCGAAGCGGCAAACCAAAACAAAAACATCCCGTTATCAGACAAGCACTTACAAACACAACAACACGTTGTAGAAAACTTGGCACGGTTCCCGCTATTACAAAACACGTTCCGTTGTACAGCGTAAACGCACAAAATGGATGAGGATAAAAATGGTCCGCACTATAGATACATTCGAGTCATACCTGCGAGATATTGGGCAATACCCTCGTATCTCGCAAAAAAGGGAACAAGTACTTTCTGGCATGATTCAGGATTCCAGCAGCGACGAATACACGAAAGAGGCTGCCATGCAAGAGCTCGTAGAAGCCAATCTACGCCTTGTTATCCATTGTCTCAAAGAATTCGATCGCCACTTGAATCACGCTACCGCCCGGCTGTCCAAACTAGATTTGATCGCAGAAGGCAATATCGGTCTCGTAAAAGCTGCGCGATCCTATCAACCCTCATTCGGCGACAACCACAAACCTACCCGTTTCAGCACCTATGCCTGCAAATGCATCAAGAGTCACATGATTCGTGCCATCAAAAAATCACGCTTTATTCATATCCCCGAGCATCACTTCACCTATTGGGCAGAAATTGAAGCTGTGCGCAAAGCAGCACATGAACCTTTGTCCGATGAACAAATCCGCCGAAAAATCGATGTTTCCGAGGAAGCATTTGCCCTATTCAAACATAGTGCGGAAAGTGGTATTTGCCACCTCGAAGATTTTGGCCAACACAATGAGGATGGACTCCATTGGAACGATTTCATGGCCGATGAAAAAAATCTAACCCCCTATGAGCAAACCGAACATGAAGATTTGCGGCAATATTTGTTCGCGGCAATCGAGGAATTACCACCTCGGACAGGAAAAATGCTTTCCATGCTCTATTTTAACGAAAACGCCCCCACCCTCAAGGACCTATCCAAATTATTCGGGGTATCCAGTGAAAGATGTCGCCAGATATGCGCACAGGGCATTCAAACCCTCCGCCGCA
Organism: Haloferula sp.; assembly: GCA_007126655.1. GTDB lineage: Bacteria > Verrucomicrobiota > Verrucomicrobiia > Verrucomicrobiales > Akkermansiaceae > Luteolibacter. The sequence continues at coordinate 87 of SLAV01000159.1, read as the reverse complement.
GCTTACTATCTGAGCGCCCTGCAATTGCCGAAAGCCTTGAGCTCCCTGCAACCATAGCTGCGGCCTAGCCCCGACCCCGGGGTGCCT
>SLAV01000029.1 GCA_007126655.1 Haloferula sp. | reverse complement strand
CCGATCAGGCCGATGATGAAAATGAGCTGCCCATACGGTGCCTCGGCCAGCGCGGGCGCGAGGCGGTCGAGCCGCATGTCGCCCGCCACCTGCACGGCAAGATACAGTGCCGAGATGAGGAACAACTCGCCAAGAATCGCCATCACCAGATACACCCGCCCGGCGCGCACCGCCACCGCCTCGCGTGAATGGATGACCAACCCGTAGGAAGCGAACGTCATCAGGGCAAAGCATGTGTAAAACGTCGCGGCGTCCCCGGCGATGATGAGTCCGAAGTTTCCACTCATCGCCCCGAGGAAAGACAGCGAATAGCCGATCAATCGCGGCTGCCCGCGCATGTAGCCGCCGGCAAACGCACCCGCGCACGCCCACAGCACCGCCGCCAGCACCAGCAGCACCCGCCGGGTGCCATCGACCCCGAGGTCGACGCCGAGCAGCATCCACGGGACATACACCGGCTCGGGTACCAGCCATGCCGCCACCAGCGCGGGCATCGTGGCAAGCGTGAGCCATGCGCCCAGCACACGCGGGCGCGCGACCACCCACGGCAACGCGAGCGCCGCGAGCATTGGCAGGATGATGACGAGAATCCAGGTCATGGCAGGTAGAGCCGCTCGGCGATTTGCCGGGCGAAGGTTAGAGGGCTATTCGGCGCGGCGGCGAAGATGCCCGCCGCGAGTGAGAACCCGGCGGTGATCACCACCGGCGCGAGGAGAAAGGCGCGGGTTTCGAGGTTGGCGGGTCCGCACAGCTTGTGGACTTCCGCTCCATCCGGCTCACAGAACCACGCGCGATAGACGATCGGCAGGAAATACGCGGCATTCAGCCCGCTGCTGACGAGCAGCACCACGACCACCCACGGGCTGCCCGCATCGAACGCGCCAAGGCTCAGATACCACTTGCTGACAAACCCGGCCACCGGCGGCAGCCCGATCATTCCGAACGCGGCCACGGTGAACGACGCCATCGTCCACGGCATCCGCCGCCCGATGCCATTGAGCTGGCTCACCTTGTGGAAACCATAGGTCTCCGCGATGTTGCCCGCAGCGAAGAACATCGTGATCTTCATGATCCCCTGGTGGACGAGATGCACGATCGCCCCGGTCGAACTCAGGACGCCCGGCACCGCCACGCCAAGCGCGATGTAGGAAAGCTGGCTCACCGTGGAAAACGCCAGCCGCTTTTTGATATCATCCTGGAACAACGCGCGCACCGATCCATAGATGATCGTGAACGCCGCCAGCACCGCCAACGGCGTGAGCAGCGACATCGACGAAGCCAGCTCGACGCCATAGACGTCATACACCAGCCGCACGATGCCGAACGCGCCCGCCTTCACCACCGCCACCGCGTGCAGCAACGCGCTCACCGGAGCCGGGGCCACCATCGACACCGGCAGCCACCCGTGCAGCGGGAAAATCGCCGCCTTCACGCCGACACCGGCAAGCATCAGGAAAAACAACACCGTCATCATCGTGCGGTTCTCCTCCATCAGCCCGGCGATCACATGCGTGTCGCCGAAATAGACCGGCCCGGCGATCACGAACAACCCGACCACCGCCACGAACAACACCGAGCCGCCGCCGATGGTGTACCAAAGATACGTCCGCCCCGCATTCACCGCCTTCTCGGTACCGCGATGCACGACGAGCGGATAGGTCGCCAGCGTGAGGAATTCATAAAAGACGAAAAACGTGACCACATTCCCCGAGAGCGCGATGCCCGTGCTCGCCGTCACGCACATGCTGAAGAACCCGAAGAACCGCCGCCGGTGCGGCGCGCCCTCCAGATAGCCGATCGCATAGACCGTCGTGACCAGCCACAGCACCGCCGAAAGCCCGGCGAAGAACAGCCCGAGCTGGTCCACGCGGAGCGAAAACGTGAGGTCCGGCGCGAGGGCGAAGTCGAAGGCAAACGTCTCGCCCGCGCGGTATGCGAGGAACACCCACGCCACCAGCACCACCTTGGCGACCGCACCGCCGAGGTTGAGCACCGTGCGCAAGGCCACCTGCTCCTCACGCAGCAGGAAGATGATGCAGCCCGGCACCAGCGAGCTGATCAGAATGAGCAAGGGCAGCCATTGTTGCAGCGTCATGGCAGCACACCTCCTTCCCCGGGCACGATGGCCGAGCCGAATGGCGCGGACGACTCAAGAAACGAAATCACCGCCTCGGCCGGCACGATGATGAAAAATGACGCCACCGCCAACAACAGCGCGGCAGACTCCAGCCCGCGCGGCACCGGACGGTTTTCGGTGTCCGAATTGCCCGGCGCGAAGGCCAGGCGCAGAATCATGAACACATAACCGGCTGTGAGAAAACTCCCCGCCAACACTGCCGGTGCCCACCACCACTGGCCGCTCGCGATCGCCGCCTTCAAGAGCATCCATTTTGCGAAAAACCCGCCACTCGGAGGCAGCCCGGTGAGGCTGATGCCCGCGAGTCCGATCGCAAACGCCGTCATTGGCCGCCGCGCCACCAGGTCGAGCAGCGACTCGCGGCAATCGTGCCCCGCCGCAATCACGATCACTCCGGCGGCGAGGAAGAGAGAGGACTTGGCAAAGGCATGCGACAGCGTCTGATAGACCGCCGCCGTCCATGCCGATGACGTCCAGTCCGACGCTACCGCCACTGCCGTGCCTGGCGCGAGGATCAACAGCGGAAACACCATCAGCAGATAGCCAAGCTGGGCGACACTCGAATGCGCGATGATGAGCTTGAGCCGATCCTGGTTCAGCGCCTGCCACGACCCCCAGATCACCGCCGCCGCGCCGCAGACACCGATGAGCTGACCGGCGGCGAACGTCAGCGAAACGCCAAACACCTCGGCCCACAGGCGCAGCAGGATGTAGAAACTCCCTTTCACCACCAGCGCGGAAAGCAGCGCGCTCACCGGCGGCAGTTCGGACCCGTGGGCGGGCGGCAGCCAGAAATGCAGCGGGAAAAACGCGCTCTTTGCCATCAGCCCGAGCGTCATCAACACCAGCGCGAACACCGTCGTCGCGCCCGGCTCGACGGCGGCGGACAGCAGCGTGAGATCCAGCGTGCCATACGCGCCGAACAACAGGGCGACGCCAAACAGATAGGACATCGACCCCGTGATGGCCACCAACAGATAGCGCAACCCGGCCATCAGCGCCGGTGGCTTCCCACTCAGCACCGCCAGCCCCACCGCGCTGATGCCCACCACCTCGATGGCGACGAAGAGGTTGAACAAATCATTGGACAGAAACATCCCGTTGAGGCCCGCCCACAGCATCAGCCACAGCGGCCAGAACAACGACGCGCCGCGCGGAAGATCGTCCTGGCTGCGCAGATAGCTCGCCGCATAGAAGCTCACCGCGATGCCGGTGAGCGCCGTCATCCCGATGAACACGGCGGCCAGCGGGTCCAGCCGCAGGAGAATGCCCAACGGCGGTTCCCAGCCGCCGAGGTGATGGATCAGCCCGCCCTCGCGCACCGCGGCGGCGATGGCCAGTGCGCTCACCAGCGTGGTGGCCACGCTGCCCGCGAGGCCGCTCCACATCCTCCCGGCGGCAGCGAAGAACACCGTGCCGAGGGCAAACGTGATCGGCACCGCCACAAGCAGAGCGGGCCAGATCGATGTGGGGAAGTCGGTCATGAATCGGTGGTGAAGTCATGCTCACCCGTGAGCTGGTGGATCCTTCTGGCCAGGGCCAGCGCGAAGGCGGCCGCACTGACCGCCACAACAATCCCGGTGATCACCATCGCGTGTGGCACCGGGTCGGCGAACTCCAGCGCATCGCGCTCGGCGAAGCTCACCAGGCTGAGAAAAACGCCCGCCCCCATGATCTTGGTGGCGACGATGCGGCGGAAGAAATGCCGCGCCATGAACACCCCCGCCAATCCGGTGGTGAACAACACGGCGGACGCTGTTAGATAAATCTGATAGGTTTCCATGGCGTTCATTTTTCAGGGGTTTCGGTCGCGTCCGGGGCGTGCATTTCGTGGAAAAACGCGAAGATGGCGGTGAGCGCGGCGGCGATGCTCAAGGCCGCCAGCGTCTCGATGAGCAGGATGAGGTTGCCCGCGTGGGCGAGCGGATACTCGAACCACGCGCCGCCGCCGGACATGAAGGCGAGGCCGAGCAGCATGAACACGCCGAACCCGGCGGTGAGCAGCACCTGCCACCACACGCGCGGCAGGCACGTCATCACCGGCCAGCCGGCGAGGTAGAGCAGGATGCCCATGGCACCCCACAGCACCGCCGCCTGGAAGGCACCACCCGGCTCGTATTTCCCGAGAAAAAGCAGGAACCCGCCGATCAGGAAAAGCACCGGCGCAAGAATCCGCGACACCGGCTCCAGTACCGGGTCATGCGTCACATGATCGCGGCGAGCGAACGTGCCGCCATTGCCAACCGCGAAGATCGCCAGCAGCGCGATGAGCACCACGCCGACTTCCAGCCAGGTGTCGTAGCTGCGGTAGTTCAGCAACACCGCCGTCACCGGGTGGTCCACACCCGAGCGCGCCAGATTTTCCTGCGCCAGCTCGGTGAGCCCGCCGCCATCGCGCACATTCAACACCGCCTCCGCCGTCAACAGCACAAACACCACAGCCGCGATCGCCAAAGGGAGCAAAGGGAGCGCGGCGCGTCCCGCCCGCAGCGGAACCCCAGCAGCAGAGCCCTCCGCAGCAGAACCCCCAGCAGCATAGCCCTCAGCATCCTCCACCGTCGCCTCCTTCGCCGGAGCGAAATCCCGCAACGCATCAATCAACAACACCCCAAGAAACCCGGCCCCGATGGCCGCCTCGGCGATCGCCACGTCCACCGCGCCCAACCGCGCCCATGCCAGCGCCAGCGTGAGGCCGAATGCGAAGAACAAAAACACACACTGTGCCAGCGTCGGCGCCGTGAGGCAGCGCACCGCGAGTGCCACCGAGAGCGTGGCCAGCAGGATGTCGATCCACACGCTCATCGCTCATCCTCCTTTCCGGAATTGGCCGTCACCCCGGCCTGCTCGCGGGCGAAGCGCGAGATCAGATAGCACGCCGTGGAACTCGCCAGCAGCGTGAAGATCCAGATGAAAAACAATTTCAACGCCGCCCACGGGTTCGCCATGTAGATTGCCATGCCGGCGGCGACCAATCCGAGGCCGAGGTTGTCCGCCTTCGTCAGCGCGTGCAGGCGCGAGAACAAATCCGGCAGCCGCAGCAAGCCGACCGTGCCGGCGAGGAAAAAGAAGCATCCCGCCGAGATCAACACGATCGCGATCACGTCCGCCACGCTCACGACGCACCTCCTTTCGGGGCTTTTCCAGCCGTCCACACCCGCACCAGGCAGACGACCAGCAACACCGCCAACACATTGAAGGTGATGGCGACGTTGAGCAGCGTCGGCTCACCCAGCGCGCCGGAGAGCACGATCAGGATCGCCATGCCGGTGGTGCCGAAGAGCTGGGTGGTGAGCAGCCGGTCCGCCAGCGTCGGCCCGCGCCACACCCGCACCAATCCGGCACAGACGGTGAGCAGCAAAAACAGCACGACAAGATGGAGGAACCACAGCATCACGGTTAGAGTTATTCTGAAGAATTGATTCGCCCCTACAGCGACGGATTTTCCGGATTGCGTTTGAAAATCGGAGACGGTGTGGAAAATAGCGCGGTGCGGCACCGAGCCACGGCACTCTTGCCCCGCACCAGGCGCCGACGAGTCTAACAACCAGGCAAACTTCGCTTTCCAGTTACTGCAAGACAAACAAGAAAACCAACGGTGCCACGACCAGCACGAACCAGCCGCCCCACCGCAGGAAAACCGGATGCGTGGATTCGCTGTAAGCACCGTCATGCCACCACCACCGCATTCCGGTGCACGTGGCCAGCGCATGGGGAAACCAGATGCATGCGACGGGCATGAATAGATAGATCGAGGTGCGGATGGCTAGGACGTGTCCGATTTGGTGGAATGCGACGGCGATCCAGATGCCATACAACACCGCGGAGACGGCACGATGCGCCCGCCGCCCGTAATCCACCGCGTATTCGCCTTCGGTTTTCATTTGGCTGCAGGGTTCATCTTAAGGATTTGCGGGCGCATTGCAGTCACAAATGATCCCTGGTTCTTGCACCTCCGTATGATGCGTGCGAGTGGAAAACCGTGAATTCGATGTGGCGCGGGACCGGTGTGTTCGGGGCGGGTAACCCGCGCCGATTCGTGTGGTTCAGGGTGCTTTATGCCGCGCGGGCGTATTACCCGGTGCTGGCCGTGTTTTTCACCGATCTGGGCCTTACTCTCGGCCAGTTCGTGGCGCTGAACGTGGTATGGGCCGTGTCGATTGTCCTGTTCGAGGTGCCCTCAGGCGCGCTGGCCGACACCATCGGGCGCAAGCGCCTGCTGGTCGCCTCCGCCACGCTCATGGTCCTGGAGATGGGGCTGCTGCTGGTCGCGCCAAAAGACGCCGGGTGGTGGTTGTTCGCCCTGTGCGCGGTGAACCGGGTGCTCTCCGGAGCGTCGGAGGCGGCGGCGAGCGGGGCTGACGAGGCGATCGCCTACGAGGCGCTGCCCGAGGACGGGCGGCGCGAAGCGTGGGACGTCGTGCTCGCCACCGCGATGCGTTGGCGCGCGGCCGGCTTCCTCATTGCGATGTCCGCCGGCGGGTTGCTTTACGATCCCTCCTGGCTCAACCGCTGGCTGCCGGAGGCGATGGAGGTGCCCGCGGATCTGGCGCGGCGTCTGCCGATGGCGGTGGTGTTCGTCCAATCGCTGGCCTGCCTCGCCATCTGCCTCGGATTTCAGGAAACGAGGCCTCCCGCCCCAACCCGCGGCCAACCCGCGTTTTCCGGCCGCTGCCAAGCCGCCCTGCGGGTGACGCTGCGCACCGCGTCCATGGCCGCGCGCAGCCGCGCCGTGGCCGTGGTGCTGCTCGGTGGCCTGCTGGTCGATTGCGTGGCGCGGAATTTCGCCACGATCAACAGCGAATACTACCGCCTCATGGGCGTGCCCGACTGGTCGTTCGGCTTTCTCGGATCACTCGTGGCGCTGGGCAACTGGTTTGTACCGGGCATCGCCATGCGGGTGAACCGGCGGATGTCGCCCGCGGCCGCGCTCGCGGCTGGCGCCGGGCTCACCGCCGTGGTCCTGTTCCTCCTGCCGCCCGCCTGGCCGTGGGCCGGCCTGGTTCCGGCGTTTTTCCTGATGATGATGCTCGGTTACGTCGGTTTCACGGTCAGCCGCCACCTGCACCAGGTGGCGGAGTCCTCGCAGCGCGCCACCCTTTTGAGCGTGAAGGGACTCGTCTTCAACCTCGGCTACAGCGTCTGGTCCATCCTCTTCACCTGGCTGCTCGCATTCGGCGGAGAGGAACATGCCGACACCCCGCTGCAGCACACGCTGCGGTGGCAGGCATGGATCTTCCTCACCCTGCTGGCCGTCTTCCTCGCCGCCGGCCATGATTTCAAGAAACACGGGCGAACCGTCACTTCGCCACGATCCTGAGGTGGATTTCGACGAGGTCGATTTCCACGCGCCCGTCCGCCACGGATGGATTGGCAGAAGGTGCGGTCGGGTCTCCCACGGTTTCCCCGCCCTCCGCCGTCCATTCCTGAATGCCGCCCCGAAGATTCGGCGAGCTGCGGCCTCGACGATGAATTGGGCCTCAAGCTCTTCGAGCGCGGTCCTCACGGCGCGCGGCAACTCCGAGATCCGCATCGGTTACGCCCCGTCGCTCACTGTCGAGCTGCTTCCTATTTCAGGGATAACAGGTAAGCGAACAAATCGCTCACCTGCTGATCGCTGTAACGATCAATCAGCCCCTCTGGCATCAGCGAGCGTTTGGCGATGTTGTGGGAGGCGATCTGGTTGCGCGGAATGACAAGGTCGTCGGCGCCGATGCGGCGGAGGGTGAGGGTTTCCTCGGATTCGGCGGCGAGGAAGCCGCTGGTGAAGGTGCCGTCGGTGAGGCGGATGTCGTGGCGGTAGTAGCCGCTTTCGAGGGCATCGTTGGGTGTGAGGATATTCCGCAGCAACGAATCGATGCCCATGGCTCCGGCACCGCTGAGGTCGGGGCCGATGGCGATGCCTTCGTCCTGGACCTGGTGGCAGATCAAACAAGAAGCCTGGGCGAGTTGTTTGCCGCGGGCCATGTCGCCGGGTTGGCTGGCGAGGGCGCGGAAGCGGTCGAAGCGGGCTTGGGCGGCGCGTTGTTGCTCGGGCGTTTGGAGTTCGGGGAAGTCGGTGGTGGCGGTGATGGTGGCGGTGCCTTCGAGCGGGAGATCGGGGGTGGTGGCGGTGATGCGATGGATAAGCCCCTCGGGTTTTTCGGAACCCTCGAAGGAAACACGGTGGCCGGCGAGGATGTCGGCGGCGGAGCGGGCGGTGTTCCAGACGCGGAATTCGTCGAACTGGGCTGCCGTGCCGCCGTTGGGGGTGGTCTCGCTGAGATTCACGGCGGTGAAGGCGGCGGTGGACGGGACGAGGGTGGTGGCGGCGTCTGGCTCGCCATCGATGAAGATGGCGAAATTGCCTTCGGCGTCGCGGGTGATGGCGCAGTGGATCCAGATGTTCGGCTCGACGCGGCGGTTGGCGACGATGTGGTTGCCAACGTCCGGCCCGCCATGGACGTGGATGCGGGCGTCGTGGAAATTGATGTCGAGGGTGCCTTTGCGACCGAGGATGCCGTCGGAGTTGTCGATGCCGGGTTCGAGCTTGATCCACGTCTCGACGGTGAACGGGCCGGTGAGGTCGATGGCGGTGAGAAGACGGTCGGCGGGCTGGCCGGTGAGGCGGATAATGCGTTTGATCGAGCCCTCGCGGGTTTCTAACAACTTTGTGACAGCCGGGTGATCGATGCCGAGGGTGGCGAGGATTTTTTCGATGGCGGCGGCGTCGAGGTCGGGGAATGAGTTGCTCGCGGCGGCGGCGGCGAAGGCATCGGCTTTTTGCGGAGTGGCGACCATGCCATCGACGGCGAGGTTGCGCAGGGCGACGGACATGGTGGGCCATTGTTCGGCGAAGGTGGGGATGATGGCGGGATCGTCGATGGAGCCGAGGGCGAGGATGGCTTCGCGGCGCAGGGCGTCGTCGGCATGGGCGAGGAAGGGGGCGCTGTCTTCGAGGGTTGCGGCGGACATTTCGCGCAGAGCGGCGAGGCCGGTGGCGGTTTCGGCGGGGGTGCGGGCGGGGTCGAGCATCCACGGGCGCACGGCGTCGGCGAGTGCGGCGATGCGGAAACGGCGGGCGAGATCGATGACGAGGCGGGCGTTTTCTGCCGAGGGGTCGTCGGTGAGAAGTTGGCTGCTGGCGTTGGCAATGAGCGGGCCGAAGCCGGGGCGGGCTGCGGTTTCGGGAGCGAGCTGGCGCATGACGCTCAGCAGAGGGTCTCGCGTGGCGGGGTCGGCGAGCAAGGATTCGAGCGACTGGAGGATTTCCGGGTCGTCGAGGTGTTGGCCGAGCAGGGTGAGTTCGGCGGGGATGAGCGGGCGTTGGAGATTTTGGAGTTTTGCGGTGAAGAGGCGGGCGGCTTCGGTGGTGTCGGCAAACGACCGGGCGGCGACGAGGGCGGCTTCGAGCGGGAGTTTGCCGGAGGCGAGGAGTTCGCGGGTGGCCTCGGGGTGGTCGGAGAGCAGCCAGCGGACGAGATAGCGCTCGAATTCGCGGTCGTAGGATTGCCGACTGTTGTTGGAAAGTGGCGGTTCAATGAGTGAAGCGGCGGCGGCGAGCATGGCGGGCGTGGGGGCCTGGTGGTCGCGCATGAGCTGGATGATGGCGCTGCGGGTGCGGTGGTGGGGATCGTTGGCGGTATGTTCTAACAATTTCAGGACATCGGTTTCTGGAAGGGAGGCTTCGCCGGCGATGCGGAGGGCTTCGTAGCGCAGGGTTGGTTCGGAGGATTGGATGTTGGGGAGCAGGGTGTCGAGGGTGATGGCTCCGAGGACTTCGAGCGCCCAGAGCGCGGCGGTGCGGCGGGCGATGGGGGTTTCATCGCTGGTGGCGAGCTGGGTGAGTTCGGGGACGAGGGTGGTGGCCTTGCAGTCGCCGATTTCGTTCCAGGCGAGCATGGAGACGCGGGCGATGGGGCCGCCGAGCAGGGGGAGGAGTTCGACGTCTGTGAGGGCAGCGAGATCGACGCGGGGTGGAGCGGTTTGCGAATGGTGGCGGATGCGCCAGATGCGGCCGCGCGATTTGTCGCGATCCGGATGGGTGCGGGGAACTTCGTTGTGGGCGATGATTTTGTTATACCAATCGACAACATAGAGGCAGCCATCCGGGCCGAAGTGGACGGCGACGGGGCGGAACCATGTGTCGTCGGTGGAGAGGAAGTCGGGGCCTTTTTCGTAGATGGGGTGGCCGTTTTCGTCGCGGGCGAGGGTGACGGTGTTGATGCGGTTGGTGATGGGGTTGGCGAGGTAGAAGAGCTGGCGGCCATCGGGATCGGTGGCGAAGGGGGAGTCGTCGTCTTCGGCAATGGCGAGGCCGCTGAGGCCGGTGCCGCCCATCTGGCTGCCGCGGGTGGATTGCGGGAGGACGGGCGCGTCTTCCCTCATGCGCGGGCCGAACGGGGTGGGGTAGTGTTTTCCGGGGACGAACTCGGCCACGGGGTAGCCCATGTCGTTGGCCTCCTGGATGAAGGTTTCGCCAAGGCGGGAAATGGCGAGGCCCCAGATGTTATTGGGGCCGCCTGTTAGATTTTCGAAGCGCGAGCCGTCGGGTTTGAAGCGGGCGAGTTTGCAGTTGTCGAAGGTGATGGCTTCGGAGCCGCAGGCGAACGGGCTGCCGCAGGGGCGGCGGACTTGGGAGCGGTTGAAGGCGCCTTGGGCGACGTAGATCCATCCGCCGGGGACGCGCTCGAACTGGTGCGGGAAGAGGTGGGAATCCTGGATGCCGAAACCTGTGAGAAGCACCTCGTGGCGGCTGGCGGTGCCGTCGCCGTCATCATCGATGTAGCGGCGGATTTCGGGGCCATATTGGGCGAGGGTGCCGTCTTTGAGCGGGAGGACGCCGAGCGGGATGGCGAGGCCTTCGGCGAAGGTGCGCGGGGTTTGGATTTCGGGGGAGTTCGGTTCGTCGAAGACGAGCAGGCGGTCGCGTCCGCCAGCGGCGAAGAGGGCTTCGGCGGCTTCGCGGTCGTCGTTGGCATCGACGGGGTATTCGACGGCGGTCATCGTCCACATGCGGCCATGGCGGTCCCATGAGACGGTGATGGGTTTGTTGAGGCCTTGGGCCTCGGAGGCGACGAGTTCGGCGGTGAAGCCTTCGGGGAGGATGAAGGATTGCTTTTGTTGTTCGGGTTCGCGCGGGCCGTCGGGGTCGGGATTTTTCCACGTGGCGGCACCGGGGGTGGGTGGGAGTTCGGTGATGAGGACGTCCTTCATCTGGATGAGAAATTTCCCACCGCCGTGCGCCTGGAGTCCGAAGAATCCGTCGCGCGGGATGGCGTCGTCTTTTTCGGTGAAGTCGGTGACGAGCACGTCGTTGATCCAGACGCGGATGCGCGGGCCTTCGCAGAGGACGCGGAATTTGTTCCAATCCCAATCGTTGATGACTTTTTTGAGCGCGTCAGGATCGAGCGGGCCGGTGAGTTTGGCGCGGCGCGATTCGTCGTAAAGGTCGCCCCAGTAGCCGATGCCGGCGTCAACTTGGTAGCCGATCATTTGGTGGCTGCCGGGCTTGCGGATCGAGCGGATCTGGAGGCCGGAGTTTTGAAATCCTTCGCCTTCGACGAAGCGGAGCTGGTAGCTGAGATCGAAGTTCTGGAAGTTGCGGTCGGTGACGAGGAAGGTGTTGCGTGGCACGCGTTCTTCGAGCGAGCCGCCGGTGAGCGCGCCGTCCTGCACGCGCCACCATTTCTCCTCGCCCTCGCGGGCGGACCAACCGTCGAGGGTTTCGCCGTCGAAGAGCGGGATGGGCGCGGCTTGGAGGGTGCCCGCAGTGAGAAGGGTGATGAGGATGGCGCGTGGAAGCATGGCGGGTTGATTGGTGTGAATGGTGGAAATCAGAGCAATGGATTGATCCAACGCACTTTGGGAAACCGGCCGAAATCGAGGTCGGCAGTGTGGACTTCGGCATCAAGGCGCATGGCAACGGCGGCGATCTGGGCATCGGTGGTCAAGTTGCCGGCAGTGCCTGCGCTTTGCAGCAGATCGAGTGCTGATTCCACGTCCTCCCTCAGCATTTCATGCAACTGCACATGCCGTATGCCTAGCCATGAGCGAACGTGGGAGGCCACTTCGGAAGGTGAGAGAGGTTGGGAGAAAACCCGCGGGTGAGTGGAAATCCTGACAAATCCAAACAAAACCGCTGGCAAAAATACGACGGGTGCGGGGCCGCTCATGATCGCCTCACACCAAGCCTTGGCCCGGCTGTGGAACGGGCTGTCGAGGTCGTAGGCGTATAGCAGCAGATTCGCGTCGGGGAGGATCATGAGCGTTGCGAAAGAAGGTGGCGGGTGGTTTCCAAGTGGGCTTCCGCTTCGAGATCGTCCGACAATTGGTTGAAGCCAGCCGGATCAAGCCCCGTGCGCAGCCCCATGGGTTTTGCCTGCACGACGAAGGGCTCGGTTTTATCGGGGCGCAGTTTGGACTCCAAAGCACTACGGAGTGTTTCGTTGAGGACTTTTTTGAACGGCTTGCGCGTGCGCACAGCGGTTTCGCGCAAAATCTGCTCAAGATCACGGTCCAAGGTAACGGTTGTTCTCATAAATGCATTATGATGCGTTTTTGATTGATGTCAAGGTGTGGATACTTGGGTTGCGAGGTCGAGTATTGCGCGGTCATCATTGTGTGTCGAGTGGTGGGGGTGGCGCGGAGGGCACCAGTTGTTGCTTGAAATTCACATCGCTGTTTTCCGCTCGATGGCGGATGTGGGTCGCTGGATGAGTGGTATGCGGCTGGAAATCGATGGCAGTCTCGATGGCGACGAGCTAACCACATGCGCAAGATACTACGGGCGTCCGTCGGTCCGCTGGCTGCTTCGTTTCGCTGAAAAGAACCGAATGATCCGATCATGATCCCCGCACTCAATGACATGCTGATCAAGGATGAGGCAATCGGGCCACTGGGACGGTGGGGTAATCAACCGGCGGATTCTTGTGGAGTTGCTCCGGGAACGATTTGCGGCCATCGATTTCGGGCAGGCGGCTGAAGAAGTCCAGGTGTTTCTGGCTGATCCGCGCGAGCTTGAATTATGGTCCCGGGAGTTTTTCGAGGGGCTGGCTTGGAGGCTGGGGGAGAATGGATGAGAATGGAATGCGAATGAGTGAGACACTAAGCGGCTTGGTCATTCACATGTTCATTCTCCAGCACGGCAAGAGTGCCGTGCCTCAGCGTGGATCCGCCGTCACCCCTCAGGTGTCCAGCCGAGGATGATGTCGAACCGCGCCTGCAGCTCACCGTGCGTCGAGTCCGGTAATGGCTTGAATGGCACGATCACCGAGCGGCGCTTTTCCGGATCCTCAATCCTGCGCAAGAGACCGTCCCGCTCGTTTGCAGGCTCGCCTTCGATGTAGCATTGCGTGGTGAACATCCGTTCCTTTCCGGGCACGCTCACACCGAAATGAATATGCGGCGTGCGCCCGGGATAGGCGACCGGCTTGATGGTGCGGAACAGATACTCGCCAGAAACGCCGGTCAGAAAACGCCCGAACCCTTGGAAATTCGTGTCCCGCTGGTCCTGGTTCGCGCTCCGCTCGTGCAGATAGGCGCCTTTCGCATCGACTTGCCAGATTTCGACTATGGCACCACGGATCGGATTGCCTCGTGCATCCCGGATCGTCCCGCTCAGCCAGGTGATCTCGCCCACCGCCGGGGTGGTTGAGTCATTGATGACGATCAGGTCGTTGTCCGTATCGAGCGGGAGTTTGTTTGGATAAAACGGCCCCGCTGTCTGCCGGGGCGT
>SLAV01000363.1 GCA_007126655.1 Haloferula sp. | reverse complement strand
TCCGTGTATTCCGTGTTCATCCGTGGTTCGCCAGCGCATGTGAATTTTGCGGAGCTTTGTTTTAATTCCTTGAAATTCTAAATGATGCCATTAGTATTTCAAGAATGATTCTCGACCGTCAAAGCTATCTCACCACCATTCGTTCGCGGTTGGAGGACTATCCGGTGGTTGCCTTGCCCGGGCCTCGGCAGGCGGGGAAGACGACTTTGGCTCGGATGCTGGCGGAGGGCTCGCCCGGGACGGAGATCCATCACTTCGATCTTGAATCGGCATCGGACCTCGCGCGACTGGGCAATCCGGAGCTGGTGCTCTCGCGCTTGCGCGGCTTGGTCATCCTCGATGAGATCCAAAGGATGCCGGCGCTGTATCCCGTGCTGCGGGTGCTGGCAGATCGTCCGGAGCTTCCAGCGCGGTTTCTGATTCTCGGCAGCGCCTCTCCCGAACTGGTCAAAGGGGTTAGCGAGAGTTTGGCGGGCCGGATTTCCTCCATCGACGTATCCGGCTTTTCGCTCGCGGAGGTCGGGGATGCCCATCTGGCCAAACGCTGGTGGCGGGGCGGCTTCCCCCGCGCCTACCTGGCCCGCGACGACAAGGCGGCCCGCCAATGGCACGAAGACTTCATCCGCACCTTTCTGGAGCAGGACATCCCGCAGTTGGGCATCCGCATCCCCGCGATGACGCTGCGCCGCTTCTGGACGATGGTGGCGCATTACCATGGGCAGATTGTCCAAGTCTCCGAGCTGGCCCGCTCACTCGGCACCAGCGAGCCTACCGCGCGCCGGTATCTCGACATCCTCAGCGGAACGTATGTGGTGCGGCAACTGCCGCCGTGGTTCGAGAATCTGAGGAAACGGCAGGTCAAGGCGCCAAAAGTCTATGTCCGCGATACCGGCGTCCTCCACGCCCTGCTGAACCTCAACGACATGGCCGCACTGGAATCCCACCCGAAACTGGGCGCCTCATGGGAAGGCTTTGCCATCGAGCAGATCCTGTCCATCACGGGGGACCGGGACGCGTATTTCTGGGCCACGCATGCGGGGGCGGAGTTGGATCTCCTCGTGCTCCACGAGGGGCGGCGAATTGGATTCGAGTTCAAATACAGCGACAAACCGGCGACGACGAAATCGATGCGCATCGCCGGGACCGACCTGGGACTCGACCACCTGCATGTGATCCACCCCGGAAAGCATACTTTCCCCCTTGCCGAAACGATCACCGCAACCACTTTGCCGGACGCCCTCAAGACGCTGTAAAGTGGCAAAACCACCATGTCCTTCACGGAGCCCGGTCGCGCCGGGCATTTTTCATCATCCACGCTTATCCGTTTCCTTCAGATGCTGGCGGGCGGTGGCTTTGCGACATCGGGAATTGCCGTGGGCAGATGATGAGGTCGTGTTGAGGCCGGCGGTTTTTGAACAGGAGGAAACGGAGGGTGAGGAAGGGGGGGAGCTTCGCTCGGGGCTTCCGCAGATTTCATTCAACCGCGCCGAAGTAATGGCGGATGGGAAAAGGCTCACGTTCGGATTTTTCAATCCCTCCAGTGATCCCCTCCGCGTCCTCCTGTTCAAAAGCTTCCCGAATGACTTCGAGGATTTTGGGCATGGCGCTTGTCCCGCAGGGCGGGACCGCCACGGATCATCCGACGATCAGCCCAGGCAGCCGCTTTTCCAGCCATGCCATGTCGCGTTTCGTCCTGAGCGCGCATTCCCAGATGGTGACGACGTGCCAGCCCGCGTCGCGCAAGGCGTTTTCGCTGCGCAGGTCCCGGGCCTTGTTGCCACCGATCTTTTTCCTCCACCGCGCGCGGCGGGATTTCGGCAGGCGGAAGTGGGGGCAGTTCTCGTGGCCGTGCCAGAAGCAGCCGTGGACGAAGACGACGGTGCCATACTTCGGCAGGACAAGATCCGGCTTGCCGGGGAGCGAGCGGTTTTTCGGGCCGTTGACGGTGAAGCGGTAGCCGAGGCGGTGGAGCATCGAGCGCAAGACGATCTCCGGCTTCGTGTCGCGCCCGCGGATGCGGGCCATGACCTCGGAGCGTTTTTCCGGTGTGAAGACGTCGGCCATGGGGTGGGTTGTAGTGCCGTCTTGCCTGCGAATGAAGGTTTTGAACAGGAGGAAACGGAGGGTGAGGAAGGAGAGGGTTGACCGTCGGCGGTGAAGCGCTCCCAGACCTTGTCCTTCTCGCCGCCGAGGGCGTGGAAGGGCATCGGAATGTCCGGCTGGTTGTGCTGGCGTTCGAGAACCAGTTCCCAGTAGTCGCGGAAGCGGAAAACGAGGCGGACGTCGTATTTGACCCAGCCGTCCGGGACGTCACCTGCGTCGATCAGGTCGATGACAGTGAGCAGCATCAATGGCTTGTGCGGCTCGATGCCACGCGCGGCAGTGCGGGCGGCATTCAGGTTGGCCAGGCGGCCGAGCCAGAGGTGGCGGGGAGATTGCAAGGGTTCAGTGCTCAGTGTAGAATAGAACGCCCCTTGTCCGTGAGGCGGTATTTCTGGAGGCGGCTGTTGGGTTTGTCCGGGATGGTGCGCTCGATGAGACCGGCTTTGAAATATGTTTGAAACGGGGTCGGTTTTTTGATCTTTGGATGAAAATCCGAAAATCCCTGTATGCATGCGAGACTGAAAAGCGTGCTGAATCCGCACATAAGAACGCCGACTCATGGCTTCGCCCTCGTGGTGTCGCTGACGATGTTGGTTCTCCTGACCATCATCGCCGTCGGATTGCTGGGCATGTCCGCAATCACATTGCGTACGACCACCCAGAGCCAGGCCCACCAGGAGGCCCAGGCGAACGCCCGGCTGGCACTGATGATCGCCATCGCCGAACTCCAGCAATCCCTCGGCCGGGACGAGGCGGTCACCGCACCGTCCGCCATCCTCGACTCGAACCCCGATACCCCGGATGTCAGCGGTGTGGCGCAACCCCACCTCACCGGTGTGTGGGCCGCACGCAACGAACCCCTCGGCACCCGGCCGGACTATGATCGCGCCGCCCACTTCCGGCGCTGGCTTGTGTCCAACGGCAACCCGGATTCGGTGGAACGGCTGAATTTCGCGGTGGACGGCTCGCTCACCAATCCGGTGCTCATGGTCGACCCCGGCGGAAATTCCGGAACCGGCAGCCAGGACGGCAGGGTCCACGCCGGCCTGGTGCCCCTGGACGGCGGCGCTTACGCATGGTGGGTCGGCGATGAAAACTGCAAGGCGCACATCGGCATGAGCGACGCATCCGACCGCGGCGAGGCCTCCCCCGGCATCGCCGACCTGCTCGCCAGCATGGCCACTCCGGGAAGCCACGGCGTCCGTGCGATTCCCGGCTTCGAAGGCTTTCCCACCAACACGTCCACCAGCGACAAGATCGTGAGCCGCGGCCTCATCGGCCTCGCCAACCCCGGGGATGCCAGGCCATCGGAGTTTTTCCACGATCTTTCACCATACTCCGAAAGCGTGCTCGCCGATGTGACCCGAGGCGCGCTGCGGCAGGATCTCAGCCTGTTCCTCGAGCGCGAGGACATCGATTGGACCCATGACTGGGGCTGGCCGGGCGGCAGATCCAGCTTTCCCACCGCGCCGCTTGGCCCGAACGGCGAAATCGCCCTCAGCAACCCCGACCAGTATGACGTGCTCTCCTGGAAGTCACTCCATCATTGGTATCACATGCACCGCCAGCAGATTTCCAACGCCTCCCACCTGCCGCTCGCCGCATTGAGGAATTACCACGCTCCCGATCCGGTGAGCAACCCGATGTGGAATTCCGGAGTCAAGCGCGTCACCCCGGTGCTGGTCCGGGCGCAAATGGTCGTGTCCTATGGCGCGCGGAGAAGGGGGGCGGTGGGGCGCGGCGACACCGCCGAATACGATCTCTATCTTTACAGCTACCCGGTGCTGACGCTATGGA
>SLAV01000318.1 GCA_007126655.1 Haloferula sp. | reverse complement strand
GCCGACGGCAGTCCGGCCATGCTGGCCAAGGCGTTCTACAACGGGCAGCGACGCGGACACATTCTGCGTACCGCACAAGCCGACTGGCGCTACCTGAATCGCGACCTCCACGGGGAATTCGACGCGATCATCTGCCTCGGCAATTCGTTCACCCACCTGTTTGAAGAGCGCGACCGCCGGAAGACGCTCGCCGAGTTTTATGCCTGCCTGCGCCACGACGGATGCCTCGTTCTCGACCAGCGCAACTACGATTCCATTCTCGACGAGGGTTTTTCCTCCAAGCACGCCTACTACTATTGCGGCGACAACGTGAAAGCCGAGCCGGAACACGTGGACGACGGCCTCGCGCGCTTCCGCTACGAATTCCCCGACAAATCCGTTTACCACCTCAACATGTTCCCGCTGCGCCGCCAATACGTCGAGCGGCTCATGTTCGAAGTCGGTTTCCAGCGCGTCCGCACGTTTGCCGACTTCCAGGAGACATACCAACAGGACAATCCGGACTTTTTCGTCCATATCGGGGAGAAAAAATACGAGGAGCAAAAGGAGGGAAAAGCATGAGCAGCCAAAACGAATCCGAAGTCGTGGATGTCGCCCGCGACTACTACGACAGCAGCGACGCGGACCGCTTTTACTTTCAAATCTGGGGCGGCGAGGACATCCACGTTGGAATCTACAACAGCGAGACCGAGCCGATCCGCGACGCCAGCCGCCGCACCGTCGATACCATGCTCTCGCGCATCCCCACGCTCCCTGCGGATGCCCGCATGCTCGACATCGGGGCCGGATATGGCGGCTCCGCGCGCGTCATCGCCCGCGAGCGCGGCATCCGCGTCACCTGCCTGAACCTCAGCTCCGTGCAGAACGAGCGCAACCGCGCCCTCACCGCCGAACAGGGGCTCGACGGCCTCATCGACGTCCACGACGGAAATTTCGAGGACCTCCCGTTCGGAGACGCCTCCTTCGATTACCTCTGGTGCCAGGATTCCATCCTCCACAGCGGCCGCAGGAAGCGTGTGTTTGAGGAGGTCCACCGCGTGCTCAAGCCCGGCGGCGGATTCATCTTCACCGATCCGATGCAAAAGGAAGGTGTCGATCCCGCCATCCTCGAGTCCGTCCTGGCGCGCATCCACCTGCCGTCCATGGGTTCCGTCGAAAAATACCGTGGATTCGCCGCCGACCTCGGCTGGGAAACCGTGGACATCGACGAGCGCCCCGAATGCCTCGTCCGGCACTACAGCCGCGTCCTGGAGGAACTCGAGGCCCGCACCGCGGAAATCGCCGAACACGTCAGCCCGGATTACATCGAGCGGATGAAAAAAGGCCTCCGCCACTGGATCGAGGCCGGTTCCCAAGACGCCCTTGACTGGGGCATCCTCCACTTTCGCAAACCGGCCTGAGCGGGCGGCCCTTCAGTCGTCCATCGCCTCCAGCGCGGCCAGCACGTCCTTCGCCTGGTCGGCGGTGGACGCGCTCAGGTCGCGCCAGACGATCCGCCCGTCCGCCACCAGAAACGCCTGACGCGCGGCGAAGTTCGCCCTGCGCGGCACCCCGAATGCCTCGCAGACCTTGCCGTCCTCGTCCGCCAGCAGGGTGAACGGCAGCTCGTGCTCATCGCGAAACGCCCGCTGCCTTTCCACACTGTCGGTGCTCACTCCGAAAATCCGCACGCCTTTTTCGGTAAGCGGCTCGTAAGCATCGCGCAGGCTGCACGCCTGCGCGGTGCAGCCGGGGGTGTTCGCCCGGGGGTAGAAGAACACCAGCACCGTGCCCTCCTTGTAAGCCTCGCCGAGGGAGACCTCCCGGCCATCATGGTCGGGAACCGTCACGTCAGGGGCTTTTGCCCCGACCTCGATCGGATCAGAGCAGGCGGCGGTCAGCGGAATCAGGGCGAACAACAGGGCGGCGAGCGTATTTTTCACGGTGGCAAACATGCACCCGGAATCCCTGCCCGCAACCCCCGGTCCGCGAAAACGGCTGCTCCGCCGGAACGCCCCGCTCGGTTCGCCCGCAACCCCGTATTCGTCAAGCTAAGGGCTTGCTCATCAAGATGCCATTGACGAGTATAGCCCTTCCGGTGGTATCCAACCGCCGGATACCGCAGGCCAGCCATGTCCCAGGATTTCATCAAGCTCATCAACGTCGCCGAGGAACTCTCCCAGTCATTCCTCGAATACTCGATGTCGGTCATCATTTCCCGCGCGTTGCCTGATGTCCGCGACGGTCTGAAGCCCTCGCAGCGCCGCGTGCTCTACGCCATGCGCCAGCTCGGCGTCACGCCCGGGAAAAACCACGTCAAATGCGCCAAAATCGTCGGTGAGACGATGGGTAACTACCACCCCCACGGCGACTCGTCGATCTACACCACACTCGTTCACATGGGCCAGCCCTGGTCGATGCGCGACATGCTGGTGGACGCCCAGGGAAACTTCGGCTCCGTCGAGGGCGACGCCCCCGCCTCCATGCGGTACACCGAGGCCCGCCTGCACCACCTCGGCATGGCCATGATGGAGGATCTCGACAAGGACACCGTCGATTTCATCCCGAACTACGACGGCTCCCAGGAGGAACCCTCCGTCCTCCCCTCCGCCTTTCCCAATTTCCTCGTCAACGGCGGCACCGGCATCGCCGTCGGCATGGCCACCAACCTCGCCCCGCACAACCTCGGCGAGGTCGTCGATGGCATCTGCGCCCAGATCGACAAACCGGAAATCACGCTCCCAGAGCTGATGCAGCACATCAAGGGCCCCGACTTCCCCGTCGCCTGCGAAATCCGCGGCATCCGCGGCGTCGAAAACTACTTCTCCACCGGCAAAGGCTCGATGCGCCTCCGCGGCAAAGTCGAAATCGAGGAAAACGAAAACGGCAAACCCATCATCGTCATCCGCGAAGTCCCATACGGCGTCAATCGCGCCGTCCTCCAGGAGCGCATCGCCGAACTTGTCAACGAAAAGACCCTCACCGGCATCTCCGGCATGCGCGACCTCTCCGACGAGGAAACCCGCATCGAAATCGAACTGAAACGCGACGCCCGCCCCCAGGTCGTCGTCAACCAGCTCTTCAAACTCACCGCGCTGGAAACCTCCTTCAGCGTCAACATGCTGGCCATCCACAACAAGCGGCCCAAGCAAATGTCGCTCAAAGAGGTCATCGACGCCTACATCGAACACCGCCGCGAAGTCGTCCTCCGCTGCACCCGCTACCTCCTCAACAAAGCCGAAGACCGCGCCGAACTCCTCGAAGCCTTCCTCCTCGCCCTCGGCCACCTCGACGACTTCATCAAAATCATCCGCGACTCGAAAAACCGCGACGAAGCCCGCGAGCGCCTCGCCGCATACGAATTCACCACCGCCACCGCCGAAAAACTCGGCATCCTCATCCGCTCCCAGGCCGCCGTCCAGGGCGACCGCTACATCTTCTCCGAGCGCCAGGTCAACGCCATCCTCGAACTCCGCCTCTACCAGCTCACCGGCATGGAGCAGGACAAAGTAAAAGGCGAATACGACGGCATCCTCGTCGAAATCAAGGACCTCCTAGACATCCTCGCCCGCGAGGAGCGCGTCCTCAACATCATCAAGGACGAACTCCGCGCCATCAGGGAGCGCTTCGCCACCCCGCGCAAATGCCCCATCGTCGCCGAAGCCGGCGAAGTCGCCATGGAGGATCTCATCGCCAACGACGCGATGATCGTCACCCTCTCCCACCGCGGCTACATCAAGCGCACCCCCGCCACCGAATACCGCCTCCAGGGCCGCGGCGGCAAGGGCCTCAAGGGCATGGTCACCAAGTCCACCAACACCGACGAACCCGCCGACTTCGTCGAGCACCTCTTCTCCGTCCAGGCGCACGACTACATCCTATTCTTCACCAACACCGGTCGCCTCTACGTCGAGCGCGTCTTCGAGCTGCCCGAAGGCTCCCGCACCGCCACCGGCCGATCCATCAAGAACGTCCTCAACCTCAAGCCCGAGGAGAAAATCGCCGCCATGCTCCGCCTCGGGCGCGCCACCGACGACGACGGCAACGACATCACCTTCCGCGAGGACGCCGGGTTCGTCTTCTTCGCCACCCGCTCCGGCAAGATCAAAAAAACCGCCCTCCACGACTTCCGCAACTACCGCAAGGATGGCACCATCGCAATCATCCTCGAAGAAGGCAACGAACTCATCGACGTCACTCTCACCACCGGCGGCGACGAACTCATCCTCGTCACCCGCGCCGGCCTCTCGCTCCGCTTCCACGAAGATGACACCCGCCCGATGGGCCGCGCCTCCATGGGCGTCATGGGTATCCGCCCGCGCGCCGATGACGTCGTCGTCGGCCTCTCCAAGGTCACCGATGGCTGCACCCTGCTGGTCGCCTCCGAGAACGGTCTCGGCAAACGCACCGCCTTCGAGGACTACCGCAGGCAGACCCGCGGCGGCAAAGGCGTCAAAACCATGAACATCACCGCCAAAACCGGCCCGCTCATCGGCGCCGTCACCGTCACCGAGGAGGACCAGCTCATGCTCATGACCTCCACGGGCCAGAACATCCGCATCATGGTCGGCGGCGAAAGGGGCATCCGCGAAACCGGCCGCGTCGCCCAAGGCGTGAAGCTGCTCACCCTCAAGCAGGGCGAAAAACTCCACTCCGTTTCAATCGTCATCCCCGATGGGGAAGACGACGAGCCGCCGGCCAACGCATCCGAGGCACCCGCGGATGCGCCGACCGAAATCTGAGAGGGCAATCATGGCACAACCGGGTCACTCACACACCTCAGCAGAAATGCTTCAGCAACAGCGTTGAAGAGCCCTTATGCTCACGCGTGTTTGCTTGCTCAAAGCTCGCTTCGTAATCACAGGATTCCATTTCTTCCACGGACCGGGGTTCAGGCCGGTGAGGCCATCCTGGTTGATCTCGACTGTGGCGAATTCAGACTTTGAAGTTATACACTGAAACGAGTGTCACCCGACTGGAATACCTGCACTCGCGCGAGGGCGTGAGTGGTTACCTTTGCGGGACGGCCCCGCCTCACGCGACTTCGTCAATGCCTTTCGCAAGGGCGAAGTCCTTTTCCGTCAGTTGATCGCCGGCGTCGTGGGTCGTGATTTCAAGGCTCACCTTGTTCCAGACGTTGGCAAGCCCGGGGTGGTGGTTGTGTTTTTCACAGACGAAGCCGAGGGCCACGATGAATGAAACGGCATCGGCGAAATCCCGGCGTTTGTAGGTTTTGGTCAGTTTCTGGTCTTCAACTTTCCAGCCGGAAAGCCCGGAGAGGGCCTCTTCGATTTCTTCGGGTGATAGAATTTTGCTCATGACGGGAACAAGCTGCGCTGGATGCCTGTGCTGTCAAACCAGCGGCTCGTTGACGTAGATTTGCGTTTGGAGGAAAGCCGCGCCAAGGGCAGGCGGGCGGAGGATTTCCCGCGGATTTGGATTGGATCACGGCTTTTGTGGCTGGAATGGCGGACGCGGTTCTGAAGCTGTTGGTGCAGGTGGCGGGCGGGTGTGTTGAGATTGTGCTGGGGGGGGCATTTGGTCATGTTTCTTTTGTCGCTGGTGCTTGTCGGGCCGCTTTCGATTTGGTGGATGCGGCGGATTCAGGCACAGCGGGAGGCGGGGGAAGTGGCGTCGGGTTTCGCGGGTGCGACATTGTTGCTGGTCTTGGCTTTCATTCTTATATTGGTGTCTATTGCGTGGGGAATGATTCTGCCTCGAATGAATTTTCGGGATCACACGGTGGCGGTGTTCGTGTTTGATGATTGAGGACCCGCGCGTTGCGGGGCGTCGTCCGGCCCGTCGATCGGCCTGTGCAAAACAGGCGTTCGGTTCGCGCGCGGCGGCAGACAGACCGCGCGTTCTCCCGGCACCGGCTTGCCGGGCAAGCCTGAGTTTCTTCCGTGACAGGCGGGCATCTATCCGAGATCGATCACCTGGTTGGGCCGGACGGTGAATTCCTTGGTTTCATTGCCGACTACCAGAAGCGCGGCCTGCTCTTCCACGGAGCCGGATGGTCCGTGCCCCCGCCTCAAGCGCGCCGAGGCGACCAACCCGCAGACCGGTTCGTGAGAACAGGGGGGTGGTGGACGCCGCCCGGCCCATCGTCGCGGTCTCACGACCGCGCCTACGAGGCGGGGGGGCGCGCTCAAAACCCGGCTTCGCGGGCGAGGGCCTGGACGCTGGCGAGTTTGGCGGCGTGGAGTTTCAGGGTGCCGGATTTGGTTTCCCAATTGACCACACTTTGGGCGCTCACGCGGAGGCGTCTGGCGAATTCGGAGCGGGTAAGGCCAAGTCCGGCACGCAGCTTGCGGATCGATGCGGGGGTGACGCGGAAGGGGCGCGGTTTTTTCGCGGATTTCTTTGCGGATTTCTTTGCGGACTTCTTCGCGGTTTTCTTCGCGGTTTTTTTCACCGCAATTTTTTTCGCGCGCTTCGTCGGCGCCGCTTCGGGCGCGGCTTCCGCGGTGTCGAATTCGACGCCGAAGACCCCCTCCAGGCTGTCCGCCGCCAGCCTGCGGCGTCTCGATTTACCAGAGGTGCCCGCAGCCTGCGCGGCGGTGGCAGCGGCATCGGCGTCAATCAGTTCCTCGTGATCCACCCCGCGCAGCACGAACAACAACTCGGGCCGTTCGTCGAGCCGCGCGCCGATGCCATGGACGACGGCGGCGATGTGCTTGCACATGTCGGCGTAGTCCGGGCACGAGCACTGGTATTTGATCTCGCGGGGGCGGGGAAACAATCCGTCGTCCCGATCCGTGACGACGGACATGATTTCGTCGGAGAGCCTGCCTTGCAGCAGTTCCAGCAGCGAGCCGATGCCGCCCTTGCAGCGCCGCTTCAGCTTTTTCCATTTGGCGGCCGGGAGGGTTCCGATGGTCATGGTGACCGTGTAAAGCGACGAGCCGGAAACGTAGGCGTCCACCCTGCCCTTGCCGATGCCGAGGTGGCACACCGAGCCGTTGCGCACGTAGGTGCGGCCGCGCGGCAGGCGGTTCGCGTAGTCGCCGAAGGAATCGAGTTGGTCGCACCACGCCTTCCCCCAGAAACTGCGCGCGATCTGCCGTCCTTCAATGGTCACCGGCTGGATGTCCTGCCCCTGCTTGCGCAGCTTCTCCATCTTCCGGGCCGCGTTCGCATGGCGCTGGGCGACCGGCACGTAGGGACTCCATCCGTAGTAGTTGTATCGGCTCATGGCTGGGTGAATGTGCGTTTGCTATCCCATCGCGCGCTCGAGGTCGAGGGCGACCATCGAGAGGATCTGCTCGTCGCTCATTTCGGTGAGCGCCGCGCCGCCGTCGTCGGCCAGGATTTCGTCGGACATGCGTTGTTTCTCCGCGATGAGCGCGTCGATCTTCTCCTCGATGGTGCCGCGCGTCACGAACTTGTGCACCAGCACGCCGCGCCGCTGGCCGATGCGGAACGCGCGGTCGGTCGCCTGGTTTTCCACCGCCGGGTTCCACCAGCGGTCGAAGTGCACGACGTGCGTCGCCGCCGTGAGATTGAGCCCGGTGCCGCCGGCCTTGATCGAGAGGATGAAAAACGGCGGGCCATCCTCGCGCTGGAAATCCTCCACCAATCCGCGCCGCCGCGCCACCGCCGTGCCGCCGTGCAGAACCAGCCCGGCGCGGCCGAACACGCCTGTCAGGTGGTCGTGGAGCGGATCGCACATCTCGCGGAACTGGGTGAAAACCAGCGCCTTTTCGCCGCGCGAGGCGATTTCGCCGCACAGCGATCCGAGTTGATCGAGCTTGCCACTGGCATCGGCCGCGTAGCTGCCGTCGCCGGAGAACAGGCTCGGGTGGTTGCAGATCTGCTTGAAGCGCATCAGCGCGCCGAGCACCAGCCCGCGACGCCGGATGCCGTCGTCTTCCTCCTTGTCGAGCGCGCGTTTCAACTCATCGACCGCCCGCTGATAGAGCACGGCCTGGGGTTTCGCGAGGCCGCAGAAAACCCGCATCTCGGTCTTGGCCGGCAGCTCCGGGGCGATGGCGGGGTCGGTCTTCATGCGGCGCAGGATGTAAGGCGCCACCAACCGGCGCAGCGGCGCATAGCGGGCGCGCCCGCGTTTCTCCAGCGTCTTGCTGAAATCGCGGAATCGCCTGGCGCTGCCAAGCAGGCCGGGGTTGATGAAATCGAAGATCGACCACAGGTCGCCGAGGCGGTTTTCGACCGGCGTGCCGGTGAGCGCCACGCGGGTGCCGCCGCGCAGCGCCTTGACGGCCTTGGTCTGGCGCGCGGCGGGGTTCTTGATGGCCTGGGCCTCGTCGAGCACCACCCAGCTCCAGCGCTGCTTCGCCAGCCAATCGAGCCGCGCGACCATGCTGTAGCTGGTGATCACCAGATCGACTCCGCGCAGGTGCCGCTTGGGCGCTTTGGCCACCTTGTCCAACTCCGCCTTGGGCGTCTCCGACGGGTGGGCGACGATGCGTTTCAAATCCGGAGCGAACCGCGCGGCCTCGCCCTGCCAGTTGCCCAGCAGCGAGGCGGGCACGACGAGCAGCGAGGGCGGCGCGTCGGCGGCGGCCTCGCGGCGGTGCCGCAACAGCGTGGCAAGCACCTGGATCGTCTTGCCGAGGCCCATGTCGTCGGCGAGGCAGGCACCCACGCCGAGGCGCGAGCACAGCCACAGCCAATTGAGGCCCGCCAGTTGGTAGCCGCGCAATTCCGCGCGCAAATCCGGGGGTTGCGGGCCGCCGAGGCCCTCGGGATTGCGCATCGTGGCGAGCGTTTCGCGCAGCGAGTCGCCCGCCTCCACGCGGTGCCAGCCGGTTTCCCCGTCGGAATCCGCATCGGGTTCGCCGAGACCGGCGGGCATGCCGGCCAGCAGGCGCATCCCGTCGGTGAAGGAAATCCCGCCCGCGCCCGCCTCGCGCTCCACGCTTTTCCAGTGTTCGAGCGCCTCGCGGAGTTTCTCGCGGTCCACCTCCACCCATTCGCCCTTGAGGCGCACCAGGCGCTCACCGGTCTCCAGCAAGTCCTCGATTTCGCGCGCGTCGAGCCGGTTGTCGCCGAGTGCCACGCCGATGTTGAATTTCAACATTTCGTCCATGCCCAGGGCACCGCCCTTCGATGCGTCGAGGCTCACGCTCACCCGCGGGCGCGCGCGCTTGCGCCACCAGTTCGGCAATTGCGCCAACAGGCCGCATTCCTCATAAAGCGGGATTTCGCTCAGGAACGCGTGGGCTTCGGCCGGCGTCCACACCAGCGGGTGGAACACGTCGCCGCTTTCCACCAGTTCGCGGATCAACGCGCTCCGCTTGGCCGCCGCGTGCAGGGGGGTGAGCAGTTTCACCAGCTCCGGCTTGCGGCGGGCGCTGGCGTATTCCTCGAGCGCCCTTCCCAGCGGCAGACGCCGGATTTTCCCGCCCGGCGCGAGTCCCGCCGCATAGCTCGCCATGAATGCGAAGGGGAACTCGTCGTCGCCCTTGTTCTCGGCGAGGTACAGCGTGACGCGCCCCACCCGCGCCCAGCGCGGCGCGCAGGCGTCCAGAAACTCCGCCAGCCCGCCCGCCTCGGTCACGCGCTCCGCCGTCCACCCGACCATGCGTTCCCACAGCGCCGCCAGCACCTCCGGTCCCAGGTATTCGCCGCCCGGCATCGGCGGCGCGTTGAGCGTCCATTCCGCCAGCCGCGCCGGCGACGGTCGTTCAATCTCCGCCTCCGCAAACCCGACCTCCTGCGGCAGGTGGCACACCGCGCGCAGGAACTCCGCGCCCACATCGTGCCAATACGCCAGCGACCGCGCCGCACCACCCGGCACGCCCGCCGCCGCCAGCGCCACCAGGCCCTCCGCCTCGTGCGCGGCAAACCGCGCCGCCAGCCCCGCATCGCCGCCACCCTCCGCCACCAGATGCCCGTGCGGAGTGAGCCTCAGTTCCAATGCCGTTTCGTCCATGCACGCCCATCACCCGCCATCCGGCCCCCACCCCGCAAGCGCAATTTGCGCCGACGACGGCGAGGATGCCCGCCCGTAGGCCGGTTCGTGAGAACTGGGTGGGTGGACGTCGCCACGCCAATCGTCGCAGTCTCATCCCGCAGGGCGGGACGCCTACGACCGTAGGCCCGTTCGTGAGAACGGGGGGCGGTGGACGTCGCCACACCAACCGTCGCAGTCTCACGACCGCGCCTACGGCGGGGCGGTTGCCAACGATCTTGCCCGGCATCCGCTCCTCAAGCTCTGGATCGAATCCCCGTCGCGTGTTATCCACAGGAATGCCAGTGGCCAAGGCAAAGGAAATCATCATGTTCATCGGCATCCCGGCAACGGGGAAATCGACGTTTTATCAGCAGCGGTTTTCCGACACCCACCTGAGGATCAATCGCGACATGCTGAAAACCGCCGTTCGGACCCGTTCGCTGTTCGATTGGTGTCTGGAGCGGGGGCAATCCTGCGTGCTGGACAACACCAACACCACACGGGATGTCCGCAGGCCGTGGATTGCCGCAGCCACTGAGCGGAACATTCCAGTCATCGGCTATTCTTTCAATCCTGCCTGCAAGCGGCGCTTGAACGCAACAGCCGCCGCCAAGGCACGGCCCGGATTCGGGATGCCGGAGTCTGGCACCACCATGCGAGATTGGAACTTCCATGCATCGAAGAGGGCTTTGCGAGTCTCCATTTTGTGAAACTTGCCGGTGACGGATTCGAGGTGCATCCTTGGCTCAATGAAATTTGACACCGATTTGGATTTGCCGCATGGCGAGGGATTTGCAAAGTGGCTTGGGGAAATGGAGCAGTAGGCCAGTTCGTGAGAAGTGGGGGGGACGTCGCATGGCCCATCGCCGCGGTCTCACGACCGCGCCTACGTTGTAGGCCAGTTCGTGAGAACTGGGTGGGGTGGACGTCGCATGGCCGATCGCTGCGCTCTCACGACCGCGCCTACGTTGTAGGCCAAGTTCGTGAGAACTGGGTGGGGTGGACGTCGCATGGCCCATCGCCGCGGTCTCACGACCGCGCCTACGTTGTAGGCCAGTTCGTGAGAACTGGGTGGGGTGGACGTCGCATGGCCCATCGCCGCGGTCTCACGACCGCGCCTACGTGTAGGCCAGTTCGTGAGAACTGGACGGGTGGACGCCGACCGGCCCAATCGCCGCGGTCTTCCGCCTTCGCGCTGCATGCTAGGGACGGACATGCACGACCGGGCCTACGACTGGAATCTAAAAAACTGCCCGCCCCCTCGCCGACCGCGCTGGCTCTGGAGCAATCCAGGGCCACCTCATTTTCGAATTCATTTAATAACTGAAGCTGGATTGCCAGCTTTTCATATGAACACAGATACGCTCAAAGAAAGACAGATTGCCGGAGTCCGGGGAGAATGGTAGAGTTTAAAATAACTGCTTGCCTACCTGGATTGGAGGCGGGTGAACTGGTGCGCATCGGGTGAGCGGTCGTCGAGCGTGGGCTTCAGCAACCCAATATCCCAATCTCAAATCTCCAATATCCTTTCCCATACCACCATCGCCGATCTCGCCGGCTCTGAAAAAGTCCAATCCCCCCAACTCCTCGAAGCCATCCAATACCGCTCGCTGGATCGCAAGCTCTTCGGTTTCTTCCCTACCGATGGAAATACGCCCATAGAACTCTCCGGCGTGGGAATCTGTGGTGAAAACGCATCCGGTGATTCGCGCAGCGCTTCCAGCCGGATGGTTCGGTAGAGCTTGCCCTCGCCCTTGCGTAGCCGCCGGATTGTGTATGAGTTCTTCTTGTTCATGAGAAAGTGTCCGCTTCAAGCGTTGGGATTTGAGGAGCGGAGGAATGAGTATCGATAAATATCATCCCGTTTCATCCATCCATTCTTTGTCCAATATTCGTTCGCGAGATCGTTCGTGACGAAAACGTCGATATGCGTTTTAACGATTCCAACTTCTTCCAAACGATCCAAACAGCGGGTGACCAGTGCGTGCGCGATGCCTCTACCTCGAAACGGTGGATCGACAACGACATGCTGCAAGTATCCCCTGCGACCGTCGTGTCCACACATCGCACACCCCATAATGACTCCCTCATATTCGGCGATGAAACTCAATCCCGGATTCCTTGCCAGATAGCGCGAGGCAGCGTCCATGGAGTCGGCATCGCGCACCGATACACCGGGTGTGCGCTTGAATAGTTCAAGAACCTCCTCGTAACGGTCAATTGAAAGCTCCTTAATCTTCATCTCTTCGACTTGAATGATTAATGCATTTCATTCAGAAGACGCGGATGGGACGCAGGGAATGAGTGGTGTCCCTGAATGCGTTTATTTTCGGATGCGGTGAAAGCGGTTCAATATTAGTAATTTTTCGAGCGTCAAGACTCCAGTCCATTCACGTTTTGCTTCTGCCCATGCGCCTGGATAACGGTCGCCCCATGACCAAGTTGGCCTCCACGATCCATCATGCTCTTGCTCTTCGATTTCATAATCCAGGTTCAATGAGACGGATTGTTCCAATCCGTGGATGAACGCGGAGCCGCGATCGCTGACAACTTGTAGAGGGCGGAGGCAATACCTGTTCCATTGCTCCGGATCTACTGTCACACCATCAGTGACAAGGCGTTTCAGATCATCGTGAATTTTCGTGCCAAATGTGGTGGGGAGATTTTTCGTCTCCAGCAATCGCATGCAACACAACAGATCGTGCATCTCGATGACTTTCAACGAAGACAACTCCTCAAGAACACGGTCCATCAGTTGGGAAACGATTTCTTTGTCGAAAACAGTGTCTCCGTAGTCGAATACATATCCCAGGATCTCAGCGGTGGGATTGAGCGAAAACGCATTGAACTCCGCTTCACGACCGGCCTGATCCCACCATGGGGCATGTGGACACTTGCCTTTGGTGTTCGGAATGATTCTCCAATGGAGCTGGGTTCGATCCAGCGTCCGGAGCAAATAGCCGATACCTTCTCTCGCGACTGACTCACTTTCCGGGATCTGGTGGCAACGAAGGATCTGAAAAGCAACCGAAGTGCAAAGTGCTGAACTTTCTTTGGTCCGCAGGTCGGGTTCGAGAGCGTTTCCGAAACCACCATCGGCGTTCTGAAATTTCTCCAATTCATTTAGAAGATCATTGTTCCTCGAATCTTCAAAGATCGCTCGAAAGCGTGCTGCTTCCAGCCGCCGCGCGTGTGATTTCAAAAACGAGGCCGCTCGTTCGAAAGCGTCGTTGGTCAGGTATTTGTGCTCGTATTGCATCACATTGATTCCCCATGTCAGTTGGCGATCTTCGTCAGGCGGCAAAGAAAATGTCCGTCCTCCTCCTGGACGATCCGCTCCGATTTCCAGCCCTCGTTCCGGGCCAGTAGCGCCAAGGATTCAAAGTCGATATGGAGCCAACGTCCAAGACTCTCTCTGAACAGAGTTCGAGAGCCTTGTCCTCCAGCGGAGAAAACCCGGTGTCCTCGAAGAATCCACTGACCGGAACTCTACTTTGATAACCGTCGTCCCGTCGAATGACGAACTCCGCCGACAAGTCGCCATGGTGATACGCCAGAAGGGCCTGTGAAAACTCATTCATTTTTTGAATCCACGTAGTGAGCGATGATTTTTTCAGCCAGCCCAAATGGTGTTTGAGGCAGGGCCTTGTTGATG
Source organism: Haloferula sp. (assembly GCA_007126655.1). Lineage (GTDB taxonomy): Bacteria > Verrucomicrobiota > Verrucomicrobiia > Verrucomicrobiales > Akkermansiaceae > Luteolibacter. The sequence continues at coordinate 360 of SLAV01000318.1, read as the reverse complement.
ACCAGGGATATGGAGACGCTCTCTCCTTCAAGATTGGGAAAGTGGGTCGCATACGTCGTGTATCCCGGACCGCCACCGCCGTGACCATAGGCATCGCCCGGCGGAGACTTCCTGAAGTGCATGAGACCGAGGCCATACGAGGGAATGGATTCTTCGGGAGGGTTCGGAAACACATCCACGGTTTTGGTCATTTCGGCGAGAGACTCACTGGAAACGAGCTTTCCAGCAAACAGGGCATCATAGAATCTGGCTACATCGCTGGCCGTCGAGATGAAGCAGCCGGTCGCGATCCAGCCGGTATGGTATTGGGGGCGGAAGTCACCTTCAAAAGATGGATCTTCACCTTCCAGCAACTCCAGG
>SLAV01000213.1 GCA_007126655.1 Haloferula sp. | reverse complement strand
GAACCAGGTTGTTGGCCGCGCTCGTAAGGCACGCGGGGAAAGGCCTCATCGAACCAGGTCATGCGCGGGGTGGGTTAGAGTTTAGAGTTTAGAGTTTAGAGTTTAGAGTTTAGATGTTAGAGTTTTCCAAATCAAAAATCAACATTCATCAATCAACCCGCAGAGTCCAGGGTCTTCTGTCTTCTGTCTTCTGTCTTGAAGTCTTGCGTCTTAGTTCATCCGAAACGCGATGAACGCGTCCGGATCATCAAGCGCGGCCTTGAAACGAATGGCATGGTTTTCGAGTTGTTGGCGGAGGGTGGTGCGGTGGGCGATTTGCTCGCAGAGGAACTGTCGTTCCATGCGTTTTTCGTATTGGAGGATCAGCTTGTTGCGGCCCTCGCGGGTGAGGTAGATGCCGCCTTTTTGAGGTTCGAAGTGGGTGGCGTTGAGCATTTTGTGGGAGAAGAGATCGAGTGTGAGCGCCTCGGCGATCACCGGGCGGAAGGGTTCCATCAAGTCGAGCGCAAGCGCCCATCGTCCGTTTTCGGTGGTGTGAAGCAGGCCGAGCGCAGCATCGAGGCCGTGGGCGTGAAGGAAGGTGTGCATTTCGGTGTAAATGAGGGTGGAGGAAAACGAGAGCACGGCATTCACCGGATTGAGCGGCGGCCGCGTCGAGCGCCGCTGAAAAGGAAATTCCTCCGACAGCAAGGTGGCCCAGGCCGCAAAGTAGCGTGCCGCAGCCATGCCTTCATGCCCGCGCAGCGTTTCAATCGCATCGGCACGTGTGATCGAGGCGGCGCATTGATCCATCGCGGCGAGCGATGCCGGGACGATCGGCTCGACGCGGCGATCTTCGGCGCGGCGGTTGGCGGCGACGCGCTGCACCAGGCGGCGTTGGTTGTGGACCTTGGCGGCGATCAGCTCGCGAGCGAGCGTCATGGCGAAAGCCGGTTCGAGACTGCGTTGGAAATGGCGCAGCCGCGCCGCCCCGTGATCCGGAGCGGCGGGCTGGAATGACCCGAGAAACCTTCCGCGCGCATCGATAAAACTGATCGGGATGTGACGCCGGAGCATTTCCATCAACGCGGGCGAGGTGACGGACACCCCTTCTCCCATCACCATTCGTTCAAGGTCGCGGAGGGGGATGTCGCGTCGGGTTTCGCGGGTTTGGCCGACATCCTGCGGTGGGATCACGGCCACAAGACGCTCGGATTCGAGGGAAATCCGGGTGCCGGGGGATTGAATCGATGCGGTGGGCATGGCGTTTGGAAGCATTCGATGGCGGCGATCGAAATGATAGCTCCGGGACGTCCGCAAACGTCCGCGAGGCCAGGCACGTAGGCTCATTCGTGAAAATGAGGGAGGGCGGACGCCGCTTTGCCAATCGGCCCAAGATTTCACAATCGCGCCTACAAGGCAATGGAGGACGTCCGCGAACGTCCTGCGCCTTCCCATTCGGCCATGGATGCGTTTTAATTTCCTCCAAGTCGCTCATGCACACCGAAGATCCATCCCACGAAACCACTCTGCTCGCCGTCATTGGCATGTCGCCGGCGGTGCTCACCGAAACGCTATGGGCACTCGCGCGGGAGGCCGAGCCGGTGATCCCACGACGCATCATTGTGGTGACCACACTCGCAGGTCGGCAGCGAACCATCCGCGACCTTTTCGAATCGCCCGAAAGTGGCGGCCCATGCGTGTGGGACGCACTGCGGGAGGCTCTCAAGAGCGAGGGTCATGATCTCGACGGGTGCCTCCGCTTCGGCACCACACCGGACGACATCCGGGTAATCACCGCCACGGATCCCGCCACCGGACGCGGCATCGAATTGGAAGACCTCCGCAGCATGCACGAAAACGAGGCAGCCGCGGATTTCCTGCTCGATCAGGTGCGGGCGATCACGGCGAACCCCGATACCCGCCTCATTGCGTCGATCGCCGGTGGGCGCAAAACGATGGGGGCGCTGCTTTACGCATGCCTCACACTGGCCGGGCGCGAGGAAGACCGCATCACCCATGTGCTGGTGAATGCGCCATTCGATACCAGCCCCGGATTCTTTTTCCCCGGCCAAACGTTGACCGACCCGAAACTTGCGGGGCTCGATCCTCAAATCGAGCTTGCCGATGTGCCATTTGTCCCGATGCGCAACCTTTTCCATCGCGAACTTGGCCGCGCCGTGGGCACCTTCTCCAGCTTGGTGGCATCCTGCCGCAGTGAAATCCGCCATCGCGCGGCGGAAGACCTGCACATCGAAATCCCCCTCAACCGGCCCGCCTTGCGGGTGAATCACAGTGAGGCGCGCCTCACCGAACGCGAGCACCATTTGCTGATCTGCCTGGCAAAGCTCGCGAAAACAAACCGGCCGCCGATTCCATCCTACGGCGAAGCGCTCGATGCACTGGCCGCCCACCAGGCCGAGTGGGATTCACTGGTCGAAGATGGTCGGCTGCCTCGCGGCACCCCATCCGCCGCCGGTTTCCAAGACGAGCAGGATGTGAGGCGGGTGCTTTCCGATTTGCGAAAGAAAGTGCGCACGCTCGGCCACCACGGCGCGATCCTTGCCGATGCGCTGCCGACGCGCGGCCGATTCTCACTCGATGTCCCCGGCGCTTTGATCCATCTCGCATAAGGAGAGGAAGGGAGTCCCAACCGCAAGCCGCCGCTTCTTCATGTCTCAATCCACCCTCTCGGCCAACGCGCGAGTTCGTGGTCTCCGCGCTTCGGAGGCCGGGCCAAAGCTGGCGGCCAAGAATGGGGTGAACGTCATCGTGACACGCTCAGGAGGCACACCCTTGGCATGTTTGTCGAGCAGCGCGAGCCGGAAGTGAGTAAGCGTCGCAAAATCCCCCCTCTTGGACGTGGGCTTTTGCCGGGTGCCTTGTGGCGGGCGATCCATCATGCCGCATCCTCGCTCGCATCGCTCTGGCGTGAGGCGGCAATGGCGGCAGGTGTCAGTGCGGCAGCTTCTTCCTCCGTGGCTTCCGGGGGCAACCGTTTGATCACTTCCTCAAGGTAGTCCTCGGCATTAAGGCCATGGGCGCGGCAGTTGCCCAGGAGGGTGTAGATCAAGGCATTGTTGTGGCCGGCTTCGAGGTTGCCGTTGAAGAGCCAGTTCTTGGCTCCGAGCTTGAGCGGGCGGATGCGGTTTTCCACCAGGTTGTTGTCCAACTCCATCTCACCACTCATGACCCGCTGCGTCCATTGGTCCCAGCGGGTGAGGGTGTAGCCGAGCGCTTTGGCCGTGTTTTCCGATGGCCGTAGGCCACGGCGAAGCTCGATCATCCGCTGCTTCAAGGCTGAGGTGACAGGCAGTAGATGGCACCGGCGAATCAAACCACGGCAACTTGTCACGCCGACGAGGTGCTTGGTGCATCGTTGATCGATTTGATATATGCGCGCGATTCCTGCCAGCACTTCCTTGCAAATGGGGTTGTCGACGCTGCCCGATTCGATGAACTTGCGTCGCATGTGGCTGAGGCAAAATCCAATCCCAAGATCTACAACTCGCTTTTTGAGAGCTTCATATGCCGAGTAACCGTCGCATTGGATGTTCCCTCGGTAAAGCAGTGCGCCGGTTTCGGGATCCTGCCCCAATACCTCGAACATGCGCTCATGCCCGCGCCCGGCGTCCCAGTCATAATAGACCCCGCCGCTATGTGGATCATGATAGACCCACATGTGGCCTTTGCGCACGCTGCCATGTCCTGGTTCTAGGTAGTCGACCGGGGTTTCATCGATCTGCAGTTCTTTGGCTTTGCGGATTTCCTTCAGGATGGCTTGGCCGATGGGCTGAAGATGGTGGGCGGTGGCGTGGTGCCAGCGATTGATCGTCTGGCGGCTTAGTTCCACGCCGCACCTTCGTCGGTAACGCTGGCTTTGCCGGTAATGCGGAAGGTGGTCTTCAAATTTGTCGATCAGGATGG
>SLAV01000294.1 GCA_007126655.1 Haloferula sp. | reverse complement strand
GCGATTTGGCAAAAATACGTGCAATCGAAGTTTTACCAATCCCCCGCGGTCCTACAAAAAGATAGGCGTGATGCAAGCGGTTATTACGAATCGCATTCGCCAGCGTACGCGTAACATGCTCCTGCCCCACCACATCTGCAAATTGTTTCGGGCGCCACTTCCGCGCCAGTGCCTCATACCCCATCTTGTTTGCCTCTCACATTCAAATCTGAACCAACTGAAAATTCACCCATTTAATCATCGACCCGTTTAATTTCCTGATCAAGATACGTCAACACATCACAAAATCGCGCTTCATTTTCCTTATCCGCGCGTACCAGATCCTGATGCGCTGTACGCATCGTCTCCAACGTCTCAGCCTTACCGGCCTCATGCGCGACCTCATGCACTTCGGCTCCCGGTTTACTTTGACCATCTGTGCAATCAGACGACTCTCCGTTACAACACGTCATGATACGCTCAAGGCCCAAGGTGGACAACATGGACCGGGTGCGCGGCGCTAAACCTGACAGCATCACCTGCACCTTTTTTCCGTCAGGAGAGGACCACATCGCAATGCCCGCCAGCCCCCCCATAAACGTGCTGTCGAGCGTTGTGCACTCGGACATATCAAAACGCATCTCCCGACACCCTTTTGCGATGACTGAGACACCAAACCGCTTCAAAGCAGGGGCCAGTTTGAATGTTGCCCGCCCAACAGGTTTTACAAATGCCTGTTTGTCCTGAAATGCAACCAGCAATCGATCACTCAAAAATTCACCCCCATGCCGAATCCACGATACTCAATGCGCGAAGGGTAACGCTTCACATACATTCCGTCCAGTTGATTTACAAGGCAACGAGCCCCGTGGGCATGCCTGATCACTATGCATCTCGCGTCTCGGCACGCGGCAACTGCAAACGTATATGCAATTCCCGTAACTGCTTCTCGCTTACCGAACTCGGCGCGTCCATCATCAAGTCCTGCGCACGCTGATTCATCGGGAATGCAATAACCTCTCGAATGCTCGTCTCACGCGCCAGCAACATGACGATACGATCTACGCCAGGAGCCAGACCTCCGTGAGGAGGAGCTCCTAGGCGAAACGCACGAATTAAGGCACCAAATCGTTCATCCACCGTCTCTGGGGGATACCCCGCAATTTCAAAGGCTTTGTACATTACATCTGGCAAATGGTTACGGATGGCACCACTCGACAGTTCACAGCCATTACAAACAATGTCATACTGATACGCTAACACGTCCAGCGGATCCTGCTCTGTCAGTGCCTGCATGCCCCCTTGCGGCATCGAAAACGGATTGTGTGAAAACCCAACACGACCCAGTTCTTCGTCATAGGCAAACATCGGAAAATCCACAATCCAGCAAAATTTATAAACGCCCGATGGAATCAGATCCAAATCATGTCCCAGTTTACTACGGACCTCACCGGCGATTCTGCTGGCAGGTTCTTCCTTGTCGCTAACAAAGAACAGCACATCACCATCGGTAACACCACAGCGCTCCGCCAATGCCGTCACGTCTTCCGGGTTCAGAAACTTGAAAATGGGCCCCTTGACGTTGCCATCCTGCCAAACCAGATAAGCCAACCCCTTCGAGCCCACGCCCTGTGCAAACTCCACCATCTTGTCAAAAAAGCTCCGTGGACGATCAGCAATGCCTTTCACCGGCACCGCCCGCACAACGCCCCCTTTATCCACAACACTACGGAAGGCATTAAAGGCGCTATCCGCAAAAATGTCGGACACATCCCGAATTTCAATCGGGATACGCAAATCTGGCTTATCGGTTCCATATTTCAGCATGGCCTCTTTGTAAGGAATCCGTACAAAGGGAGCCTCATCCACCTGCCAGTCCGAAAATTCTGTAAAAATGCCATGCAAAACATCCTCCACTGTCGCAAAAATTTCATCCTGGGTAGCAAAGGCCATCTCGATGTCGAGCTGGTAGAACTCCCCGGGAGAGCGATCAGCGCGCGCATCTTCATCCCGGAAACAAGGCGCCACTTGGAAATAACGATCAAACCCCGAAACCATTAATAGCTGCTTGAACAATTGTGGTGCCTGCGGAAGCGCATAAAACTTGCCAGGATGAACACGACTCGGCACCAGATAATCCCGAGCCCCTTCCGGCGAACTACTTGTCAAAATAGGTGTTTGAAATTCTGGGAACCCCTTTTCGGTCAAACGGTGACGCATACTGGCAATGATTTTCGCGCGCAACAAAATATTACGTTGCATCCGTTCACGGCGTAAATCCAGAAAACGATAACGAAGCCGCGTTTCTTCGGGTCCCTCTTCGTCACCTGCCAGATACAACGGCAGCGGATCTGCAGCCGACTGCACCAGCACTTCGTCCACCACAAGCTCCACGGCCCCCGTGGGCAAATCCGGATTGACCGTTTCGGCGGTACGAGCCGCAACCCGCCCCGTAACCGTAACCACACTCTCCGAACGCCACCGCTGACAATCCTCAAAAAATGGCTTATCTGGATGAATCACGATTTGCGTCACCCCGTAATGGTCCCGCAAATCAATAAACAAAACGCCACCATGGTCACGCTTGCGAAAGACCCAGCCTGAAAGCCGCGCAGTACTACCGGAATCCGCCTCACGCAAATCCCCACATGTATGTGTTCGATATGGATGCATCAATTTCCCCTGTTTTTCCCGAATGACCGAATGGAATAAATCCAAGAGCTTGTAAAAGCATGAATCGCTTTTATCGGCTAAATGTAGTGTTTTCGTCAATTGATTTCATGCATGGCTTGCAACTTTACGCCAGATCCATACACTTACACCAAATAAGAACGTTTTTATAAAAGGCAACCACAATCCCGAGGGCCGCAACATGCAAGTGCAAATTGAAGACATCATTATCAAAGACCGGGTAAGGACAGACATCGGCGATCTCAAGCCCCTCATGGAAAGCATGCGCAAGCATGGCCAACTAAACCCCATTACCCTCTCACGGGAAAACGAGCTTATCGCTGGTCATCGACGAACCCTCGCCGCCCGCGAACTCGGCTGGAAATTTATCGAGGCACATATTGTAGAACGTGCCACCGAAGTAGAAAAACTCCAACTGGAACTAGAAGAAAATGTACACCGCAAAGATTTTTCCCCCGAAGAACTACTTGCCGGTTACCGCCGACTAGACAAAATGCTGCACCCGACAATCGGACAGCGAATTGGCAATGCCGTACGTTCTTTCTTCGGAAAATTCTTCCGGAGAAAGAAAAAGCCCCTCTCTGCAGAATCACCTGGGAATGCGCCTGAAACAGAAAACAAACAAGAGATGCCAGAAACGACCCCACCCGAAAAAAGGGAACCTTCAGACAACAATGAATCCGATGTCATTGGTAACCAGTTCGGCGTCTAAGCCTCCCCTATGACAGGGTTCAAACGCAAAAACAACCTGTAAGGTTTTTGACCACAGACAGGATTACATCAGCATGAATACAAAACGAGTTGAAGAGCTGGTAAGAGAATTACTCTTGGAAATAGGAGAAGATCCTGATCGAGATGGTTTACAAAAAACGCCCGAACGGGTAGCCGCAGCCTACCGGTTTTTAACCGCCGGCTATCACACGGACATTGACGCCATTGTAAATGGGGCCGTATTTGAAGCCGCCGCCCACAACATGGTCATTGTGCGTGATATTGAAATTTACAGTCTCTGTGAACACCACATGCTCCCCTTCTTTGGCAAATGCCACATTGGCTACATAACCAACAACAAAGTATTGGGGGTAAGTAAACTGGCACGCATTGCCAACGGATTCTCCCGTCGCCTGCAAATCCAGGAACGATTAACCGAGCAAATCGCCAAAGCCGTCAAAGACACGATTCAGGCAGAAGGCGTCGGCGTTGTGATGGAATGCCGTCACATGTGCATGATGATGCGTGGCGTGGAAAAACAAGGTTC
>SLAV01000232.1 GCA_007126655.1 Haloferula sp. | reverse complement strand
TCTTCAATAAGGAAACGCGGTGGGTTTGGAAAATCTTTGTTTTTTATCGGGTGGCTCCACGGGTTCACGGAGTCGCGGCCATGGACCACCTGCGGACCACGAAATCCGGATGCTCTTCGACGACCGTCGAGATCGGGAACATGTGCTCGAATGGTGGAAGATACGTGTCGCCGGGGTGTTTCGCGTGCAGATGCGACACCAGCAGCTCGTCAAGCCGCGGGAGGAAGGCGGCGTAAACCCCGGCCCCGCCGATGATGAAGGCTTTTTCGCAACCGTCCCCAAGCAGGGCGGGCAGTTCGTCCGGTGTGTGGAGCACTTCGGCTCCGTCGGCGCGCCAGGATTGGTCGCGCGTCAGGACAAGGTTGCGCCTTTGCGGAAGCGGGCGGCCGATGGATTCCCACGTCCTGCGGCCCATCACCACCGGGTGGCCGAGGGTGGTGCGTTTGAAAAACGCGAGGTCGGCGGGCAGGTGCCAGGGCAGCCCGCCGTCCCGCCCGATGACGCGTTCGGGCGTCATGGCGACGATCGCTGAGAGTTTGGGTCGCATGGTTTCAGACAGCGACCGGGGCCTTGATGGCGGGGTGGGATTCGTAGCCGGTGAGGCGGATGTCATCGAAGGTGAAGGCGTCGATGTCGCGGACGTGCGGATTGAGCCAGAGCGAGGGCGGTGGGAGCGGGTCGCGCGCGAGCTGGGCGGCGGTTTGGTCGATGTGGTTGTTGTAGAGGTGGAGATCGCCGAAGGTGTGGATGAATTCGCGTGGCTCGTAGTCGCAGACGTGGGCGATCATCGAGGTGAGCAGGGCGTATGAGGCGATGTTGAAGGGCACGCCGAGGAACAGGTCGGCACTGCGCTGGTAGAGCTGGCAGGAGAGACCGGGGCGGCCGCCGGCGGGCGCGTCGTGGACGTGGAACTGGAAGAGCAGGTGGCATGGCGGCAGGGCCATTTGGCCGAGTTCGCCAACGTTCCACGCGGAGACGATGTGGCGGCGCGAGTGCGGATCGCCCCGGAGGCCGTCGATGAGGAGGTGGATCTGGTCGATCTCGCGCCCGCCGGGAGCGGGCCAGGCGCGCCACTGGCGGCCATAGACGGGGCCAAGCTCGCCGTGATCGTCGGCCCACTCGTCCCAGATGGTCACTCCGTTTTCACGCAGGTAAGCGGTGTTGGTGTCACCCTTGAGAAACCAGAGCAATTCGTGGATGATGGACGTGAGGTGGAGTTTTTTGGTGGTGAGGCAGGGGAATCCCGCCCGGAGGTCGAAGCGCACTTGGCGGCCGAAGACCGAGCGGGTGCCCGTCCCGGTGCGGTCCATGCGCGGTTCGCCGTTTTCCAGCACATCGCGCATGAGGTCGAGGTAGGTTTTCATTCTCACTTGATTGAGCCACAGCGGCGGCAGCGCGGCAAGAGGGAACGGCTCCCGGAAAAGCTTGAGAAGTTTCAGAACCGGGTATCGTATCCCTGCCGACAATGATTGCCATGAAACTTCCAAAATCCATCCGCCGCCCGATTTTTTCCGCCACCGCTGTGCTTGCCGCCTCATGCGCGGGAGTTGCGGCAGACGAAGAACGCCATTTGCTCCTGATCGCCGGAGCTGGCAGCCACGGTGCAAACGCCCACAACCACTTTGAGGGCATGAAATTGTTCGCCCACGAACTGCGGCAAATCGAAGGCTTGAAGGTTTCGGTGGCACCTGTGGACTGGCCTGAGGATGAGTCACTCATCGACGAGGCCGACGCGATCGTGATTTACTCCGACGGGCTGAACAGGCACCCCGCAATTCAGGATGATCGTCTGGCTCGCCTGCACAAGCGCGTCACGCAAGACGGGATCGGGATCGGGATGATCCATTTTGCCGTCCATGTGCCGGTTGGGGAGGGCAGCGACGAGTTCAAGGAATGGATCGGTGGACACTACGAGAGCGATTATTCGTGCAACCCCATGTGGACCGCCGAATTCAAGGAATTCCCCGAGCATCCGATCACGACCGGCGTGGAGCCCTTCGAGCATCACGACGAGTGGTATTTCAACATCCGGTTCCGCGAGGAAATGGAGGGTGTGAAGCCGATCCTGGTGGCAACGCCTTCCGATGAAACCCGTGACGGCCCATATGTGCACCCAAGGGGACCATATCCACATATCCAAGCGGCAAAAGGCCAAGCGGAGACATTGATGTGGGCGGTTGAGCGGGAGGATGGCGGCCGTGGATTCGGCTTCACCGGCGGACACTACCATGATGGATGGGACAATGTGTCGATGCGTCGCTTGATTCTCAATGCCATGCTCTGGGTGAGCGAGGTGGACATCCCGGAGGGAGGCGCGCCGTTCACCATTTCCACCGAAGAGTCCGACGCGTTGATCAAAGCCGGGGAGTGAGGCCCGCGTGGTTCCCCGGCTGATCAGCGCCGGGCCAGTTGTTGCAGGTCCTCGCGCTGGCGGAGCAGGCTGGCGAACATGCGGCGGCAATGTGCCGCGTGGAGCCGGTCCTTGAGAATTTCGGCGCTGCGTTTCTGCGATCCCCAACGGACGATGGTGAGTTCCACATTGCGGCGGCCCCAGGCGTTCATCACGCTCATAGACGGTTTATAGAGATCCACGGTGCCGGTTCCGACGAGGGCGGAGCCATAGTCGTCCACCACGTAAAGATACGGCAGCCCCTTGATGCGGAAGGTGGTGCCGACGGGATAGATCGACCAGTCCGCCGCGGCACTGCGCACCTTGTCGCCATAGCGCAGGGTGGTGCCGGCGGCGTTCTTGCGGCCGTAAATGAGGTGGTCGGCCTCGGTGTGGGTGTAGGCCGTGGTGCGGACGACGCGCGTGCGGACATCATATCCGTAGAGCGGCATTTTGTGGCGGTCGCGCGGTTTTTCGAGGGATGCGGCGACGGTTTCGGGCGAAGGTGTGGGCACGTCGAACTTCGCGTTCCGGGTGCTTCGGCCGAAAATGGCGTCGGCGTTGAGGGAGGATTTTTTCAGCACGGTCAGCGCGGATTCGTCGGCGCAACTGGCGAGCAGGATGGCGGCTAGGGAGGTGATGGCGAGGCGGATGGGAGCGTGCGTCATATGCTGGATGGGGTGGGTCGGATCCAAACGACGATCGCGCCCGGCCCGAAATAGTTCGCAGCGGGGATACCGGATGATCCGGAGGGGGCAAAGGGAAAAATCAGAAAAATCGCGAAATCACGAAAAATCCTTGGTTTCCGGCGCGTATTGCTAGGTTATTCCCGCGTCCCAAGTTCGCCAGAATGCGGCGGATTCGGACTGCGAGGGGGTGATTTCGAGGAGCACGGGCGGGCCCTCGCCGGCTTCCTGGAAGGCGTCGAGGTCGTCCTGGGTGGCGACGCGGTGGTGGCGCATGCCCCAGAGCGATGCGAACGCGGCGAAATCCGCCTGTTGCGGACACACAAGCAACTCGCGTGTGCGCGGGGAGAGCGTGGCGAGACGCGGCAGGCGCTCGAAGATGCGGCCGCCGCGGTTGTTGATGACGGCAAGCACGCGCCCGCGGGTCTCGACCCGGCCGAGCAGGACGGCGGCGGCCGGATCGTAGAGCGCGGTGAGGTCGCCGACGATGGCCCATGCTCCGATGGCGTCCGCAGTGGTGCCGAGCCAAGTGGAAAGCTGGCCGTCGATGCCGTTGGCACCCCGGTTGGCGCGGACGTCCGCGCACGGACGCTCCCATTGGGCGAAGAGATTCCACTCGCGCACGGGCAGGCTGTTGCCGAGGAATACCGGGCCGGAGAGGGCGGCATAGCGTGAGATGGCGCGGATCAGCGCGGGTTCGCTGTCGGGATGGGCTTCGAGCAGCTCGTCGATGGCGGCGGCGATGCGGCCGCGGGTGGCGAGGTGGTCGCTGAAATCGCCGAGTGGCTCCACCGGGCCGAGGGCGCGGATGGTGCGGTCGATGGGGCCGGTGATGACGGTGGGGGGGGGGGCGG
>SLAV01000011.1 GCA_007126655.1 Haloferula sp. | reverse complement strand
CCGATCTGGGGGGCTTGGTTATACCGGCTGGGGGGCTTGTCTTTGCTTGTCCGTGCGGGGGGTATCGCGGCCTTTCTGGGGCTCTGGCCTTTGGCGGCTTTGCTTTTCCGGCTGGGCGGTGGTCGATTGGTTGCGGCGGGGCTTGTTTTTTTGTTTGTTTCGCCGATGTGGTGGTATCATCAAGGCATCCCGACTTCCGAGCTTCTGCAAATGCTACTTTTTCTGGGGGGTGGGTTTGTCTATTTGGATGTGCGCGGCCGAGATGCTAGCATGTGGCCTTTGTTTGGCTTGGCGTTTGGTTTGGCCGTAAACCGTTTCAGTGATCCTCCGCTTATCGGGATTGTTCTTTTATTTGTGGCGATAGGCGAGGCGTGGAGCGAGGGTAGGACAGGGTTTCTGCGTCAGTGGGGGGCGATTACTGCCGGACTATTAGCCGGCATGCTCTGGATCGGTGCTTTTTATCCGCTGACCTTGTTTCGGCTCGAGGCCAAGGATTCTGCGGTTACCATTGTTGCGATTGTTTTTGGGATCATTAGTGGGGTGGTGCTGCTGGCTTATTTCTTTTTGTCAAGGCGATGGGCCGAGGGGCTGAGAAAATGCCTTTTGTGGGGGAGTGTTGGGGCTGGACTGTTGACACTGGCAGTGGCTGTGCCTGCCATGGAAATGCGGATTATGCGTTTACTGGAGTCGGTGCCTTGGTTGTTCTGGGGCGTGCATCGTTACACACGTTTGGTTGCTTATCATGGCCTTGCTTTTTGGTTGTTGGCCGTTATTGGATTGCTGGTTGTCTTTCACCGGGGCAGACAAGCAAATTCCGGCAGAAACGTGGCTATCCTATTTGTGGTTGCGTGCCTGGCCACAACCGCACTATTGATTCTACATCCAGGGATTGCGCCTTTTTATCCTTGGGCACTGCGTCGGTATCTCGTTTTTCTGCTTCCTTTGCTTGCGCTATGTCAGGGCATGGCTATCTTGTGGGCCATCTGCGGGTGGGAAAAAGATTGGCGAATCATTGCGGGTAAACTCCTTGTGTTGGGTGTTTCGATCGGGGCTTTTGTGCAGGGGGCGGAGATCAGCCGGGATGCGATACGTGCCGGCGACTACGTGGGAATGGTGGATTTTTTGCGCCGCATGGATTTGGTGCTTGATTCCAGTGATATTGTTGTGGCCGATGATGCACGTTGGGCTACGCCCTTGCTGCTGGTATCGGGATTGGATGTTTTTAACGGCAGTTTGATATGGAAGCATCCAGATGCAGCCGTACGGCAGGCAATGATTGAGAGTATCGTGCGAGTTGGACGAGAGACCGGGCGCCGGGTTGTCTGGGTCACGAGTACGAATGGGGGGCTAGGGCTTTATGGCGAGAGTTTGACTAGTCGGTTGGGTGAGGAAGTTGCAGCTCCTATTCCATTCTCTTATCAGACCGTAATTCATAGTGCCGGAGCGAAGGTTTATTTGAACCGGTCAATGGAGCAAACCTATCGTTTTTGGGGTTTCGGCGATTCCGTGCTCGAAAAATACCTTCATTGATCCTAGAATCTGCACACTTATGTCAGATATTTTAAAAAAACTATGCGTAATGATTCCGGCGTTTAATGAGGCGCTTTGCTTGCCTGGGTTGCTGGGCGAAGTGGCGCAGGCTTTGCCCGGGGTTGCTGTACTGGTGATTGATGATGGATCTTCGGATGAGACGGTGCATGTGGCACGCAGTCATGGGGCGACAGTGATCAGCATGCCGTATAATGCCGGTGTTGGTACGGCGGTACAGACAGGCTTTCAGTATGCTTACCGTAATGGTTACGAGTATTTGTTGCGAATGGATGGGGATGGCCAGCACCCACCGTCTGAGGCGCATCATTTACTGGATGTGATGCGGGAGGGTACTTGCGATCTGGTTATTGGAACCCGTTTTGGTGGTGAACAGACGATGATCAGTACGCGATTGCGTTATCTGGGGGTGAAGTTTCTGGCCCTCTTCCTTTCTGTGATTTGCCGGAGTAAGGTCACGGATCCCACTTCGGGATTCTGGCTGGTCAATAAACGCCTGTTATATGTTTTCTCGCGTGCTTACCCCTGTGATTATCCGGAGCCGGAGGCTTTGGCGTTTGTGCGTCGTTTGGGGTATACCTTCCGGGAAGTACCGGTCTCATTTCGCCCGCGTGTGGCGGGGCAGTCCTCGATTGGGCGGTGGGATACATTCTTTCATGCCTTTAAGGTATTGCTCGCTCTTGTGGTTGACCGGCTGCGCCCGGTAGATGCACGTTTATCTGCTGACATGGTGAATTTCGATGACACTCATTGAGTTAAAAGATCAGGTATTGTTTGTGGTTTCGCAGTCGGTGGGGACGACGGTTCCTCGCTTGCTGGCTGTGCTGATTGGTTTGTTGTTGTGTCTGGCAGTGATGCAGGCGATATGGGAGCGCCGATCCGTCCGCATGCGGTCTGCCCTTTTTCTTTTCTCCGGTTTCGTGCTGCTCGCTTCCGGCATTTTCCCGGGGGTCTTGCACGGTCTGGTGCGGGTTACAGATCCGATTCGCCTGCGGGTTCTGGTGGGCGTTTTGAGTGCAGGCGTGCTGTTGGTGACATTTGAAAGTATTCGCCGTTCGCTTTTGCGCGAACGTTATGCCCTGCTTTGGATGGTGACGGGGTTGTCCCTGTTCTTGAGTGCGCTTATCCCGCAGTCCGTGGATTTGATCGGGGCTGTATTCGGGACGGATTACTGGGTGACGGTTGTCGGAATCCTGGCGGCCTTTATCCTGTTTACCACTTTTCACTTTTCGCTGGCTTTCAGCAAGCATGAGAACCAGCAGCAAAAACTGGCACAGCGCTGTGCGGCGTTGGAAGGTCGGATTGAGATTATGGAAAAAGGGGCTGGGACGGCGCTTACGTATGCGGTGCCTTTGGCAGTGTCACGCGAGCGCGCTGTTGAGGCGCAGGAGCCTTCGATGATGTCCCGGTTCCACGTGAAAATCCCCGGTGCTTATTTGCTGCTGCTTATGGTGATTGTAAGTTCGGTTGTGGTGTCGCTTTTTGTCGGGCTTCGCACAAGGGAACCGATGATTGGGGACGAAGTCACGCATTTCTATATGCTGGCAAATCAGGCCGATGACCTGACGCGCCCTGCTTTCGAGGCCCGGATTCCTGTGGGATGGGGCGATGATGAGGTTCGGCGGTATCCGCATGTGAATGGGTGGCATTATATTGGTGCCGTTTTCTACCGGTTAACTGGTCGCAGCTCGGCAGGTGTACAGGTTTATCAGACGCTATTCTGGCTGCAATTCCTGTTGGCTGCTGGTTGGCTGGCGCGGCGGCGTAATGGGAAAATTTCGCGTGTTCCTGTTTTGTATGTGTTACTGCTGGCGACGATACCGGCTGCCTGCATTTTTTCGGTGGCACACTATCAGGATATCCCGGCGGCGGCGCAAATCTTGCTGGCTTTTGCAATGGCGTATTACGGCCACTGGATTGCAGGGGTCATTTTCATGTTGTTAGCCCTGTCGTTCAAGGTGACATCGTTCATCTTTATTCCTGCATTTCTGGTGGTTGTCTTGCTGAACGGGTACAAAGGGTGGCGGGGAGTCAATCGCGTTGCGACGGTGAAGCAGGCGGTCTTGCGTTGTTGCGTTGTTGCCCTGCTGCTGGCTTGTTGCTCTTTTGCGTGGGATTTTGTCCTGCGTGAAAATGTCGGCGCGCGCTTTTATCCATTTGAAACAGTCTCGCGTACGGTCAAAAGCTGGCAAAAGTATTTTCGTGCAAACGCAGTTGTCGTAAAAGAGGCGACTGCCTTGGCGCAACCTGATGTCAGCGCTGATGTTGCGCGGGTGACGCGTCCTGCCTTGGTTGTGACGCCGTATGAAAAAGAGATCATTGCGAATCATCCGGGTGATTTGCGGATACCGAAAAACTACCTGATTTACGGTGGTGGTATTTT
>SLAV01000268.1 GCA_007126655.1 Haloferula sp. | reverse complement strand
TACAACAACATTTTCTACTTTGCCAATGGCGGCTTTTATGGATCGGGAATGGACTCGATGCAAAACGTCGAGTTCAGTCACAACGCGTATTTCGGGATCCCGGCCCATCCAAGCGATGCGAATGCGGTGACCGCCGATCCGATGATGGTGGCACCGGGAACAGGGCGGAGGAATATCGACATGACCGATCCCGGGCGATTGGACGGATATCGCCTCCAACCGGGTTCGCCATGCATCAACGCGGGCAGATCAGGCGGAACGGCCTACAGGTTCGGCGACCGCGATTTTTGGGGGAATCCGGTTCCCGCGGGGGGCGGAATCGATATCGGCGTGCATGAATTCCAGCCTGAGTCAGAATGAAGCGCATCCTGATTCACCTGATTCCCTCCCTGCTGATTGCGGTTTAAATCACACACGCGGAGAGGGTCAAGCCGGATGCGGTGGTCGCGACATTCGGGGATGTTCCCATCCATGCAGAGGAAATGGCTTTTCACATCCGGGATCATGTCGCGTTGGTTGCCGTACATTTCAAGAGCAACCATCAGGTCGATCTATCAGGATCAAAATGGATTGAGGAAATCGGCGGAGAGACCCCGGTGGAAATGCTGATGGATCGCGCGGTTCATTCCTGCCGCATCTCCAAAGCGATCCAATTGCTGGCCGTTGAGCACGGGGTCGGGGAAAAGCTGCCGTTTCCGGGATTTGCGGAGTTTTGCGAACAGCTGAACCGGCAGCGCTCCGAGGCACGTTCCGGGAACCGCATTCTTCATGGACTTGTACAATACTCTCCCGCCCAATTGTACAAATACAAGCTCACTAACATGAGGAATCATCTCCGGGACAGGGATTTGACCAAGGACCATGGCCAGCGGGAACTCGATGCAAGGACAGAGATCGAAAAGAAAATCGCCGCAATGCACGTGAAGCTGGATTCGGAAAAATTAAGCATCCTGATCGCACATCAAGTCGGAGCGCGGTAAATGGCTCCATGCACTTCTGCGTAGTGGGAGCCTACCCCGATAATATGGGGCCCCCACAATGCAGTCCGCCCACGTCACGGTACGCAGGCGAACGCACGGAAAGGGGGTGAGAACGTATGGCGGTATCAGGGTTTTGAACGTGGGGCCGCCTTCGTTCAGGATGGTGTGGATGGCAGGAAGCGTCCAGCGGCGATGCGCGGGGCCTGGCTTGGGGATGGCGGATCCCCATGTCAGGAAAGCAAGAGCGCTCCCCGGATGCCGGCCTGCTGGCCGAGCTTGGGCGGGCAGACAAATTCCGGGTCGGCATCGATCTGCGGGAAATACCCGGCGGCGGTTTTACGCAGGATGCGGGTGATCCCGCCGTGCAGCCCTTCGGCCTGCGACACGCCACCGCCGACGATCACGCGGCGGGGCGAAACCACCGCGGTGAGGGCGAGAACGGCGTGGGCGAGATACCAGGCCTGCACATCCCACGCGGCGTGGCCGGGCGGCAGCTCGGCGGCGGGTTTCCCCCATCGCTTCTCAATGGCGGGTCCGGAGGCGAGGCCCTCAAGGCAGTCACCATGGAACGGGCACACGCCGGGAAACGCCTCGTCACCCGGCGCGCGCACAGGCTTGAAGTGGCCGCATTCCGGGTGCATGACACCGTGGACCAGGCGGCCGCCAGTGAGGATGCCCGCGCCGAGTCCGGTACCGATGGTGATGTAAACGACGTCGTCCATCCCGGCGGCGGCCCCGCCCTCGTGTGCTTCGGCAAGCGCCGCGGCGTTGACGTCGGTGTCGAGCGCGAGCTTCGCGTCGGGAAAGGCGGCGGCGAGCGGGGCGAGGATCGGCCCGCCGCTCCAGCCGGGCTTCGGTGTGTCGAGCATGTGCCCGTAGTCGGGGTGGGCGGGTGAGATTGCGACCGGGCCGAACGACGCGATGCCGATGGCGGCGGGTTCGCCGCGCTTGCGCAGCCATTCCACGGCGGTGGCCATGGTTTCCTCCGGCGTGGTCGTCGGGTAGCGGTGCTCCTCGGTCACATCGCCCTCCGGCGTTCCGATGGCGACGACCGTTTTGGTTCCTCCAAGTTCGATTCCGGCATGCGTCATGGCGGGATCATACCCGGTTCGCACCCCGGTTCACGGAAAAACACCCTACGCCGCACGATCCGGCCATTTACGCATCGTGGCAATGGATTCGTTCCGATCGCCGCTTGCGGGGAGGGGATCCTGATTCATGATGGCTTCATGAAGATCAAATCCTTCCCCGCACCGGCGCGCGTTTTCAGTCAAGTGGCCGCATTGGCAATTCTGCTGATCACCCATTCCGCAACGGTCACGGCCGAACAAGATACCTCGGACGCCTCATATGGCATCGAGGCCACCGACGCCCACGAATTGCTCGAAGCACGAGGGCAGGAGATCCTTTTCATTGACGTGCGCGACCCGATTGAGATCCAATTCACCGGTTTCACCGACGTGGTGGACATCAATATCCCGTTCCTCGAGGCGGACCGCACCCGCTGGAATCCGCAGCGAGATGTCTTTCTGATGGATCGCAATCCCCGCTTCGTGGCCGCGGTTCGCGACGCGCTGCAAGCGAAGGGTCTCGATGACGACGCAACCATCCTGACCATGTGCCGGTCCGGCAGCCAGCGCGGCATGCCCAGCGCCGAGTTCCTTCGTGATCAAGGATTCCCGAACGCCCGGTTCATCATTCACGGATTTCAGGGCGATGCTCTGGAGGACGGGCCGCAGCGCGGAATGAGACTGAAAAACGGCTGGCAGAACAGCGGCCTGCCATGGTCATCGTCCATGAATCCTGAAAAAATCCACCGCACGCCCGCGGCAGACAGACACGACTGGCTGGTCATCCTGTCCAGCTCGTCGGTCGAGACCCAGGCCATGGCGTTGATCCTCGCCCGTGCGGAGGCCATGCAGGGCACGACGGTGCGCATTCTGCTGTGCGACGACGCCGGCCTGCTCGCCGTCGCGGATTCGGACGCGGGATCCTCCGCCGTCGAACCCATCGGACTGTCGCCGCGCGAGCTGATCGCCAATTTGATTGAAATGGGTGCCACCGTCGAACTGTGTGGCATTTTCCCGCAAACCCGCGCCATTGATTCGTCGCGCCTTATTCAAGGCGTGGCCGTGGCCAGCCCGCCGGGGATCGCCCGCCAGATGAGCAATCCATCCACCCGGGTGATGACGTTCTGAGCCGTCTCCGCCGGGACGGCAAATGGAGGCTGCAAAACCGCAGGACTTCCCAATTGGAATCGGTGATTTGATAGGTATGGTGGGATCGGTTAGAGTGCCGATCCGAATGATTCCACATCAACCACACCGGCCCACGCGGAAGGGTGCCGATCACCAGCATGGACACTGGCGCATGAACGTGCCGATCCCGATGTTCGGACGCTTTGTCCTGTGGCTCGCAATCCTGGTGATGATCCCGGAAGCAATTGCTGCCGGGGAGACGGACCCTTTGGGTCAGGATCCGGATTACGTGGGCGCAAGCCCTGGATTGTTCGTTTTCGCGCTTTTTGCGATCATCGTCATGCTGATCCTGATAGGCATGGGGCTTGTTCTGGGTTTCGTCGCCTGCGGGCTTGCCGCGGCACTCGTCGGCTTGGGCATGGTATCGGCATCGGCCGTCTACGGGCTGGCAAGGCAAAGCCCGGTCGCCGGTTTCAGGGCGTTGTTCCTGCTTTGCGGAGCCTTCGGCGGACTTGCGGCCGGTGTGGGCGTCGCCTACCTCGTCGCATGGATCATGACCCAGCCGGTCCATCATGTTGCGACGCCGCTGATCGGCGGCTTCGCGGGCCTCACCGCCGGGCTGCTCATCGCTGGCCTTTTCAACCTCGCATGGACCGGCGCCGTCGATTCCTGGAAAAAGAAACGTGCCCGCGCCACCCACACCGCCATCACCGTTGATATGAATGAGTCCGGGATTTCAGGGTAATCCCCTTGGCCGCGTCACATTCCCGGAAAATGCCTGTTTGACGATCCCGTAAAACTCACCGACCTGTCCCAGCCTGGAAACGATCGCGAGCCGCACCCACCGGAAATTGCCGCCGTCATCGATTCCGAACCGCGCAATCCACTGTCCTCATGAGAGCCACCACTCCGTCGCTTGAAGGCGCGCCCGCCGCCGCCGCCCCGGCCCGCGCCGGCCTCGCCGAGCGCCTCGTCATCCGCCTGCTGGATAAAATGCCCGTCGGCGGCCTGCGCATGGAGCACGCCGACGGCCGCGTCCGCCGGTTCGGCGAACCCGGCGCGCCCGTCACCGCCCGCATCCGCCTCAGGGACGACGCCGAATTCTTCACCCGCTGCGCGTGGTATGGAAACACCGGCATGGGCGAGGCCTACACCGACGGCATCTGGGAAACCGATGACATCGCCGCCGTCATTTCCTGGTTCATTGCCAACATGACCGCCCTGCAAGGATCCGACACCGCGTCGGACAAGCTGCCCCATGTGAACCTGCTCCGCGTCGTCAACTGGTTCCGCCACCTCGGGCGCTCGAACAGCCGGGCCAACAGCCGCCGCAACATCGCCGAACACTACGATCTCGGCAACGACTTCTATCAGCTCTGGCTCGACCCCACGATGACCTATTCGAGCGCCCGTTTCGCCACGCCCGACCAGCCGCTCAAAGACGCGCAGCACGCCAAATACCAGGCCCTTTGCGAAAAACTCCGCCTCCGCCCCGGTCATCGCGTGCTCGAGATCGGCTGTGGCTGGGGCGGCTTCGCCTGCCACGCCGCCCGCCACTTCGGCGTCAAGGTCACCGGCATCACCATTTCAGAACGTCAGGCCGAATACGCCCGCGACCGCGTCCACCGCGAGGGCCTTGACGACCGCATCGAAATCCGAGTTCAGGACTACCGCGACGTTACCGGCGAGTTCGACCGCATCGCCTCCATCGAGATGCTCGAGGCGGTCGGCGACCGCTACCACATCCCGTTCTTCCGGAAATGTAACGAGACGCTCGCACCCGACGGCTTGCTGGGCCTGCAGTACATCACCGTGCCCGACTGCCGCTACGCCAGCCTCAAGCGTGGCGTCGATTGGATCCAGCGCCACATTTTCCCGGGTTCGCTTTTGCTCAGCGTCGGCCGCATCAACGAATGCCTTGCCGCCACAGGCGACCTGTTCATGCACGGGTTGGAGGATCTCGGCGCGGATTACGCCCGCACGCTCTCGCGCTGGCACGAGGCGTTCAACGCCCGCCTCGACGAAGTCCGCGCCCTCGGCTTCGACGAGCCGTTCATCCGCTCGTGGAACTACTACCTCAAATATTGCGAAGCCGCCTTCGCCACACGCAACATCTCGGTGGTGCAGGCCGTTTACACGCGGCCGAACAACGCGGGCCTCTGACCGCGATCCGCCGCCACGAAACTCCCGCGCACGTCCCGTGGATGAAAAAACCGACACCCCGGCAGCCACCCGTCCGCGCTGGAAGCGATGGCTCGTCGATCCACTGAAAAGCCAGCTCACACAAGGCATCACGCCTGAGAAGCTCGGCTGGACGATCGCCGCCGCGGTCACCCTCGGCATTTTCCCGATCATGGGCACCACCAGCCTTGTCGCCTTCGTCTTCGGCGCGGCCTTCCGGCTCAACCAGCCGGTGCTCCACGCCTTCAAGACCCTCGTCTATCCGCTCCACCTCGCGCTCATCCTCGTCTTCATCCGCGCCGGCCAGTGGCTGCACGGCGATCCGCTGCTCACGCTCTCCATTCCCCAGATGCTCATGCGCTTCCAGAACGACCCCGTGCAATTCGCCCGCGACTTCGGTCTCGCCGCCTGGCGCGGCATCACCGCCTGGCTCATCGTCGCCCCGTTGCTCACCCTCGCGGTCAAGCTCGCCGTTACCCCGCTGCTGAAAGGCATGGCCGCGAGACTCCGCCCGGCGACTTGAGAAAACCATCGGGCACGAAAATCACGAGGTAGGCAGGCTCGTGAACTCATCGTCCCGCCCGAGCTGCGGAAGACAAGATTTTGGGGGGCGCGCTACACCGTCGGCAGTGTATGTTGGTGTTCTGGCCAATTGGCCCGTTGGCCCGGCTTGTGAATCACAGGCGGACGCGTTCGCCGCTGGCGGCGCTGGCCTCCTCGGCCTCGCAGATTTCGACCGCGCCGAGGCCGTCTTCGGCGGTGACGATGGTGGGGGCGGTCCCGCTGCGGACGGCTTCGACAATGTGGCGCAGTTCGTTGGTGTAGCCGTCGCCCTCCGCGAGCGGGATCACGGCCTCCTCGGTGCCCTCTTGATGCACCTTGAGCGCCTCGGCGCCGCGGCTGATGTCGAACTCGGCGGTGGCCCGCTCGAAATTGGCGGTGTAAATCATGGTAAACGGGTATCCCTCGCTCATGATCCAGCTCCCTTCTGCGGTGACGACCGCGCCGCAATCGACCTCGTAGCTGGTCACCACATGATCGATGGCGCCGCTGAAGCGGCTGATGCCGGAGCTGAAGACGGATTTCGGCCGGCCGAGCGCGTACTGGACGAAGTCGGTGTCGTGGATGTGGAGGTCGAAGAGCGCTCCGCCGGATTCGCCGCCCTTGAAATAGTTCCCCCTGCTCCAGCCGGGTGGGGAGGAAACGCGGCGGAATCGGAGGGCGAGGAGCTTGCCGTATGTCCCGTTGTCAATGGTTTCCTTGAGCCAGTCCCAGCCGGGCCAGAAGCGGATGCACATGGCCGGCATGAAGTGGCCGTCGGAGGCGGCGGCGGCCTCGACGATTTTGCGGCAGTCGGCGCTGGTGCGCGCCATCGGTTTTTCGCAGACGACGTTTTTCCCGGCCTGGAGCGCGGCCACGGATACCTCGACGTGCGCGCCGGTGGGCAGGCAGATGTCCACCAGCTCAATTTCTGGATCGGCAACGAGATCCTGCCAGGATTCGTAAAATTTTGTTTCGGGATCGAGCGGGAAGGCGTCGCCATCCGTGATGTTGCCTCCGACGCCGGGCAGCTTGCCATCGACGGGCTTCTTGAACGCGTCGGCCACGGCGGCGATGCGCGCACCGGGGATCTTCCGGTAGGATTTCAGGTGGACCATGCCCATGAAACCGAGGCCGATGACGCCGATGTTCACTTCTTTCATAACGAGAATGTCGGGAGATTGCGGGTGGGGTGTGTGCGTTGGGTGCGGGCTGGGCGGTGGCCGTCAGCCCGGTTGGGTGAGGAAGTCGCGGGCGGTCCTGATGTCGGTCTCGCGCTGGTCGCCGGCCTCGCGTTCGATGCAGAAGTCGCCGGTGTAGCCGGTCTCGGCGAGCACCGCGAAAAAGCCGCCCCAATCGACGTCGCCGGTGCCGGCGGGCACTTCGGTGCCCCAGGTGCCCGGGGTCTTGGTCCGGACGGCGTCCTTGATGTGGCATTGCTTGAGCCAGGGGCGCAGCGTGCGGAGGGCGGCGACCGGGTCGCCCTTGGCGTAGAGGATCATGTTGGCAGGGTCGAAGTTGACTCCGACAGCCGGCATGGCCAGATCGGTCAGGAAAGTGGCAAGGGTGGGGGCGTCCTCCTGGCCGGTTTCAAACCCGAGTTCGATGCCCTTGTCCGCGAACAATTCCGCGATCAGGGCGATGCGTTCGCGGAGTTTGGTATAGACCGGGTCGGCGGTGTCGTGCGGGAGGAAGCCGGCGTGGAAGGTGACGAGCTTCATGCCCAGGCCGGCAGCGATGGCGGCGTTGGCCTGGATGTTCTTCCAGTTCTCGTCCCATGTGGCGTCCGGGACGATGCCGCCGGTTTCCCTGATCGTTTCGAGCGTGGAGTAGTCCTCGCCGAGGGTGCCGAACATGCCGGATGTGATCGAGATGCCGCGCGCGGCGAGCACATCGGCACAGCGGCTCCAGATTTCCGGTTTGTCGCGAAGCGGGTCGATTTCGAGCTGCACGCGCGGAATGCCGACGGATTCGATGCGGTCGGCGAGTTCCTCGGGGGTGGCGGGCCTGAGCGACCAACTGCAGACAGCGAGGCGTTGGGAAATGTCTTGCGGGATCATGAATTCGTTTTGACCGAGCGTATCGGCCGCTCTTTGCATGGCAAGGGATTTCCGGTTGCCGGGCGGATCGCGCTCCGGGTTCCGCTGGCGATTGTCGGCGAATGCCCGGATTTTTCATTGGCTTGAAATCCGAGCCCGATCCGAGCTGTATCCCTTTTTCCAGGCCGTTACCTAAAATCCGCCACCGTATCATGAGATCCTTCCTCAAAACACTCGCCATCCCCGCCGTCCTTGCCACCGCCGGCACCGCCGCCGCCGCCGCCCCGCGGCCCGACATCATCCTGATCATGTCCGACGACATGGGATACTCCGATCTGGGCTGTTACGGCGGCGAGATCAACACGCCGAACCTCGACGGCCTGGCCGCCGGCGGCCTCCGCTACACCCAGTTCTACAACACGGCCCGCTGCGTGCCCACCCGCGGCGCGCTTCTCACCGGCCTCTACCCGCACCAGGTCGGGCTGGGCGAGATGACGGCCGACCTCGAACGACCCGGCTACACCGGAGACCTCGGCCGCAACGGCGTAACGCTGGCCGAGGTGCTCCGCACCGCCGGATACCGCAACTACATGGCCGGCAAATGGCACGTCTCGCTCAACCTCGACCACGACGGAGACCAATCGAGCTGGCCGTTGCAACGCGGGTTCGACCGGTTCTACGGCACCATCATCGGAGCCGGCAGCTTCTACGACCCTTGGACGCTCACACGCGGCAACAAACCCGTCGCTCCGGACGCCGACCCCGAATACGAGCCGGAGGTTTTCTACTACACCCACGCCATCACCGACCACGCCGTGCGCTATATTGAAGAGCACGCCGAATCGCATGCGGACGATCCGTTTTTCCTCTATGTCTCCCACACCGCGCCGCACTGGCCGATGCATGCGCTCGAGGAGGACATTGCGAAATACCACGGGAAATATGATGAAGGTTACGAGGCGATCCGCGAGGCCCGCTTCAAACGCATGCGCGAGCTGGGTGTGATCGGCGACGTCGAGATGAGTCCCGTGACAAAACCCTGGGCCGATTTTCCCGACGAAGACAAAGCCTGGGAGGCCCGCTGCATGGAGGTCTATGCCGCGATGATCGACAGCATGGACCAGGGCATCGGAAAAATCATCGACACACTCGAACGCCACGGTCGGCTGGAGAACGCGCTCATTATCTACCTGCACGACAACGGTGCCAGCCATGAGGGGGCGGGCCGTCGCCCGCGCCAGGATGCGGTCACCGGCGTCGAGCCCATGGAGCCCGGCGAACTGCAGACCCGGATGTTCCCGCTGCGCACCCGCGACGGCCACCCGGTGCTGATGGGGCGGGACGTGATGCCCGGCCCGCCGAATACCTACATCGCCTACGGACGCAACTGGGCCAACGTGTCCAACACCCCGCTGCGGCGGCATAAAATGTTCAACCACGAGGGCGGCATCGCGACGCCGTTGATCGCACACTGGCCTCGCGGCATCAGCGCCCGCAACGAGCTGCGCCACAACGTCGGCCACCTCATCGACATCATGCCGACGTTCGTCGAGGTTTCCGGCGCGGACTATCCCGATGAATTCGAAGGCCACGAAATCCTGCCGATGGAAGGCCGCAGCATGGTGCCGGGATTCGCAAAAGACGATCCCGACGAGGAGCGCCTCATCATCTGGGAACACATGGGCCACGCCGCCATGCGCAAGGGCGATTGGAAAATCGTGCGCGTGCGCAATAACGGCGGTTCGTTCCCCGGAGCGTGGAAACTCTACAACATGGCGACCGACCGCACTGAAATGAACAACCTCGCCGTCGAACACCCGGAAAAAACCGAAAAGCTCGCCGAACTCTGGGAGAAACACGCCCGCCGCACCCTGATCTATCCGCTGCCCGCGAACCGCGGGGACTGGTAGGAGCTGGTGGCACCCGTGCCCCGGCATCGTCCCCGGGTTCTCCGCCATGACCGGACGCGCGCGGGCGGGATTCGGCGTTGATCCGGCACCCGCCGCGGGCTAGGATCCCTCATGCGCGATTTCCGCCCGCTTTTCGCCACATTCGCAGCCGCCGTGATTTCAGCGGGCTGGGTGGCCGCGAACGATGGCGACGAGCCGGTCGGGCCGACCGGCTCGCTCGAACCCTCGACCCTCGCGCCGGTGCGGTCCGCCACAGACGGCTCGATCCTGACACAGCGCGACGCGCGGGCGATCACGCTCAAGATCCCCGCGCCACGCGGGCAGATCACTGGTCGCGAGGGCAAGCCGTTCGCCCAGACGATCGTGGCCTACCAGATCGGCCTGCAATACCCGCAGTTCGAAAATGCGGACGAGGAATACATCATCGAGTGGGGGCGCGCACGGCTGGAGCTGGTGGCCGGACTCGTGGACAACCCGATCACCCGGAGCGACGAGGAGCTCGCCGGCCACTACCGCCACCGCCGCTGGCTGCCGCTCTACGTGAGCGGGCACCTGAACGAGGAACAGGCGCGCGAAGTGCAGGACAAACTGCCCAACGGGCTGGTGTTGCAGCCGGTTTATCGCAGGCACTACCCGAAGGGCGGCATTGCCCCCCACGTCACCGGCTACACTGGCCGGGTGGACCGGCTGCCGACCGGGCCGATCAATTTCAACGACCCGCTGTGGGAGGAAAGCGAGGGGCGCGCGGGCTTCGAGCTGCTGCTCGACAACGAACTGACCGGACAGGACGGGATGAAACGCCTGCTCTTCGACGAGCACGGCAACAAACTGCTCGAGGAGCAGGTGCGGCGGCCGCGGGCCGGCGGCACGGTGGTGACCACCCTGAACCACGACTGGCAGGTTCTGGCGGAGAGGGTGCTGCGGGAGGGCAGTCGGCGCGGCGCGTTCGTGGTGATCGACGTGATCACCGGCGAGGTGCTGGTGATGGCTTCGCAGCCGTCGTTCGATCCGAACGCATTCATTCCGTTCATCGCGGGCGACGAGTATGAGAAGCTCAACGAGGATCCGGCGCGTCCGTTGTTCGGCCGCGCGTTCCAGGCGGTGTATCCACCGGCGTCGGCCTACAAGCCGGTGGTGGCGCTGGCCGCGCTGGACAAGGGGGTTGTGTCCGAGAGCACGCTGATCGACTGTCCGGGATCGATCACGCTCGGGCGCACGGTGATGCGGAACTACAATAACCGGGCGGACGGGCTGATCAATGTGAGGCGCGCCATCGCCGTCTCCAACAACGTGTGGTTCTACAAGGTGGGGATCCGGACCGGGGCGAACGATTTCCTGAATCTTTCGCGACGCCTCGGAATGGGCGAGCGCACCGGGCTGCCGCTCGTCGGCGAGGCTCGCGGGTTGGTGCCAACGAACGAATGGATGCGTGAGAACCATGGCCGCAGGTTCATGGACGGGGACGCGGCGAACATGGCGATCGGCCAGGGCGTGCTGCTGGCGTCGCCGCTGCAGGTCGCGCAGTATATGGCCGGGATCGGCAATGGCGGGGCGCTGCCTAAGCTCCATCTCATCCGCCAGGTGCAGGACGGCAGGGGGCGCGTGATTCGCGCCGCCACGCCGGAACGGCGGAACTGGCTCGGCGTGGATTCCCACGCCGTGGATGTCGTCCGCAATGGCATGCGCGACGCGGTGGAATACGGCACCGGCCGCGGTGCGGCGCTCAGCTACACGACGCTGGCGGCGAAAACCGGCACCGCCCAGTGGGGACCGACGCGCCAGAACCAGCGCCTCGCGTGGTTTGCCGGCTTCCTGCCGCACGACAATCCGCGCTACGCCTTCGCCGTGGTATATGAAGGCCGCCCCGGCGAGCGCATCACGGGAGGAGCGAGGGCCGCGCCGATGGTCCGCAATTTCTTCGAGCCGCTGAAGGACGAGATTTCCGAAATCATCGCTCCGCCGAAGCGCGCGCTGGTCGTGATCGACGAGGCATCCGGCGAGGTGGCGGAAGCCGCCGATCCGGAGGATTCCGCGCCTGGGGATCCACCGGAGGCGGCTCCGGTGAATCCGGACGGCGTGCTGCGCGCCATTCCCGTCGAGCCGCTCGACGTCGAGGGCGAACTCGGTCTCGAACCCGGCACGCTGGAGCCCCAACCGCTGCGCGCCCTGCCGGTCGATGAAGACGACCTGCCCGGTGGACCTGGTGAAAACGGCGACTTTGAGCCGACCGAAAACGACTGACCCATAACCCATATCCATCCCACCGCGCCCCCCGCGCGGTGGAGAAGAGAAACATCCATCCATGCATCCCACAACCACGGCATACGGCACATGGAGCGGCGGACGCTTCATGCATTTCGGAGAAACCCTCGGCGAGGACCGCTTCATCGCCTGCATCGAGACGGCATACGAGGCGGGCATCCGCACGTTCGTCACCTCGGACGTCTATGGCAACGGCAAGGCTGACGAGCTGCTCGGCCGTGCGCTGCGCGGCGTGGATCGTGCGGACTACTCGCTGGTCGGCATGATCGGCCACGATTTCTATCAGGGTCAGCGCCAGGGCAGCCGCGGCTATCCTCGATTCACCGATCCCGCGATGCGCGGGCCGGGGGGATACGCCGGGTTCATCCGCGACGCGACCGGTCGTTCGCTCGAGCGCTGTGGCACCGACCATTTCGACCTGCTGATGCTGCACAACCCGGACGAGGCGGGTTTCACCAGCGAGGCCGTCTGGAACGGCATGCGCGGGGCGCGCGACGAGGGAATGACGAAACTGCTTGGCATCGCGCCCGGCCCCGCCAACGGTTTTACGCTCGACCTGATCGGCTGCTTCGAGCGGTTTGGCGAGGTGATCGACTGGGCCATGCTCATCCTCAACCCGCTCGAACCATGGCCCGCCGGCCTGAGCCTGCCGGCCTGCGAGAAGCACGCTGTGAAAGTGCTGACGCGCGTGGTGGACCACGGCGGCGTGTTCCACGGCGACCTCGAGCTTCCGGGGCATCAATTCAAGCCCGGCGACCACCGCACCTACCGGCCCGAGGGCTGGGTGGAACGCGGCATGACGAAGGCCCGGCAGATGATGCCGATCGCCGAGAGGCACCAGCTCACCCTGCTTCAGTTCGCCTGCGCCTGGAACCTGAGCCATCCCGCGGTGGAATCGGTGGTGCCCACATTCATCCAGGAATCCGGTGACGACGCGCGCCCGATCGAGGACAAGATCCGCGAGTTCGCCGCGCTGCCGGACGTGCGCCTCACCCCGGAGGAAGTCGAGACCGTGCGCCTCATCGGCGACAACACCGGCTGCATGGCGCTGAAAGGCGCGAGCAAGCGCCATGCCACCAGCGAGCGGCCCGACGAATGGCCGATGCGGCCGGACCTGATGGACATCGCGGAGCGCTACACGCTGGGAAGCGACTGGTGACGGCGGAGCAGGTCATCTCCGCGCGGCAAGGATTTTGTAAACGGCGTCCTGATGGCGCGTTTCCGGGCGCATGCCGAGGCGCGTGATCACGGCCTCGTAGGGCAACCGGCGGTTGGCGACCATGAGCAGCGTGCCGCCGGGGCGCAGCGCGTCCGCCGCCGCGGCGATGAACGCCTCGCCAAGCGAAATGTCGGTTTGCCGGCCCTCGTGAAACGGCGGATTCATCACCACCGCGTCCCAGGCTCCCCGGCGCGGCATGCCGTCGGACACATCGTGCCAGTGGAAGCCGGTGGCGCGGCCGCCGGCCACCCCTTCCAGATTGGTGCGGGCGAGATCCAGCGCGCGGGCGTCGGCCTCAAAGAGATCCAGCGAGGTGACGCGCGGGCATTTCGTGAGCACGGCATGACCGAGGAACCCCCAGCCGGCCCCCAGGTCCGCCACGCGGCCGGCGAGCGGGGATGGCAGGTGTTCCGCCAGCAGGGCGGACCCGGGATCGATGCGGCCGGCGCTGAAGACTCCCGGGCGGGTGAGGAACGCGGTGCCCGGAACCGGTGCCGGCTCCGCGAGCGCGCGCCATGCGGCGAGGGTGTCCGCGTCCCAGGGCGATTCGAGGCGGGCGAGAAACGCGCGGCATTTGTTTTTCTGGATCGAGGCGATGTTCCCCGCGGCGGCGGCGAGTTGTTTCTCGAATCGCGCCGCGCCGGCGTCGTTGGCGATCGCGGCGAGC
>SLAV01000184.1 GCA_007126655.1 Haloferula sp. | reverse complement strand
CCGGGCCGGTGGAGCGGAGCCGATCCGGCCGAACATGTGGCCTGGTACAAGGCGATGGGTGCCAATGTGATCCAGACCTTCGCCGTCTCCTGCAATGGCTACGCATGGTACAAGAACGGTGTCGTGCCCGAACAACCCGGACTCGAACATGATTTCCTGCCCGAAGTCGTCAGGCTGGGGCAAAAGGAAGGCATGCTGGTCTTCGGGTATTTCTGCATCGCGGCAAATACCCGGTGGGGAAATGAGAATCCCGATTACAGCTACGGCACTCCGGCCGACTACCACATTCCATACACGGACGCATATCTGTCCTATCTCGTGGCTGCCATCGAGGATGCCGTTGGCAGGACCGGAATCGACGGGTTCATGATCGACTGGTTGTGGCAGCCCAAGCGCCTGTCCACGGATGGCAAATGGCTGGCGTCGGAAAAAGCGCTTTACGAGCAACTGATGGGTGAAGCGTTCCCCGGCGAGGATCATTTGACCCCGGAGCAGGATCTCACCTACAGCCGCAAGGCCATTGACCGCGCGTGGAAGACAATCCGCGCCGCCGCCAGAAGAGCGAATCCGGAATGCATCATCTGGGTAACGGTGAACAACATCCGGCATCCGCACGTGGTCGATTCGGACATGTATCAGGAGGCGGACTGGCTGATGAACGAGGCCGGCGACATGCAGGGGATCGAGGCCGTGAAGCCAATGGTCGGCGAGCACACCCGGCTGATCACCTGTCTGGCGCATTGGAACCGGCAGGATGCCACACGCGTCGTTCCGCAAGCTCTCGAGGCGGGCGTCGGGCTCTACGGCTTCACCCGGCCGCGAACGGATTGCGGCATTGTGCCCCTGGAACCGATACTCGCACGCCCTGTCAACGAGCTGCGAGGGGACGACCGCAATATCGCCGCCCTGGCCCGCGCTTTCCACAATCTTCCCATGGAGGCGGTTTGGACGGCAGATCCGGAAGTCGGCATAGGCCATCACCTGGGGCAGGCCCTCGATGCGCCGGTGCTGATGGTGAAGGCATGCATCGGCAATCGCGCCCTCG
This sequence comes from Haloferula sp., assembly GCA_007126655.1. Taxonomy (GTDB): domain Bacteria; phylum Verrucomicrobiota; class Verrucomicrobiia; order Verrucomicrobiales; family Akkermansiaceae; genus Luteolibacter. The sequence goes on along the minus strand of SLAV01000184.1, from coordinate 2,896 downwards.
GATGGGATCTCCTGCCACCGGGCAGCGAGCGTTTCGAGTTCGGTGGGAAGATTCATGCCGGCTACCGGGATTCGTATTCGAACGTCCAGGGCCCGTGGGAAAAAGGCCCCGAGCCTGCCGAGCCGGACCATGAATGAGAAAAACACGAAAACGCCATGCATCGCATCACCCGCATCATTATCGCCGCCATGTCCATCGCCACCATGGCGACGCTGGATGCCGCCACCGCTCCGGATGCGGATGCCATTGCAAGCCGCTTGGAATTTACAAGGGCGGCGGTCGCTGCGAATGCGGCGGAGCCTGCGGAAGCCTGGCAGGCATTTGCCATCGACCATCCGGTGGCGGCAGACTGGCTGGCGCAGGATCTCGGCGCGCAGGTGGTGGATTTGCTCAACGAAGGAAAGGCCGCGGGTGCATTGGAGAAGCTGGCGGAAGCAGCGGGCCTGGCCGGGGCGGATCGTGGTAATGAGGCACGGATTTTGACGAGCTATCTTGATCAACGAACGCAACGACGCTCGGAAAGACTGGACGCGCTTTTGCAAAAATGGGGGGCGTTGGTTTTCACCGAGGCGCACACGTTCCGGATGAGCTTCATCGGCTACACCGAGGGCTTGTCGGATGCACGGGCCGAGAGGTTTTTCGAGCCCGGCGCGCGCTTGGTGCGGCTGGATTTCGCGGACGGTTCGACCTTCGGATCGCCCGAAGTGCTGATTGAAGACGCCCACGGCATGATGCGCGATGTGGACGTTTCGTTCGACCTCGGGCGCGTGATCTTCGCATGGAAGAAATCCGACCGCCTCGATGACTACCACCTCTACGATCATGACCTCGCAACCGGCACCACCCGCCAGCTCACCCGCGGGCTCGGTCGGGCGGATTACGAGCCGATCTATCTGCCGGACGGCGACATCATCTTCGCCTCCACGCGCCCGGAGCAGAGTGTTCCGTGCTGGTGGACGGAAATCAGCAACCTCTACCGCGCCGATGCGGATGGCAAAGGACTGCGACGCCTCGCGATCGACCAGGTCCACACGCTCTACCCGCAATTGATGGCCGACGGCCGCCTCACCTACACACGCTGGGACTACAACGACCGCGGCCAGAACTATCCGCACCCGCTCTTCTCGATGTTGCCCGACGGGCGGGACCAGCGCGCGTTTTATGGAGCGAACTCCTGGTTTCCCAACTCGCTGCTCCATGCCCGCGGCATCCCCGGATCGCACAAGGTGGTCGCGGTGGCTTCGGGGCACCACACGCGGCAGCAGGGCAAGCTCGTCGTCATCGACAACCACTTCGGGCGGGACGAAGGCATGGGCATGCGCTTCATCGCGCCGCAACGCGAGGTGCCGTATGAGCGGGTGGACGTGGCGATGCAGGATGGCGATTTGTTCCGCTACCCGTATCCGCTGGGCGACGGCGGGTTTTTCACCAGCTTGCAGCCGGAGCATGGCGTGCCGGGGTTCGGGCTGTATTGGATCGATGAAAGCGGCGCGCGCGAGCTGCTGCACACCTCGCCCGACCTTGGCGTCGGGCGCATGGTGCCCGTGGGCTATCGCCCGCCGGTGACCGTGGTGCCGGAAGAGATCGACTTCGAGGCGACCACCGCGACCTACCATGTGCGCGACGTCTATCAGGGCATCGGTCTGGCCGGGATCGAGCGGGGTGAGGCCAAGTGGATCCGCGTGGTGCGGCTCGACTACCGTGCCGCCGGCGTGGGGCAGACGCACAACCATGGCGAAGATGGCGGATCGATCAACAGCGCGCCGATCGCCGTGGCCAACGCAAGTTGGGACGTGAAGGAAATCCTCGGCGACGTCGAGATCCACGCCGATGGCTCGGCGATGTTCGAGGTGCCCGCGCTGGAATCGATTTACCTCCAGGTCTTGGATGCCCGCGGCCGCGTGATCCAGACGACGCGCAGTTGGGACACGCTGCGGCCGGGCGAGGCGAAGGGATGCGTCGGCTGCCACGACAAGGCGAACGGAAATTTCCACCCGTTCCACGACGAGACCACCATGGCCTGGAAACACGGCGTGCAGCAGTTGCGGCATCCGTTCGAGGGAGACCCACGGGGGTTCAGTTTCCCGCGGATGATCCAGCCGATACTCGATTCAAAGTGCATCTCATGCCACGACGGGTCCGACGGGCGGATGGACTTGCGCGGCACTCCGAATTTGTCCGAAGGGATCAACCAGCGGGCATGGACGGAGTCCTACTTGAATCTCACCGGCGCGGTGCGCAACGAGCGCAATGGCAACTGGGTGGGAGACCCGGCCGGTGGATGGGTCCGTTGGATTCATAAGCAATCGCGCCCGACCGAGTTGCCGCCTTATTACAGCGGCGCGGCGCAAAGCCCGTTGATCGAAATGCTTGAAAGCGGGCATCATGATGTCGTGCTGGACTCTGGGGAGATGTTCAAGCTGGCGGCATGGATCGACCTTCTGGTGCCGTTTTCCGGCGACTATCGCGAGGGCGGCATCTGGAGCGAGCGCGACCACCACTTTTACGATTACTACGAAACCAAGCGCGAGCGCCACAGCGAGGAGGAGGAGCAATCGCTCACGGACTGGTTGGAAGGCATCCGACGCGAGATGGAGAACGCCCCGCCAGGCCCGCTCACTGCCGCCTATCGTATGGTGATTGGCGAAACCGGACTCGAGCCGGCCGATGCCGCAAACCGCCGCCTCCCGGCGGACCATGATGTGGCGATGACCGATCGCGTGAGCCTCCACGCCGCGCCTGGCACGCGCATTGTCATCCGCGGCACGGTTCAGAACGAGGTGCTGGCCACCGTGACGACCGGTCTGGCCGAACTGGATGTGCCATTGTCCGCCCCGACCCGCTCCGACCGTCTTGTCTTCGAAACCGAGCCGCCCAACGCACCACTCAGGATTCT
>SLAV01000133.1 GCA_007126655.1 Haloferula sp. | reverse complement strand
GGTTTTTGTGATGCGTTTGAAAGTGACATACGTCAATGACCCGCAATGACAAACGCCATCACGGAAAAAAGAATTGTCTTCATGCGGTCAAGTTCATTTTTCCGCCGCATTGCGTCTTGGAAGGTGCGACTGCTGAATGAGGTTGGGCACTGTTGGCTGCCCCGTGATCTGAATTTCCCAACGGGGACCGGGTGTTGTTCATCCCGATCACCGCATGCAGGCCAGCAGATCGTCCACCGGCAGGCTGACGATCGCGCTTGCCTGGTCGCTCATCGCGTAGGGAAGCACAAGGCGACCCGAGTGGATCAGCGCGCCGCAACTGTAAACCACGTTAGGCACGTATCCCTCGCGCTCGTTGCCGCTCGGTGCCAGCAACGGCTCCTCCAGTCTGCCGATGACTTTCGAGGGATCGTTTAGATCGAGCAGGGCGGCGCCGATGCAATATTTGCGCATCGGCCCCACGCCGTGGGTGATCACCAGCCATCCTTCCGGTGTTTCGAGCGGTGAGCCGCAGTTGCCGATTTTCACCGACTCCCATATCTCCGCGGGGCGCATCAGGAGCTGTGGATCGTCCCAGTGGTGGGGATCCCGGGAGCGCATCAGGAACAAATTCTCATCATCCTGCCGCGAGAGCATGAGGAATTCGCCGTGGACCCGCCGCGGGAACAGGGCCATGCCCTTGTTCTGCACCGCGCCGCCGCTCAGCGTCAGCACGCGGAAGTGCAGGAAATCGCGCGTCTCAATCATCTGCGGCAGGATCGAACGTCCGTTGTAGGCGGTATAGGTCGCGTAATAGATGGCGTCGCCTCCCTCATTGCGGAAACGCACGAACCGCGCGTCCTCGATGCCGTTGCTCTCGTTGGCGGATACCGGGAAAATGATCCTCGAACTCATTTCCAGGGTTTCGGGAAAGCGCAGTTCGTAGTTGGAGTCCGCCAGCCATTCCACGCGTTCCAGCATCCGGTCCATGGCCTGCGACGGCCGCTCGCGCTCCTCGCGAGCCCTCCCGACGGACTTCCGCAGCTGCCTTAGCGTGAACCAATCGCTCAGCGGCTCGAATACCTCCCGGCACATGCCGCTTTCCCGGCACATCTCATGAAGTTTCGTGAGGAAGGCGCGCTTGCGGTAGGCCGGGTTCGCGATCACCTCGGGGGGGGTTACGAAATGTGTCACGGGGTCGAGCGAGACCGCCCCCTCGGGATCGATCACGCCTGAGCGGAATTCGATCGACGAGATGTGCCCCTCGCCGGTGGCCCGCAGGCTCAACACGAAACGCAGCCCGCCGGCGGCCACGCCCGACTGGTCCGGATGCGGGATGATCGAGGGGTTGAACAATGCCGCCGACTCGAGCGCGTATTCACCCGAGAACAACGCGCCCAGCAACTGCCGCCTCGCATCCGACAAGCGCTTGCCGGTATAGACATGCGGGCGGATTTTACGGTAATGCTGGCGCAGTATCTCGTCGATATCGAAGTGGCGGTGGTGGAATTCCTCCCTCACGTCCTCCAGCGCCCGGGCCACTTCCTTTTCCGTCAGTTCCAGCGCGCGCCCGATGACCGCCGCGATGCGTTGGGGATCGCCGGGGATGAAAGGGCGGATGATCACGCGGCTGCTGTCCGGGGCGAGCGAGACCTCATGCCGGCAAACGAGCGGAGGTTTCATGGTGGTATGGCGGATTGTGGTGTTGGTGGTGCTCGGCGGTGATCAGCTCGGCGAGCGAAATCTGGAATGCCAGCGTGGATTCCGCGCCCTGGTTCTCGTTGGCCCGGTCCGGGTGGAGCCCGTCGCGGCAGCCGCCGGTCGCAGGGTCCGCCAGCGGGATGCCGAGGTCGTTGCGGCCGAGAAACCAGTCGAACGCCCGCCGTGCCTCGCCCCACCAGAATCCCTCGTCGGTTACCGCGAAGGCCTCCAGACAGGCGGCGACCATCGACTGGGCCTCAACCGGCTGTTGGTCGAAGCGGGCGGTTCCCCCGCTCGTGACCGCATAGCCGTGGGTGCCGACCGGCCTGAAGCACCCGGTCGTTGTGCGCTGGCGCTCCGCCAGCCAGCGCAGCGCACGAATCCCGATGCGCCGCGCCGTGCCGTCGATCGGCCCGCAGGAGATCATTGCCTGGCAGAACCGCGCGTTCTCATAGGTGAGGTGGTCCTCGAACCACGGCCAGTCGCCATGCGCCGCATCGCGCCACCTTCGCCGGAGTTTATCCAACCAGCGGCCGCGCGCCTCCGCGACGACGGCATGTTCCGGGTGGACGGATGAAAAATCCCGCGCGCCGAGAAGTGCGAATGCCCAGGCCCGCGGCGAAGAGAATCCGTCAACCGCATGGGTGCCACGCTCGAACCACTCCGCGCACAACCTCCGGTGCCCCTCGTTCACCGAATGGCGCGTGCCGTGTCCGAGCGCCCAGAGCGCCCGCCCGTGGCTGTCCTCGCTGCCCTCGCGCTCCAGCCACCGCCTGTCGTGGCTCATGAAGTTGCGGAACCGTCCGCTCTTCCGGTCGAGTGAGGCGGCGAGAAACGCGAGGTAGCGTGTCGCCAGTGCCTCGGGATCCTCCGGGAGCCGGGGAGCCGCCGCCTCTTCAAGCAGATTGCACAGGATCAGCGCCCGTGCGTTGTCATCCACGCAGTAACCCTCGTGATAATTCGGCACGTTATGGATCGCGTGCTGCAACATGCCGGTGCCGTCCGTCATCCGCATCACGTGCTCCAGATTGATGCGGGGCAGTCTGCCGCGCCGCGCCGCCTGCGTCGGCATCAGGAGCACCGGTTCCGGTTTGATCCTGCGTTTGGTCCGCGCGTCCTCAAACACCGCGAGATAGCGCAGGCCCACCTTCGGCCAGATGCTTTCCCTGCCCATCTGGTAGGCCTTGCAGCTCATTTTCAACATTGTCTCCGGGCGGTCCAGCAATCCGTTGACCGCCCGCGAGATCGCGCCCGGATCGCGGAACGGGACCAGGCGTCCGCGGCCGTCGGCCAGCAGCTCGGCCGCGTGCCAGTATGGGGTGGAGACGACCGCCTTGCCCGCGCCGAACACGTAGGCCAGCGCCCCGGAGGTGATCTGCGCCTCGTTCAGATACGGCGTCAGGTAGATGTCCGTCGCCGTGATGAACTCCTGGAGTTCCTCGTGGCTCACAAAGCGGTTGTGGAAGATCACGTGATCCGCCACACCGAGGTCGCGGGCGAGGTGCTCCAGCCCGTGGCGGTAGGTTTCCCCATCGCGCTCTACCAGATGAGGATGAGTGGCTCCGAGAACCAGGTAAATCACATCCGGATGACGCGCGACGATTGCGGGCATCGCGCGGATCGCATACTCGATCCCCTTGCCCGGCCCCAGCAGGCCGAACGTGAGCAACACCGTGTGCCCGCCCAACCCGAGCGCCTCCCTGGCTCCTTCCGGTTTCGCACGCGGCATGTCCGGTATCCCGTGCGGGATCACCACCACTGCGGATTCCTTCGCCCCGTGCAGATCGCAGAGGATTTCCAGACCCTTGCGGGCCATCACCACCAGCCGGTCGCTGCGGGCGATCAGCGCGTTCATCACCTTGCGCTGGGCGTCGTCCGGCTCGCGGAGCACGGTGTGCAGGGTCGTGACCACCGGCAGCCGGGTTTCCCGGAGCAGGGAAACCAGATGGGCACCTGCCGGACCTCCGTAAATGCCGAACTCGTGCTGCACGCACAACACATCCGCGCCGCTCTGGTTCAGCGAGTGGGCCGCCGCAACGTAGGCGTCGAGATCCCTCTGGCCGAAGGAGAGCCTCACTTCCGGCGGGTAGTCATAACCTTCGTCGCGGTCGTTGACCGCCACGACGATACATTGGGCGTCCGTGGCCTGCCCGTTCACCGCCGTCCACAAATGGTTGGTGAATGTGGCGATTCCGCAGCAACGCGGGACGTAGTTTCCGAGAAAGGCGATGCGCCGTGAATGTGAAAACAATTTCACATTCCGAT
>SLAV01000216.1 GCA_007126655.1 Haloferula sp. | reverse complement strand
CCGCTCGTCCGGCCCGTCGCCTTTGGATGTTCCCTCCGCATTCTCCAGCGACTCCAACAGGTCGCCAAGGTCCGAGTGCAGACGGTCCACGTGCTCACACAACGTGAGCGCCTCGGCCGCCAGCTCCTTCAGCGCCTGTTCGTCGCCGGGATTCTCCAGCGACGCCGCCGCGTAGTGCCTCACACTCTCACTCAGCTCGACCCACTTCGGGCCGAGCTCCTCTTTCGCTTTCCGCAGGGAATTGGTCATGCCGTTTGATACACTGGTCCGTAGGTTTGGCAAGCGGCGGATGTCATTCCCCGGTCGCCTTGTCGGCCTTGCTTCTCGCCTCGTCCAGCGTCAGCCCGCGGTCCACATGGCGCGTGTAGCGCTGGAATTTCGACAGCTCGCGCCGCACCACCGGCAGCAGGAAATAGACACCGATCAGGTTCGGAATGCTCATCGCGAAGAGCGAGGCGTCCGAGAAATCCACCGCCGCCCCCATCGAGGCCGAGGCCCCGGCGATGATCACCAGGCAGAAGATCGTCTTGTAAACCAGCGCGATGCCGCGGCCCCGTCCAAACAGATACTGCCACGATTGCAGGCCGTAGTAACTCCACGTGATCAGCGTCGAGAAGGCGAACAACAGCACACACAGGAACAGGACGTATTGGAAACCCTCGTGGACCGTCTGGAACGCCAGCGAGGTGAGCCCGATGCCGAAGGCCGTGCCACCCGCGCCCTCGCCGAGCGTGAACAACTCGCCGTGAATCATGTAATCCGAGCCGTCGCCCTGGTATTGCATCGCCGTCACGATCACCAGTGAGGTGACGGTGCACACGACCACCGTGTCGATGAACGGCTCGAGCAGCGCCACCACGCCCTCCGACGCCGGCATGCGGGTCTTCGCCGCCGCGTGCGCGATGGGTGCGGAACCGATCCCCGCCTCGTTCGAGAACGTCGCCCGCCGCATCCCCCAGATGATCGCCGCGAGAATGCCGCCGGTAACCGCCGGGCGCGGGTTGAAAGCCTCGGTCACGATCGTCGCCAGCGCCTGCGGGATCGCCGTGAAATTCACCGCCAGAACGATCAGCGCGCTCACGATATAAACGAAGCACATCGCGGGCACCAGCTTCGAGGTCACCAGGGCGATGCTGCGGATGCCGCCGATGATCACCGCCCCGGCCAGCACCGCAACGATCATTCCGAACAACCACTGCCGCCCGGCGAACGGGCTGGCTTCCCCACCCGTCACGTTGATCAACTGCGCCGTCACCTGGTTGATCTGGAACACGTTGCCCCCGCCGAACGACGCGAAAATGCAGCAGATCGCGAAAACGATGGCCAGGATTGTGCCCACCGGCGCCATCCCGCGCTCGGCGAACCCCTTGCGCAGATAATACATCGGCCCGCCGTGAATCCGCCCGTCGCTGTCGAACTCCCGGTATTTCACACCCAGCGTGCATTCCGCGAACTTGGTCGCCATGCCGAGGAACCCCGCCAGAAACAGCCAGAAGGCCACCCCCGGCCCTGCGATCGCGATGCCGATCGCAACTCCCGCGATGTTCCCCAGCCCCACCGTGCCCGAAACTGCCGCCGTCAGCGCCTGGAAATGCGTGATCTCGCCCGGATCCGTCTCGTCCGTGTATTTGCCGCGCACCGTGCGGACCGCCAGCGGAAACGCCCGGATGTTGATGAATCCGAACGCGACCGTCAGGATGATCCCCGCCGCTCCGAGCCATAGCACCACCCACAGCACGTCGTAGTCCGCCACGGTGACCGTCGAGAAAATCGAGCCTACGAACCACCCCGTCGTCCTCGCGAACGCCTCGTCGATCCGCTCATCCAGGGTCATCGCGGCGGGTTCGGCCTCGTCCGGCGGCGGTGCCGCCTCATCCGCCGCAAGCGGTGCGATTCCGCCGGCGCAAAGCGCCAGCAACAACGACCAGAACATCAAATGGCGATACATCGTCCGGGGCATGATGCGCGGACTCTGGCAACCCTTCCACCCCCCCGCAAGGTCCAATGCGGCCCCAGCGCCAACTTCACCGGACATTACCCGGCCGCACACATCACGAAAAAAACGTGCATCCGGCACCCCGAAAAAGTGCATCCGGACCCCAAAAAAGTGCATCCGCCACTTTGCCCACCCTCGGCTTTTTTGCCCGGCATCGTCTCATTCCACACCAAAAACCGGATCACCTGCCACCCACTGCTCACGGCCGCACGACGACCTCTGCGATCTCATCCGCCATCCGCGCCAACAAGCGGGATTGGGCCGCGACAAGCGGTTGGTATCCGTCTTTTTCCAGCGCCTCGCGGCCGGTGAACGTGCGCGAGGCGACCAGCCGGCGCTCGGGCAGCGCATAGACGCGCCACCCGGCTTCCAGCACGGCGTGCCCGTCGGCCCCGCCGTGGAACTCGCGCACGTCGAGCGTCACCTGGTGCCGCAGGCCGCCGTCACTCACCCATGGATAGACGCGCACGTCGCCCGTGCCGGCACGGCGGCCGAGATTCGCCGCGGTAACGCGGGCGATCGACGCATCGAGCGGGCCCGCCCAGTGGTGGTCCGACGCGATGGAAAGCTGGTTCGGCTGCTCCTGGAGCACGAGGTTCGGGCGGTCGAGATATTCTGCGACGACCACCGGCCCGACGCCGATTCCACGCCCTCCCCCGGCGGGCAGCGGACCTTCGGCCGTAAGCAAATAATAGGATCTCGGCCCGGCACCGCAGGCGGCGAGGACCATGCACAGGATCAATGGAACGAACGCGTGTTTCATGAAAGCTGGGTAGCGATGCGGGAATGCCGAGCCTCAGCGCCGCGGCGCGCGCGGCATGGGATTGCCGGAGGATTCCCGGCCGAAGATCAGTGAATTCGGTTTCTCATCAAGGGTGTTCGTAAGCGTGGTCATCGAACGCAGCGCCGCGCGCATTTCATCGAGCGTGCGCAGCAGGTCGCCCTGCACCGCACCGTCGGGCCCGATGCTGGCGATCGACTTCTGGAAGGTCTCCATGGTCCGCGCGATGTCGTCCGGCAGTTCCTGGAATCCGGGTTTTTCCAGCGTCGCGCGCAAGGCGGCCGCAGTGGCCTCGATCTCGCCGAAAACATCGCGCGCCTGCGCGACGGTGGCCGCCGTCTCCTCCGCGGCGTTGGTGAATTCCCCGACCAGATCCTCCACCGGCAGGCCCTCGATCCTGTCGAGAATCGCGGCCAGCCGGGCCTCGATCTGCGCGAAGCCGGAGGAAACCGTCGGCATCACCGGATACGCGCCAATCCGCGCGATGCCCGCCTCTTCGGCCTCGGGGTAATAATCGAGCTCCACATACAGCGCGCTGGTGATCAGATTCGCGGTTTTCAGCGAGGCCCGCAGTCCGCCGGACACCGCTTCGCGCAAATACCCCTCGTCACCATCCGCACCACGCCCCTCGCGGTCCACCAGCAGCAGGCGCGTGTCGATCTCAACCAACACCGGCACCCGCATGTCGCCGCCGCCTTCCAGATACTCGAAGGAAATGTCCGCCACGCGTCCGATCGGCATGCCGCGGAACTCAACCGGGGCACCCGGCGTGAGGCCGCGCACCGAGTGGTCGAAAAGCAGCAGCATCCGCAGGTTCGGTTCGAATGGCGTGTTCATCGCCTCCGTCTCGCCGGAAAACAGCTTGAAGGATGCGCCGTCACCGGCAAGCTCGCCGGGATCCAGTCCCCCTGGCACCGCGCACGAGACGCCGCCGCTGAGCATCGCCTGGAACGAGGGCGTGCGCACCTTGAAGCCATCCACGCCCGCGGTCACATCAAGGCCGCTGGTGTTCCAGAAGCGCGTGTTCCGGCGGATCAGCCCCCGGTATTCCTCGCCGATGAACGCGTTGTAAACCACCCGCCGCCCGTCGGAATCGAGGCTTTTCCCCTCGATCTGCCCGATCTCGAACCCCCGGTAATAAATCGGCGAGCCAACCGCCAGCGACGCCGCCTGCTCGGCATTCAGCCGCAGCCGCAGACCCGGTATCGAAATGCTCGTCGCCGGCGGCGCCTCAAGGCCATGAAAGTCCAGCAAACCACTTTCGCCCGTCCCCGGATCCAGCTCGATATAGGCCCCCGTCAGCAACGTGCCCAGGCCGGAAATATCGGTTCCCGAAACGCGCGGGCGCACCACCCAGAAACGCGATCCGTCGCGCAACAGGTGCCGCGTTTCCGGATCCATCTGCAACCGCACCGTCACCGAATTCAAATCATCCGACAGATCCACCGATTTCACGTATCCGACGCGCACCGAGCGGCAACGCACCTCGGTTTTCCCCGCCAGGATGCCCTCCGCGGTCTCAAAGCTCACACTGGCCACCGGCCCGTTCCCGCCGATATGCTGCCAGATCATCCACGCGGCGACGAAGACGGCGACCATCGGCACAAGCCACACGGCATTCCACCGCTGTGCGGTCCGCAACCGGGGCGGTTGGAGCTTGGGTTCAGGATTCTCGGGCATCCGGCTGCGGGGTGGGTTCGGAATTCATGTGCGGATCGATGCGGTCCCAGAGCAGACGCGGGTCGAAACTCGTCGCGGCGAACATCGTCAGGATCACCACCGACCCGAACGCCAGGGCCCCCGGGCCGGGGGTAACCGACATGTATGCGCCAAGCTGCACGAGCGCCACCAAAATCCCGACCACGAAGATGTCGATCATCGACCAGCGCCCGAGCGACTCGGTGATCCAATACACTTTCGCCAGCATCCGCGGCGAAGGATCCACCCGTCCGGTGGCCGCCGCACACACCCACGCCAGGCTCGCGATTTTCAAAAACGGAATCAGGATCGACGCGGTGAAAATCACCACCGCGATCGGATAGTCGCCTGATTTCCAAAATGCCTGCATGCCCTCCGGTATCGTCGTGGGAGCCACGTCGCCAAGCTCGCGCAATGTCATCACCGGCAGCGTCATCGCCGGCATGTAAAGTGCGGAGGCCGCCACCATCAGCGCGATCGTGCGCTCGATGCTGCGCGGTTTGCGTGTATGGATCGCCACCCCGCAGCGTGGACACTCGCCCCGGGCCGCCGGAGCCACCTTGCCGCACAAGTGGCAGGTCGCAAGGTCGTCATCCACCGCCCTTGGAAACCGCCCGCTCATTGCCGCGCCACCTCCAGTCGGTCCCACAGTTCCTTCCGGTCGATCGATGCGACGGCCGCCGCCATCGAGATCATCAGCACCACGAACGCCCAGAAACCCGGGCCGAAATTCACCTCCGCAACCCGGTTGAGCTTCATCAGGCTCACCAGCACCCCGAGCAGGAACACCTCGATCATGTTCCACGGCTGGGTGCGGCTGATCCAGCGCGTCACCGCCGTCGCCCCCGGCGCGGCACGCCCGAACATCAGCGGGCCACACACGTAAATCAGGCCGCACGCCATCACCAGCGGCGCGATGATCGTGAACAACGCGAGCGCGATGCCCAGCAGCGGGCTGCCCCGGTCGATCAGCGCGTGCGCGGCGTTCGACAGCGACAGGCTCGTGCGCATCCCCGCCGCGTCCATCGTGATGAATGGAAAGGCATGCGCCATCGCCATCAGCACCAGACCCGTCAGCGAGAATGCCGTGGCCCTTGCCAGCGAGGCCGGGCGGTTTCGATAGAGTTTCGCACCACAGCACACACAGCGGGCCGAGCCGCCCTCCGGCACCACAACCGCCTGGTGCAAGGTGTCGCAGAAATGACACGCCGACCGGTGGGGACCACCGCGGGGTCTTGGCCAGGACAATATGGAAAGCAGGCGCCTCAAAACATCATGCGTCCGCACGGGGCATGCCGGATGTTTGGCAGAACCCCGCCATTTCTCAACTCGATTTCAATCCGCCCCCAGCAGTTCGAGAAGACGCCCGCGCGCCGGTGCGATGCCTTTGTAATCCGCCACCGCCTCAGGCATGGTCCGCAACGCGCGGATCAGCCCCCGGCAGGCTCCCGGCCGCGCCTTGATCCGGACCAACGGCACCACTTTCACCTTGATGCCGAAAAGCACTCCGCCGCTCGCAGGGAGAGCCACAAGCGATTGCTCCTCCACGCGCAACCAGACTTCGTCCGGCCCGGTCGTCGCATTCAGCCGCGGCAGCCGTCGCGCGGGATGTTGGTTCAAATCGGGCGTGCGGCACAGCCCCCAGTTCTCCCGCTCCCATGAAATCCCCGGCTTGATGCGCTGCAGGAACCCGTCGATCTGCCTGCCAAGGGATTCGTTCAAACCCGGCACCGGTTCGTGGATCTCCCGCATCGACCGACCCATTTTTTCCCGCAGATCCCAGTGCGAGGGAAAGCACAGGCAGCCGCCGACCATCCGGAACACCCCGCTGGAATCAGGCCTCATCAGCAGGAAATCCGCCTCCCAGGCCTCGCCGAGGCGACAGCAGCGCTCGAACGGCTCCAGTCCCTCGAATGTCCCGGCATCGATCCCGCACGGCGGTACCGCCGCCGAGATCGCCAGCCCCACCGTCTCATCCAGCAGGGATTCCCCCTCCGGTAGCATTGCCACATGACGCATGGGTTCCTTGGCGATCCACCTGCGCCTCTCTTCCGTCACGCTCCCGTATGCCGGACCGGGCCGGTAGAACGCCGCCACCCCGCGCCGCGAAAAACGCATTTTCATGCCAAAATCCTGATCCGGCAGGACGGCTTCAAGATCGATTGCAGCATCATTTGTCATCGGCCCGCCCTGTTTCACCCCCCGCACAACTCCCGGGCAAGTCGGGAATGGCGGAAAGCGGCATTCGCCCTGCCAACGCAAACCAGCACCACTGGCCAATCGACAAGGAACCAATCCTCCGGGACGTTCCTGCAATAAACGACCGTGCGACAAATGACAGACGTTGTTCATATTCACACAGCCCACCGTCGGAAACTTATCCACCGGTTTACCTAAACAAAAAACCGACGCATCCATGCGTGGACAACAAATGTCCCGATCGAGACATTTGTTGTCCACACCGGAAAAAGGCCGGGCATGCCAAACAAAAAACCATGTCCCGCATCGGCCTGCGACAGCCGACCCATTGACCCATTGGTCCGGTCCGTCACACAGTCCCCGTCCAAGCTCCGCTCTCGACAACCGCATGCGGGCGGCGTTCCCTGTGTCGCCCTAGCGGCGCCCGCATCCACCAACATGTCCGATTCCAGCACACCCGTGAAAAATGACTTCATCCGCGACATCATCGCCGCGGATCTCGCCTCCGGCAAACACGCCACCACCATCACCCGATTCCCGCCCGAACCCAACGGCTACCTCCACATCGGCCACGCCAAATCGATCTGCCTCAACTTCGGCATCGCCCTCGAAAACGCCGCCACCGGCGCGCGCTGCCACCTCCGCTTCGACGACACCAATCCCGAAAAAGAGGAAACCGAATACGTCGAAAGCATCAAGCGCGACGTCTCATGGCTCGGCTTCGACTGGGGCGAACACCTCGACTTCGCCAGCGACTACTTCGAATTCTTCCACGACTGCGCCGTCCACCTTATCAAAAACGGCCTCGCCTACGTGGATCGCCAGTCGCCGGAGGAAATGAAGCGCAACCGCGGCGACGTCAACACCCCCGGCACCCCCTCGCCCGACCGCGATCTTTCCGTCGATGAAAACCTCGACCTCTTCGCCAAAATGCGCGCCGGGGAATTCCTCGAGGGCGAATGCGTGCTGCGTGCAAAAATCGACCTCGCCTCCCCGAATATGAACCTGCGCGATCCCGCGCTCTACCGGATCATGCACGCCCCCCACCACAACACCGGCGACGCATGGTGCATCTACCCGATGTATGACTTCGCCCACCCGCTGGAGGACGCGCTCGAACACATCACCCACTCGCTCTGCACCCTCGAATTCGAAAACCACCGCCCGCTCTACGAATGGGTGGTCGAACACTGCCCCGTCCCCTCCCGCCCGCGGCAGATCGAGTTCGCCCGCCTGAATCTCACCTACACCGTCATGAGCAAGCGCAAGCTGCTCGAACTCGTCCGCGGCGGTCACGTCGCCGGCTGGGACGATCCACGCCTGCCCACTATCTCCGGCCTGCGCCGGCGCGGTTGTCCGCCCGCCGCCATCCGCGCGTTCTGCACCCGCGTGGGCATCACCAAATTCAATGGCACCACGGATGTCGCCCTGCTCGAATACGAAGTCCGCGACCACCTCAACCGCCACGCCCCGCGCCGCATGGCCGTGCTCGACCCCGTCAAGGTCGTCCTCGAGAACTGGTCCGCAGAACCCCTGACAACTGCCGAAATCCCCAATCACCCGCAAAACCCCGAACTCGGCACCCGCCAGGTCCCCATCTCATCCGAAGTCTGGATCGAGCGCGACGACTTCATGATCGACGCCCCGAAAAAATACTTCCGCCTCAAGCCCGGCGGCTGCGTCCGCCTGCGCGGCGGCCACATCATCCGCCACCTCTCCCACACCACCGACCCGCAAGGCAACGTCACCGAAATCCGGGCCGAAATCCTACCGGGCACTGTCGGGGCAGACGCCCCCGAAGGCGTCAAATGCCGTGCCGCCATCCACTGGGTGGATGCCGCCACCGGCACCGACGCCACCGTCCGCCTCTACGACCGGCTCTTCACCCGCGAGGATCCCGACGCGGCCGAAGGCGGCTTCCTCAACGCCCTCAATCTGGATTCCCTCAAAACCGTCGCTGCCAAAACCGAACCCGCCCTTGCCGGTTGCCCACCCGGCTTCAGCTGCCAATTCGAGCGCATCGGCTATTTTATCGCCGACGAGACCGACCACACCCCCGGGACCGCTCCCGTATTCAATCGCACGGTCGCCCTCAAGGACACATGGCAAAAATCGGCCAAGTAGTGTGTTTGCCGCGAACCTTTACCGCAAAAACCGCATGCGGTCATGGCGGAACCCCAACCCCAGCCGGTACCTTTCCAAACCATCTCCGGCTGTTCCTGAATCCGCGGGTATTCCGTATCCTTCACATGCAAAGGAATTTGTCTTGTCGATCCCTACCCTTCGGCAACGGCCCGCTTGCGGGCGAACCAAACCAGCCCTGAGCCGACCACCGCTCCGAGCAAAAGCACCCCCGCCCCGATCCACGGGCGATATGAAAGCCAGGCGATCGAAATCGTCACGAACGCCAACGGCACCGCAATGATCCCCGAAATCAGCGTGGTTCCCGCACGCGTAACCCGGCCCACCAGCGGCAGCACGCCCGCCACCACAACCACCGGCCCGAGCACGCTCTGCACGCCCACGAACACCAGCAGCACGCCGAGGATTCTCAGGCCCATCGTCAGCGTCTTGTTGGCGCTCTTTGCAGTCTGGAACATCTCCGAAGCATCCAGCTCGCCGTATTCCAAGAGCTTGATCGTCGTTCCCGTAGTCGTCTGGAACGCCTCGAGGCGCCCCCCCTTGTTGCGGGCCACCACCGAGACGTCGGTCGGCATCGCGGCCCTCAGTGTGATCCGCAGGTCCCCGACCTGTGGCGCGTTCGGGTCCGCGCTGCGGAAAATCACATTCCCCTGCGCCACATGCCCCTCCGGCAGTTCGTCCGGCGGCGGCACTTCCTCAAACCGGTTGATCCGTTCCACCAGCCCCGGCCCCAGCCGGTAAGCGCCGACGCGGATCTCCTCCGCTGTCACTTCGAGAGATTCCAGCGGTTTCGACTCCGGGTTTTGATATCCACCCTCGTCGAAGCCCGAAGAATCGATCAGGGAGTCCGACCAGATCTTCTCATACGAATAAACCGTCTCGGTCTCCGTGCCCCCTCCGATCTTCGTGCGCGTCTTGGTCTCGCGGTTCTCGCGCCACTGGAGCATCTCGACACCGCGGTGCAGCTTCAACGCCGGCACCTCGAGATCGAAGGCGTCGTCCCGCAGCACCTCTCCGCTTTCGGCTTTTCCTGTCAGATGCACCAGGGCGCCATCGGTTCCCTGATCCACCTCGCCGATTTCATCGAGGCGCACCACCGACGTCTCCCCCTCAACCAGCCCGCGGGCCGTCTCCACCGCACGTCCTTCGTTCCAATACAGCACCACCACCGCCACCGCGACCAGCGCGATCCCGCCCAGCACCCCCGAAATGCTTTTCCGCATTCGGACCGGAAGGGATTCACGGGTGACGCGTTTCGTGGACATGGCTGGATCAATGAAACAATTCCGCCGCACCTGGCGGCGCGGCTGCGTGATTCAATCCCTCCAAACCGGCAATGACAAGCCGCGAATCGGAAGCCCCCAGCGCGCCTTTCGCAGGACGGCGCAAGGGCATCCGGCCCGGGGAATGAATCGCGACCGGATCCTGACGGCAAGGCCGTTCAGGCGGGTAAACACGATTGCGTTATCTCCCGATCAAACCACCACCCGCCTGGCCGGTCACCAGTCCCAGGATCCACTGGATCACGCCGGCGATGATGCGGAATGTCAGGTAAATCACCGCCAGAACCAGTCCCACGGTCACGGCGAGAACCACGCCGATGATGCCCAGAACCACCCAAAGCGGCCACCACCGGGAGTCGAGCGTGTGAACGCGTCCCGCCCAGCCGGAGCGCCAGCCCTGGCCGGCCCGACCGTCCGGCCCGGGGGTGCGGGGTTGGCGCGCCCTCCGTTCCGGCGCGGGCGGCTGCGCCTCGTGGGTCACGCCGTCGATTTCCGTCACCTCCACGTCCACCGTCACGGGTTCGGCGCGGTCGTTTTGGCGGCTGGGGCGTTGCGTCGGCATTGCGGGTGGCTCTCAGCCCTTGATCTCGAGGAGCATCTGCGGGTTGTTGGGGAATTTCTTCTGGAAAAACAACAGGCGCTCCATCGCCTCGGCCGGCCGGTGGCCGGAGAGGCCGCGGCGGATCAGGTTGATCTTGTGCAGCATGTGATCGGGCAGCAGCAGCTCCTCGCGGCGGGTGCCGGACTTGAAGATATCAACAGCCGGATAGATGTAATTTTCAGCGATCTTCCGGTCGAGCACGAGCTCCATGTTGCCGGTGCCCTTGAATTCCATGAAGATCGCCTCGTCGGCGCGCGAGTTGGTCTGGATCAGCGCGGTGGCCACGATCGTGAGCGAGCCGGCCTCGCGCGTGTTGCGAGCCGCCGCGAACAGGCGGCGAGGCGCCTCGAGCGCGCCGATCATCACGCCGCCGCTGCCGGTGGCGCGCTTGCGCCCGCCGCCGCGCGCCATCGCGTTGTTGTAGGCGCGGGCCAAACGGGTGATCGAATCCATCAGCAGGAAGACGTGCTGCCCGCTCTCGACCAGCCGCCTCGCACGCTCGACCGCCAATTCCGCGATGCGGCAGTGGTTGCGCGGCTGCTCGTCGTTCGAGCTGGCATAGATCTCCACCCCCGGCAGCGCGCGGCGGAACTCGGTGACCTCCTCGGGCCGCTCGTCCACCAGCAGCACCATCAGATGGATCTGCTCGTCGTATTTGTCGCGGACCGCCTCCGCCATGTGCAGCAGCAGCGTCGTCTTGCCGGAACGCGGCGGCGAAACGATCAGCCCGCGCTGGCCACGCCCGATCGGCGACATGATGTCGAGCACCCGGGTGCTGTAGCGGTCCGGGGCGGTCTCGAACGAGATCCGCTTGTCGGGGTTCACCGCCTTGAGTTCGTCGAAATGCGGGGCCTTCGCGGCCTCTTCGGGGCTGAGGCCGTTCACCCGGTGCACCTCGACGAGCTGCGGGCCGCGCGGGCCCTCCTGGCATAGGCCGTGGATCCATTGGCAAGGGCGCAGGTTGTACCGCCGCAGGATGTCGGGCGGCACGAAGACGTCGTCGCGCGCCTGCTCGTAGTTCTTGGACGACACGCGCAAAAATCCGAATCCCTTGGGCGCGAACTCCAGCAACCCGTCGGCCTCCATTTTCGGCCCGGTGAGCTGCGGGGCGCGCTCGCCACCGGGCGCCTCGCCTCCTTCATCGTTCCCCCGGCCGGAATTCTGGCGCATCTTTTCGCGGCGGCGCTTGCGCTTCTCCCGGCGCTTCCTGCTCCGGCTATCGGCCGCGGATTCCTCCCCGCCGTCACTCGCTGGAGCCGCCGGCGGCGGTGGTGTCACGGGTCCGCCACCCGGCACACGGCCGAATTTCGGCCCGCCCCCGCCGGATGGCTCACTGCGCGCATCCCCTGAAGAAGGTTTCGACCGTTCATCGGAGCCGGACTTGGATTCGGAATCGGATTCTGACTTGGATTCGGAATTGGATTCGGCGAGTGATCCGGCTTCGACGGCTTGCGCGGTTTCCGCAGTCGCCACGGCTTCAGCCATCCCGGGTTGGGCGGATTCCCCCCGGCTCCCGCTATCCCCGGCACCGTCGTCGAGAATCTTCGCGGCGTTTTTCACCGCCTTCACGGCTGCCTTTTTCGCCGTGGTTTTGTTTGCGACCTTCTTCGTGACCTTCTTCGCGGCTTTTTTCGCGGCTTTTTTCGCGGTTTTTCTGGCGGTTTTTTTCGCCGTGGTTTTCTTCGCGGCCTTTTTCGCCGTTTTTTTCGCGGCGGCTTTGGTCGCCACCACCGTATCGGCGGCGGGTTCTCGCAGGGTGTCTTCGTTGGCTTGGCTCATCCGGATCGGGTGTTGAAAAAATGATTGAGTGGGACCATGCCGGTCATTCGGCAAGTTGGGGGAGGATTTCATCGGCCACCTCGAAATTGGTGAATACGTTCACCGTGTCGGCGTAATCATCAAGCTGGTCGTGAAGCTTGAGAATGCGGCGGGCCACCTCGATGTCATCGATTACCGTCGGGTTCCGCGGGATCAGAACCAGCTTCTCGCCGAGCACCCGCACCCCCAGCTCGCGCAACTTTTTGGCCACGGTGCCGAGTTCGGTGGGCTCTGTGAGCAGGACATGCGCGGCGTCGTCGCCGTCCACCGCATCGCCTTCGTACGGTTCGGCGTCGCTGGCACCCGCCTCGATCGCGAGTTCCATCAACCGCTCGGCCGATATCCCTTCCGCCGGAATGCGGATCTCGCCGTTCCGGTCGAACTGATAGGCCACGCTGCCCGGGGTGGCGATCGATCCGTCATTCTTCGTCAGGATCGAGCGCACGTCGGCGGCCGTGCGGTTGAGATTGTCGGTGGCCGTCTCGATGAAGAACGCGATGCCGCCCGGCCCGTATCCCTCGTAGGTGGCCTCCTGGATCGCATTCCCTCCGAGTTCTCCGGTGCCCTTGCGGACAGCCCGCTCGATGTTGTCCTTGGGCATCGAAACGGCCTTGGCTCCGTCGATCGCCGCGCGCAGGCGCGGATTCATCGCGGGATCGCCGCCACCCGCTCGTGCGGCAAGGGCGATCTCGTGGGAACACTTGCTGAAAACCCGCGCCTTGATGACGTCCACGCGGGCCTTGATGTGCTTGACCTTGGACCACTTGTTGTGACCGGCCATGGATATGAATAGGTGGGGTTCGGGGTTGCTGGGCTTGCGAAGGGCAATGCGGGTGATCCGCCCGTCCTTTCCGGGCGGAGGGAAATCAATCGCGATGTGGGAATCCCCGGAGCGGATCAGCCACGGGCAGGGGTGTTGTGCGGCTGCGATGGCAGTGGGATGGGCGGCTGATTGACCGCGCCGCGTCCGCCGGCACAAATGAGCTTCTCTTCTCGCGAACAGCGGCAGACTAAGGCCCGGCCACAGCCGATGCAACGCCAAAATGAACGCCGCATCCAGACCCTATGATCACTGAAAAACCGACGCGGCACGTCACGTAAAACCCATATGCCAAATCCTTCTTCATACACCCCCACACGCCGCCGGTTCATCGGGACCATGGGCGCGTCCGCGCTGGCCACCCTCGGATTTCCCGCGCTGGGTGCGAATGGCGCGAACGAACGCGTCCGCCTCGGCCTGATCGGATGCGGATGGCGTGGCGGGCAGATGTTCCGCCAGTTCAACCGCATGCGCGACATCGAGTTTGTCGCCATCTCGGATCCCGACACCGAGCACATGGACAAGGTCGCCGCCATGGCCGACCAGGACAATCGCCCGAAACCCGACCTGATCCGGGACTATCGCAAACTTCTCGAACGATCCGACATCGACGGCGTCGTCATCGCCGGGCCGAACCATTGGCACGCGCTTCACACCATCCACGCCTGCCAGGCCGGCAAGGATG
>SLAV01000266.1 GCA_007126655.1 Haloferula sp. | reverse complement strand
GACGTCTCCGCAGGCGGCGATGGTGTCGAGGGCGGTCTGGTTGATCTCGGCGATGGTGCGCTTGAGGTTGGTCTTGATGATTCCGTGGAATTGGAACGCCTGGCGGGTGGTGAGCTTGATGGTGCCGTTGGCGAACTGGGTGGCCATGCGGTCCACTTCGAGCCACTGCTCCGGAGTGGCGACGCCGCCGGGGACGCGGATGCGGATCATGAAGGAGTAGGCTTTTTCGAGCTTGTGTTTGCGGCGGCCGGCGCGGAGGTCGCGGTCGTCCTGCTGGTAGGTGCCGTGGAATTTGAGGAGCTGTTGGTCGTCCTCGGACATGGCTCCGGTGGAGAGGTCGGCGAGGCCGTCGGCGATGGTGCCGCGGAGGTAGTTGCTGCGGGTTTTGATGTGCTCGTTGGCGGAGAGTTTCTTTTCTTCGGGCATGGCGGGTGGTTGATTTGGAAGTTGGAAGAGCGGTCGGATTGAGTGCCGCGTGACCGGTGACCAGTGATTGGCGGGCAGATTTTTTTTCACTGATGACTGATCACCGATCACTCGGCACTTATTTAATAGACATCGCGCTGGTAGCGTTTGGATTTCTTCAGATTTTCGACGTAGGCTTCCGAGTCTTCGCGGGTGAGCGCGCCGTGGTTCTGGACGATGGCGACGAGGGCTTCGTGGACGTCGTGCGCCATGCGTGTGGCGTCGCCGCAGACGTAGAAGTGGGCGCCTTCCTCGAGCCAGGCGTAGAGGTCGGCCCCGTGTTCGGTCATGCGGTCCTGGACGTAGATTTTCTCGGGTTGGTCGCGGGAGAATGCGAGGTCGAGTCTGGTGAGGGCGCCGGATTTGAGGTGGTCCTGCCACTCGAGCTGGTAGAGGAAATCGTATGTGTAGTGCTGGTCGCCGAAGAAGAGCCAGTTCCTTCCTTTGGCGCCGAGGGCGGCGCGGTGTTCGACGAAGGCGCGGAACGGTGCGATGCCGGTGCCGGGGCCGACCATGATGACCGGGG
Organism: Haloferula sp.; assembly: GCA_007126655.1. Taxonomy (GTDB): domain Bacteria; phylum Verrucomicrobiota; class Verrucomicrobiia; order Verrucomicrobiales; family Akkermansiaceae; genus Luteolibacter. The sequence goes on along the minus strand of SLAV01000266.1, from coordinate 13,065 downwards.
TGTCTCCATCGGCGGGCAGGCGGAAGTTCTTGTTGGGCTGGACGAAGACGGGGACGTGGTCGCCCGTATTGATGAGGTCGGGCAGATAGGTTGAGGCTACGCCTTTGCGCTTGCGACCATGGGTGTGGTAGCGGACGGCGGCGACGGTGAGGTGGACCTCGCCGGAGTGGGCGAGCGGGCTGGAGGCGATGGAATAGAGGCGCGGCGGGAGTTTGCGGAATATCGAGGCGAGATCCCTGGCGGAAATGCGTTTGCTGCCGAAGTCGTGGAGGGCGTCGATGATCTGGCGGCCTTCGGTGTAGGCTTTGAATTCCTCTTTATTGGCCTCCTCGAGGAGTTCCGTGAGGGTGGCGGAGTGGGTGATTTCGGCGAGTTTTTTGAGGACGTTGCGTGAGAGCGAGGTGATGTCGAAGTCTTCGCGGAGCGCATCGGCGAGGAGTTTGGGGCCGATGTTTTTGACTTCGACCTCCTCGTTGCCGGTGAGGCCTGTGGTTTGGAGGATATCCTTGATGACGTCAGGAGCGTTGACGGGGAGGACGGCGAGGGAGTCGCCGGGTTCATAGGCGAGGCCGGAACCCTCGAGCGAGAGTTCGACATGGAGGGTTTCCTTGGCAGAGCCTTTGCCGTTGAGAAGGACGCGCTCGGTAAGTTCGGCGGGGAAGGGGTGTTTTTTGCCGTATTCGACGGCTGGCGCGTTGATGATGGCAGGCTCGATGGCTGGGGTTGCGGAAGCGGGCTGGATTGCGGAAAGGGAAATATCGAGCCATGAGGTGTAGGCCTCATCGTAATCGACATCGCAATCCTGGCGCGGGGCAATGCGGGTTGCGCCGAGGGATTCGAGGCGGGCGTCGATGTCCTTGCCGGTTTGGCAGAACTTTTCGTAGGACGTGTCGCCAAGGGCGCACACGGAGAATTTCACGTTTTTCAGCGCGAGGTCGGCGGACATGAATTCATTGTAGAAGGTGACGGCGGTTTCGGGCGGGTCGCCATCGCCCCATGTGGAGATGATGACGAGCAGGTTGTCGTGTTTGGCGAGGTCGGCGGGAGAGATGTCGGCCATGTTGGACATGGCGGCCTTGAATCCGCGTTTTTTCGCTTCCTTGACGGTGCGGTCAGCGAGTTCCTCGGAGTTGCCGGACTCGGTACCGTAGAGCACGTGGAGCCTGGCGGACCCGGGGGGAGCCGCAGGCGGGGTGGCGGCACCGGCGGCGGCGAGGTAACCGCTGAGCCAGCCGCGCTGCGTCGCATCGAGCGTGGGGAGCAGGGAATCAAGGGATGCGCGCTGCGCGGAATCGAATGGTGCGTGCTTGGGAAGCATAAATCCTTAGTAAGTTGCCTTTTTTTATTGGGTTTCCCCCCCAACGTGTCTGCCGACGACGTTTTGCGCAAGGGATTTCTTGATTTTTTACAATTCGCATCGACGCGGGATGGACGGGTTTTGTCTCAGGGGGCTGCAATGATGATTTACTTGGAAATCGTGTGGCAGGTTATGTCATGAAATTGTTTATTCATTTGTGTTCCACAGGTGTTTGAGCATATTGGATCAAGTAGGATTATGCCCGTGAGGGTGGAGTGGCACGGGGAATCGGGAGGGAATGGAGTTGATTTCCGCTGGGAGCGGCTGCTAAGTCTCCAGCGTGAGAATGAAAATAGCATTTGCGGTGGTGATCGGCGGTGGTTTGGTCGCGACCGGCGCGCGTGATGTTCAGGATGACTTCATCCACGGTCTGGCGTCGGAGGATTATTTCGAGCGCGAGGAGGCGAGCCGGTTGTTGTGGGAGAAAGGCGAGCTGGCGACCGACGATCTGCGTGAGGCGGCGAGGTCGAGCGATCCGGAAATGGCGATGCGGGCTCGGGAACTGCTGCGAAAAATCGATCTCGGACTTCGGCCGGACACCAACCCCAGGATCATTGAGTTGACCGATCGCTACGCGGAGGCGGGCCGGACCCAGAAATCCACGATCATTCACGAGTTGCGGCGGCTGCGTGCGTGGCGGCAGATCCTGCGGCTATATGCCAATGAGGAGGATCAGGACACACGGGATACACTGCAGCGAATGGTTGACGGGATCGCTTTGCTTGCCGCACGAGAGAGCCTGACCGCAGGGGACGAGGATGGCGCGCGTGGCTATCTCGAGATGGCCGGTGACGCGCCGGGGACGTTGATTTCGCTGGCGGCATTCCACCGCGCGGCAGGCACGCTGGAAGCGGAAATGGAATCACTCGGCGAACCCTCGGACGAGGGTGAGCGGATGTGGTTGAATGCAATGCAGCGGGTGGCGGGGAATGTGGAAGGTGCGGCGGAATCGGCGCGCAAGCTGGGGGACATGCGGGTGGCTGCGGTGATGGATATGTTGCGGGGGGATCCGCTGCCATGGCTTGAGAAAGCGGGGGCGGATACGGATGGGGGTGATTACGCGCGGGCGGCGGCGGCGCGGTGGCGTGGTGAGAAGGACATTCCCGAACTCGACAGGATGCGCCGCCGGTTGAGATCGCCCTCGGATTCGGTGCGGCTGCGTGGCATGGCGCAATTGTTTCTGATGGGCGAGACGGAGGCGGCGTGGCGGACCTTTGAACGGCAGTATCCCGAGGACGCCTATTTGAATTACGATGCCCTGGAGCGGCTGGACGACGCACTTCGGGTGCTCGGCCTGGATCCTGAAAATCCGGATCACGCGGGATATCTGATGCCGATTCTGGAACGGGTCTGCCAGGCACCGGGTGATCCGGACAACGCGGCGGCGGATGGCGGTGAGGATCGCGACGAGAAAATTCGCAAGCTCGTGGCTTACTGCAACTTTCTCGAACGCCGCGGCAAAGGCGGCGTGCTCGACCGTGTGGTGATGCCGGCCCTGCTGGACTTCGGAGAGTTGCACGCCCCGCGCTTCACGGACCTGATGAGCGAGCTTTTCGCGACGCCTTCGCCACGCGTGGGGGCACCGGAGTTCGCGATGCGGGTGGCGACGGAGTGGGCGGGCGGCGACGAGGCGCGCTGGGACGAGATGTTGATCGCGGCGTTCGGTGAGGAATCCGGCTACATGCGGTGGCGGAATTTGATGGAAACAGCGGAGCCGGAAGCGGAACACGACGAGTTGCTGGGAGGGATGCTGGCCTTGTTCGGCTACACGCGCGATCCGGACAATGAAAGGGAGCGTTGGTCGGAACTGGTGTGGACACTCACGGAGGAGGGCGATGCAGTGGATGAGGCGGCGTGGGCGATGGAATTCCTATCAGGAAACGTGACCGACCTGGAGATGCTCGAGCGGTTGCGGCGGTTCAACCAGCGCCGTGGCGTGGAGGTGGATGCGGCATACGGCGATTTGCTGGTGGGCGCGGTGGCCGGCCGGTGGGACGAGGTCGCCGATTTTTTCCTGGCGCAGATTGCATCGCTTGCCGAGCGCGGGGACGTGCGGCCCGAGATGCACGCCTACGCGGCGGCCTCCCTGCGGAACGCCGGGAGGCACGAGGATGCGGAGGAGCAAGACACTTTGGCTGAGGCGCTCGCCCTCGGGGACACACGGACGAACCGGGCGGTGGCGGACGCATATGAATTCGGGCGGGACTACGAGCGCGCGCTGAAGTGGCACCGGCGGGCGGTTCTGGAGGCGGATCCGGACGGGAACCGGTTTTCCGGGGTTTTGCAAAAACTGGCGGATGAATTGCTTGAGCACCGCGAATTCGCGGTGGCCGCGGCCTGCACGGAGGTGCTGGCACAGATTGAAGCGTCCGAGAACGACCTGGGGATCACACCGTTGAGTTACACCCGGCTGAGGCAACAGGCGGATCTCGCCCGGGCACTCGCGCTGCCGCCGGAGCGCCGCGATGAGGCATCCAGAACTTTACGTGCCGCACATGCGGTGATGCCGACCGACGGGGCACTGGCGGACCATTTCTTTCCGTCGATTCTGGAGAACGGACTGACGGATGTGCATGGCGAATTGTTCGAGATCTCGTGGGGCAAATTCATGCACACGCTGGAGAGATTTCCCGAATCGGACAATACGATGAATACGGCGGGCTGGTTTGCCAGCCGCAGCGTGCGGCGGTTGGACGAGGCGATGGAGATCCAGAAACGCGCGCTGGAACTGTATCCCCGGAGCGCAGCTTATCTCGATACGCTGGCGGAGATTTATTTCGCGAAGGGCAACCGGGCGGAGGCGGTGCGCTGGGGTGCCGAAGCGGTGCGCTACATGCCTGGCGATGCGATGATCATCCGGCAGTTCGAGCGGTTCCTGCACGCGGAGCTGCCGGAGGGTTGACCAGGTGTTTTTTTCGTGATGACCCGCGTGGAGAGTCAGCCCGTGGCGCCTTATCGGCGGACACATTTGGCGTTAGCACCGTAACTCGAGGGTTTGCAAGGATCTTGTTGCGCGGTTCAAAGTGAACCACCCGCCGCGGCGCGGAACCGGGCGGGTGGAGATGGAATGGACAGGGGAGGGGATCAAACCCGGAAATCAGCGCGACTTGAGCATCTTGAGTTTATGGGTGCCGAAGATTGCGTCGTCGCCGAGTTCCTCCTCGATGCGGAGGAGCTGGTTGTATTTGGCAATGCGGTCGGACCGGCTCATCGAGCCGGTCTTGATCTGGCCGCAGTTGGTGGCGACGGCGATATCGGCGATGGTGCTGTCCTCCGTTTCGCCCGAGCGGTGGGAGATGACCGAGGTGTAGCTGTTTTCCTTGGCGAGTTCGACGGCGTCGAAGGTTTCGGTGAGTGAGCCGATCTGGTTGACCTTGACGAGGATGGAGTTGGCGACGCCGAGATCGATGGCTTTCCGGAGGAATTTGGTGTTGGTGACGAGGAGGTCGTCGCCGACGAGCTGGATGGTATCGCCGAGTTTTTCGGTGACGACCTTCCAGCCGTCCCAGTCGTTTTCGTCGTGGCTGTCCTCGATGGAGATGATGGGGAATTGTTTGCAGAGTTCGAGGTAGGATTCGACGAGTTCGGCGGAGGATTTGACGGAGCCGTCGGACTTGTGGAAGACGTATGCGCCTTTTTCCCGGTCGTAGAATTCGGAGGAGGCGACGTCGAGCGCGATGGCGATGTCCTCGCCGGGCTTGTATCCGGCCTTTTCAATGGCCTGGCAGATCACGCCGAGGGCGTCCTCGGCGCTGTCGAGTTTGGGTGCGAAGCCGCCTTCGTCACCGACGGCGGTGGAGAGTCCGCGGTCGTGCAGGACTTTCTTGAGGCTGTGGAAGACCTCGGCACCGTAACGGATCGACTCGCGGAAGGTGGGCGCGCCGACGGGCATGATCATGAATTCCTGGAAGTCGATCGGCGCGTCGGAGTGCGAGCCGCCGTTGATGATGTTCATCATCGGCACGGGCAACACCTTGGCATTGGGGCCGCCCAGGTATTTGTAGAGTGGCACGCCGAGCGCGGTGGAGGCGGCCTTGGCGACGGCCATGGAGACGCCGAGGATCGCGTTGGCTCCGATTTCCTTTTTGTTCGCGGTGCCGTCGAGCGCCATCATGGCGGCGTCGATGGAGGCCTGCTCGGTGGCGTCGAAGCCGAGGAGTTCCGGGGCGAGCTTCTCGTTGACGTTTTTGACGGCGTTGAGCACGCCCTTGCCGAGGTAGCGCTCCTTGTCTCCGTCGCGCAGCTCGCAAGCCTCGTGTTCGCCGGTGGACGCGCCGGACGGCACGGCGGCGCGGCCGACGGCGCCGCAATCGAGGTGGACATCGACCTCGACGGTCGGGTTGCCGCGGGAGTCGATGATTTCGCGGCCGCGGATTTCAATGATGGTGGTTTGGTCCATTTTGTGTGTTGGGTGTCGGTTGTTGGTGGATGGCTTGAGGGGGAGGATGCGGTGTCGGGTTGGGAGAAATTTAGATTGGGAATTGAGCCGGAGGCACCTTTTACGGGTTGTGGGGGGCGATGGTCTTGACAGTGAGGGTGTAGAGCTCCTCGGTCTGGAGGTCGCGGACTTCGACGGTGTCGCCGGGGGCGCATCCCATGAGGGTCTTGCCGACCTCGGAGAGGTAGGAGACAATTTTTTTTTCGGGGATGGAATCCCACGCGCCGAGCACGGTGATGGTTTCCGGAGTGCCATCGTCACGGGTGAGTTCGACGACGGTGCCGATGTTCACGGTTTCCGTGTTCGCGCCCTTGAAATCGGTGCCGCGGGCGCGGGCGATGTCGCGCTCGAGTTCCTGTTTGCGGTGCATCAGGACCTTCTGCATGTCCTTGGCGGATTTGTATTCGAAGTTCTCGCGCAGGTCGCCGTAGGAGCGGGCGATGGAGATGTCCTTCGTGTTTTGAGGGATGCGGTTGTTGGTGATGTCGTCGAGTTCGGCTTTTTTCTTTTCGAGTGATTCCCAGGAGACGAGGAGCGCTTCGTTGCGCTTGCGGTTGCCCTCGCCGCTGACGAGTTCGCCGGTCTCGGGCTTGGCCTTGATGATGCGGGCCATCAGGGATTTTTTCTCGAGATCGGGAAATACCGGGCACTCGAGCAGGCGGCGGGCGAAATTGCGCGCCTCGTTGCCGTCCATGACGTTGACAAGGTCGGCTAGAAGCGTCTTGTCGTCGCCGAGCAGCGATTGCAGGCGAGTTGTCTTGCGCGGGCCGTCCGAAAGGTGGTCGTTTTCCAGCAGGTTGAGGATGGACGCGCCGACGTCCGCGGTGAACACGGTGGCGGAGGTGGATTTGCGTTCGCGACAGACCCAGATGAGCGCGTCCGGACCGAGCGCGCGGCGGGCGATCGAGGTGCGGAGGTGGTCCACCAAGTGGGAGACCATACCCTGTTCCAGCAACAGCCGCGCGATTTCGGAGACACCCCGCGAGCCAACCTGGTCGAAGACTCCAACGATCCGCTCGACCCACTCGTCGCCAAATGCCACGGGAAAGGCCTCGAACACGGCGCGCTGGCGTGCTGACGGCAGGTTGCCGACCTCCTCGGTGAGCTTGTCGGTGTCGGCGGTTTGCACGAGATCGGCGAGGCGGACGGCGTTCGGATCCAGCTCGAGCGTCTTGGTCGAGCCGATCACCTCGTCGCGGGCGGCGATCAACTGGAGCGCCTGGCCGAGCTGGACGCGTGCGGCCTTGGCGGCTCCTTCATCGATATCGATCAGGAGCCTCTTTAGCGCCTCGGTGTCTTGGTTAAACGCACCGATGTCGGCGGCGATCGCCTCGAGGGCGCGAATCATGCCCTTGATATCCTTGGCCGCCTCGAAATCCGCGAGCATCATATGGGCGGGGGACTGGTCGCCATCGCGCAGGACGATGGGTTCGGTACGGCGGGAGGGAAGGGTGGCGAGCCGGGACTCGCGGAGCGCCTTTTTCGCCGAATCCCACCATTTTTTGTAATCCTTGGCGGGAATGACGGTGCCGGAAAGCTCTTTTTCCAAGGCATCCGGCGTGATCGAGCCGCCGTGACTCTCAAGCACGTGAATCAGCGTGGCCACGGCATCCTGCTTGGCCAATTCGCGCAGGGTTTCGATCCCGCTGATTTTCCTCGCCCGGAAATCGTCTTCGGGAATCCAGACCGTGCGCTGCATCGCGAACTTGAGGTCCATGGTTTGATCCGGGTTGCGTTCGAAATCGATGACGAGCCGTTTTGCGGGCAAATCCCAATCGAGGATTTTCCCGGCGCCGAAGGATTTGTGGATGCAGAAATTACCGGGAGCCAGTTGCGTGAGTCGCTCGCCTACTTGTTTTGGTATTCGGCCGGCCTCAACCAGCCTCGCCACGTCGGGATGCATGCGCGAAAGATGGTCGGAGGCCGACGCGATGGCAAGGCATTCCATGGGAAAATCCGTGTCAAATCACAACGCAAGCGCTGCAAATCACGACCTAACAGACATTGGGTCCGGTTTCCCTGCCGGATGCTGGGGCGGAGGCACGGCATGCATGGAAAGCTCACGTTGGCCACGGCCCAATGCTGCAAACCCAGCCCATACCGACGCGAGATTCGAGCTTGATTGCTTAAGAAATCCTAAATATTTTTTCAGGCCATCGCCCGATTTGACATGGCCAAACTCAGTCAGAAGAAAGGTTCCGCCGCCAGGACGGGCAATCGCAAGCGCTCGCGCGCCACGCTTCATGAATCGCTGAAGCAGGCGAGCAGACGCGCACACCAAAGAGCAAACCGCCGTATTCCACCGCAAGGAAGCCGCAAATCCATCCAGGCTGCAATCCGTTCCGCCGGAGCCTCTGTAACCCGATACGAAGGGTTGGATCAGGACTCGGGATGGCCGAAACGGCTGTGCCGTTTTGTCGCAGGTGCCGTGTTGCTGCCGTTCGCATGGGTCACAATGTGGACATTTTTCTCCAGACTCAATCATGCGACCGTGCACCAGGATTTTTGGAAATCCAGCGAGTTCTGGTATTTTACCATTGGCTGTATCTTGTTGACATCGTGGCTTTTATCCGGATTATTCCGGAATTTTTTTCTCTATCTCTACGTGCTCGGCCACGAGCTCACTCATGCATTGTTCGTGCTCCTGCACCGCGGCAAAATCTCGAAAATACACGTCAGCACGGCGGGCGGATACATCACAACCAACAAGACGAATCTATTGATCGCCTTGTCGCCGTATTTTGTGCCGTTTTACACGATCTGGGTCGTTTTGGCACATCTGGGGCTGCGGCATTTCGGGGTGATTTCCCAGGTTTGGGATCCGGTGTTTTACGGATTCATCGGCGCGACCTGGATGTTTCACATGATCTGGACCATCTGGATGCTGCCGAAGGATCAGCCGGATTTGAGCGAAAACGGGACGTTCCTGTCACTTGTCGTGATTCTGCTCGGCAATCTTGTCGTTCTCAGTGCGTTGATGTGTGCGGCGGATCCGAATCCGGCACGCTCCGCACTCGCATTCTCACGCGAATGGGCCAGCAACGCCGTAATCTTCGGAGACGCCGCATGGCGCTCCCTGAATATATGGATCTTCCGCTAAGTCCGCAGCAGACGATTGTAAAGCGTGCGGGATCAGGTTTCACAGACAATCGCAACGCGGAATGAAGCTCCGAAGGCACCAATCGATTAAACTTGTGACAATGTATGTAATGCGGAATCTAAAACTTGGCAATCTGTCACGACTTCCTCCGCTGCGAATATAGGAGACAAATCCGTGTTTTGCAGGCATTCTAAAGTGAGATGAGCGCAGCCGCCGCAATCGCGAGATCCTGGAAAGCCTGGTTGGCAGAACACGGCTCCCGATTGCTGTTGTTCGCACGCGGCTGGGCGAAGTGCCGGGAGGACGCGGAGGATCTGGTTCAAGAGGCGATTTTGCGGCTTTGGCACCACCAGCAGAAATCCGGTGGTGGTCCGCCGGATCTCCCGCTTGCGTTTTCGACGATCCGATTCTGTGGGCTCAATCTGCACCGCAGCGAAACGCGGCGGCGCAAGCGCGAAGGCAACGTGGTTTTCCTGAATGATTTCCAGGACGTGTGGCTCGATCCGGTGATGGAGGAGGACGAGGACGCCGCTCGCCTGCGCTTGGCTGTCGAACGGCTGAGTCCGAAATTACGTGAGGTCGTTGTGATGAAGGTGTGGAGCGACATGACCTTCCAGCAGATTTCCGAGACCCTTGCGATCTCACCGAACACCGCCGCATCCCGATACCGGTATGCGCTTGAACAACTGGAGCGCGACCTGCGCCAATGGAAGGAGGAACGCCATGCGACCGGATGATGATTCGTTATCAATGATCGAGGACAGGCTTCGCCGCGGTCTGATGCCCGTGGCACTGAGTGAGTCCGCCAAGGAATCTTTGCATACGCTCGTGGACGAACTAGCCGGCGGTGAAATATCGTCCATGCTCGGCCCCGAGCCGGCCGCAACTGCAGTGAAACGTGCGGCGTGGGCAACCGGTGCGGCGGCAGCCGCAGCCGTGGCCGTCCTGTTTGCAACCGCCACCCGGCAGGCCGTTCCGTGGGCCGGGGAAACGGCGTCCGTTGCCATCGATGAGGATGATGCATCCTGGATTGAGCGGGACGAGCCTGCCGCGATGCGTCTGGTCGATGAATCGACCCGGCTGGCATGGGTTGAGGACGAGGGCTGGCTCGCCGATCCCGACGGCGGCGCGCACCGCGCGGTGCGAATGGGTGTGGTTGAGGAAAACCGCCTTCTCGACGAGGAAACAGGGATCATCGTCCACATCAGCTCGCCGCGCGAGGAAATGCTGCTCACGCCGGTAAGCACCTTCTGATCATGAAATTTCCCGCCATCATTCCATTTTTCGTCACACTGCTGCCTCTGTCGGCCGACGAAACGGGTCTAGCCACGACCGTCTCGGTGCCTCCGCATCCGGCGTTGGAAGCACCAGCGGTTCCCAATCCCGGGATGGGCTGGCTTGGCATCGACGTCACCAAGCCGGATCACACACTCAGCTCCCATCTTCCCGCTCTGCCGCCGGGTGTCGGATTCCTCGTGAAGTTCGTGCACGACGGCGGTCCTGCAGCGAACGGGGGCCTCAAAGAGGATGATCTGCTATGGAAATTCGACGACCAGCTTCTCGTCAACGAAGCCCAGCTCTCCACGCTGCTGAGGCTGCGCAAACCCGGAGACGAGGTGGTGCTCACGGTGTTCCGGAGGGGCGGGCAAATGGAGATTCCCGTTGAGCTGGGAGCGAGTCCCCTGCCCCGCCCCGGCGATCTCGATCTTGCGGTTGAGGAAGCCGTGTTCCAGTCCGGCGAAGGACCGATGCGTGTCATCAATCTTGCCGACCGCGAAGCATACATTTCCATTGCCGAGGGCCGCGCCGCGGTGCGCAAAGTGGGCGACGGCTACCGGCTCACCATTCACGACGCCGAGGGCGAATTGATTTTTGACGACAGCTTTGACCGTGTGAGAGGTCGGAAATGTGGAAATCACGAGGCAATCCCTGCCGAATGGAGGCGCCGAGCCTATGCGCTGCGAAGGGGGCTCAACCACGCGCTTGACGGTTCGATCTCACCACAAAGGCAGCCGCGCCCGCGGGTGGTGCCACCTGCGGGTGATTCCAAGTGATTCGCGGCCCGTTACCCCCGGTTCCTCACCAGCGAATCGCAGCGGCGGCCCAGGTGAGGCCGGCCCCGAACACGACGAGGACGATGTGGTCACCACGCTTGAACGCGCCACTGCGGGCTGCCTCGTCGAGGGCGATTGCCACGGCGGCGGCTGAGGTGTTGCCGTATTTGTGGAGGTTCACGAAGACGCGCTCGTTGGGCATGTCCAGGCGGTCGGCGATCGCGTCGATGATGCGCAGGTTGGCCTGGTGCGGAATCACACAGGCAATATCGCCGGGAGTGAGACCGGCGCGCTCGATCACACGTTCGGCGGCCTCCTTCATGCGGGTGACAGCGTGTTTGAAAACCTCCTTGCCGAGCATGGCGAGCGTGGCGTGGCGTTCGGCGGCGTTGTCGATGGTGATCGGGCAGGCCGAACCGCCTCCGGGGATGCTGAGCAAGTGGGTGAGCCGTCCGTCGGTTCCCATTTCGGTGGCGATGATGGAGCCTTCGCCCGGTTCGGCCTTGCGCAGCACCGCGGCCCCGGCTCCATCGCCGAAGAGGACGCAGGTGGCGCGATCCTCCCAGTTGACGAATGCCGAGAGCTTCTCCGCGCCAATGATCAGGGCATTGTTGAACGCGCCGTCGGAAATCAGGCGCTTGGAGATTTTCATCGCATAGAGGAAACCCGAGCAGGCGGCCGAAATATCGAACGCCACCGCGCCGTGGGCCCCAAGTGCCTGCTGGACGTAGCATGCGGTGGCCGGTGTGAGCGTGTCCGGTGTGATGGTCGCCACGATGATCAGGTCGATCTCTCCAGCCTCGATGCCGGCCTGCTCGAGCGCGATGCGCGCGGCCTTGGTGGCCATGTGTGACGTGTGCTCCCCCTCGGCCGCGATGCGCCGCTCGCGGATGCCCGTGCGGGTGACGATCCACTCGTCACTGGTATCCACCCGCATTGCAAGCTCGTCGTTGGTGAGGATGTGCTCCGGTACATGGCTTCCGGTGCCCGCGATGCAGACGTCGATACCCTGGATGAGGTCGCTCATGATGGCGGGAGCTTGGAATCCGCCGATCACCGCCACAAGTGCGAATTGGCCGGAAAAACGCGCGTTGAGTATTCAAATCTCTCCGCGGATCTCGCTGTGGAGTTCTGTGATGTCCTCGCGCATTTCGAACACACCGGACAGGAGGTGTTCGAGCGCCGCGCGGTGGTCGGCGTCGCCCTCCCGCTCGATCAGCAGTTGCAGCGCGCCGATGCCACGGTTGGCGCGGGCGAGGCAGTGCTTCAGCATGGTGAGAACGTAGTTTTTCTCGGATGGCGATCCATCCCCCCCGTCGATCGCGCCGGTCAGCTTGCCGCTGGCATCCAGCAGGCAGTCGATAATTTCGTGTGCCGGGGTCCCGGGCGGGGCCTGCTGGTCGATCAGGTCCATCGCCAACAGGCATAATTCGCGGGATTTCACGACCACGGGTTCTTCGTCGTTGAAACACTCGTCCTCATCGCAATCGAAGTCCCCCACCCCGTCGTCGCAAAAATACCCGCCACAGAGGTCCGCGAACTGATCCATCATTTCCTCGTCCTCGCCATCGGCATCCTCGCCGATGTGGTAGGGCGATCGTCCGTCGAGTGCTTCGTCGAGGTCCGCAAGGGCCTCAAGCTTGCGGTCCCAGCCCATCACGAACGCCTCTTTCCTTTCGCTGTCGGGATCCGTCCCGTATTTCTCCAACACCTCACCGAACGCCCGGCCGGCCACGTCGGCATCGTGCGGCAAAGCCCCGGATGCGGAATTCCCGCCCGCTTTTCCATCGCGGTTGATCACACGCGCCATGAAATCGCGCATGGCCTGTAGATTCGCCAGCTTCTGCGCCTCCTCGTCGTCCTCGTCCATATGCCAGCGGTGCCCGGAGATGCGGAGTTTGAAGTCGTTCGCCTCGATCAGGATCCGCCCGTTTGCCTCGCTGAACCATTCCAGATACAGGGCGTTGCTCCAGCCCGGCCGGCTGACACCTTTTTTCGCCGGGAGGCGCACGCGGCGGGCTGCCGTCATGTCCCCCACAAGGCCGACTTGATCGGGATCCAGCGACCCGAGATCAGCCACCGCCTCCGGGGCCGGGTTGGTGAATTCAAGCCGCGT
>SLAV01000182.1 GCA_007126655.1 Haloferula sp. | reverse complement strand
GATAAACATCAGACACATGTTCAATAAAAAAAGCTGATCGCTACTAAAGTCAATCCTGATGTCGTCTATTGAATCCATTTTATTTACTAAAAAAAGCTGCAAGTTAATGTAAAATGGGAAAAGTAACTTTTAATAGCTAAGAATCAAATTCAGATTGAAGTGGACTCATCAGTTATTGCTATTATTAGACCTACTTTCAGTTGCTAACTTATTTTAGCCTCAATGGTATCAATCATTTCCGAAATCTTCATTTGATATTTCTTTGGGCTTAAACCATAAACATCTTTAAATAGTTTTGAAAAATGGGAGGCTTTGGTGTAGCCTAGTTTAAAGGTAACTTCCTTGATGTTTATATTTTTATCAATTGTCAGTAGTCGTCTGCCCTCGATCACTTTTACTAATGAAATGAATTTGTTAGGAGATAAGCCGGTTTTTTCCTTGACTTGTCTGTGTAATTGTCTGTAGCTAATCGTTTGCATCGTAGCCAGTTTTTTTGCAGAAAAGTCTTCATCAGTTAATGAGTCTATTGTGTTTTTCTTTAAAAGAACAATAAAGTCGAGGTCTTCTTCAAAAATTTCTTTTGGTAACTTTTCCTTCTCTTGAAAAGATGAAACATATTGATTCAATAACCTTACCTCATTGACGTCCTTGTAATCTTCAAAAAATGTAATTTCAGGACTTTTTAGTGGTTGAAAGCCTTGATTGTCCTTTTTATTAGTATCGGGAATGGGAACTTGGTTAGAATCTGATTTAGAGCTTATTGTGCTTCTTTTTTTCCTGAAGTAAAAGCCCACAATTAAAAATAAAAGAATGACTGACAGCCACCCAATAAAAGACCTTTGGCCTGATTTTATTTCAATTATTAATTCTTGATTTGAAACCACCACCTTGCCATTTGCCAACACACCTAGTAAATCATATTGATTCTTTCCGGGGCTTAATTCATTAACAGCCAGTGTTTTTTGATTAGTCAATCGTTGCCAATCCCGAGTACCTGAAGGGCGGATGAAAAAACTGTAAAACCTATCCAGCTCGGCACCGGCAAAATGAAATTTTAAAGTTTGGGTCTTTCTCCGAACTGTATAAATTAAATGATCTTCGGACTTGGATTTGTTGTTGACTGATCCGTATATGTCTTTAGCATCAAAAATTGAGGATACAAATAAGTCATTCTCTGAACACTTGATATTGAATCTGTTCGGGTCAAAAATAGCAACACCATTAACCCCACCAAATGCCATTAATCCTTCTATTGATTGAGCTGCAGCGAGGTAATTGAATTCATTTTCAGGGAAACCGGTGAATTGTCCCATGAAACGCCAGATATTTTTTTCAAGATTAATCAAATACAAGCCATAGTTTGTGGAAAGCCAAATCCTACCTGAGTTATCACGAAGTATATTGTGGGAAAAATTATTTTGCAATGCATTTGAAGAATTATAGCTCCCCAACACAGTTCTATCATTATTCCCATCTATCCACAGCATACCGTTGTTTTGAGAAGCGATCAATAGTTGATTTGTTTCTTGTAATTCTAACACATCTCTTATAACAAGCTGAGGTTGAATCCACTCCGAAATAATCCAGTTTTGATAGTTATCATTTGGTTGTTGAAAAATTAAAAGTCCCATTGATGAGGCTGCAAATATGCTGGTAGAGTCATGGGAATACCTCAATCTAAAAAACTCTAATTTTTCAATGTCCAATAAATTGGTATCGGGTATATTTTGAGTGTTTGGTTTTAATTTATGCACTTCTTTCTTACTGATGTCGACAGTGTAAAGCCCATTTGGTGTTCCCAAAAGGTACTTTTCATCTATAATATGGAGCATATCCCATATATGGTCTATTCCCATTAATCGCGTGTCAATTTCTCTGCAATTCCCTGAGGATAAATCAATTATTGATATCTGGTCAGAGAATTTAATTATTTCATTACTATTGTTAGTTTTTAAAGTTTGGTGTACAAAAGAAGGTGGACAGGAATAACTAATTTTATTTTCATGAATAAAACAATCCTTCAGATTAAAATCAATCTCAAAATAGCCTGAATAAGAACTTACAGATAGTTTGTCCTCCCCAATGAATCTTAATCCCCTTGTAGATACATTTCCTGGATAATATTCAGTCAGTGCATTGCATACTTTGTTTTCTGTTTTCCGAATTATGCTTAATCCTTTTTTAGTCCAAAATAGGGTATTATCACCGGAGGTATAAATAAACGGTACATCTAGCCATCCAAATTTTTTAGAAATTTCTACTAAAAAGTCATTTGGTTTTAAACCGTATTTTCCAATAGAATAAAACTGAGAAAAGTTATTGTAGTAAATATAATGGGGACCGTGTTGGTTATATAAAAAACCAATATTTTCCGGTAAAGTGTGGCTTATCCAGATCCCCTCAGGATCGTTAATTGGGATTGTGTAAAGCCCTTGTCCGAGTAACTTCCCTGCCAAACAGATTAAATGGTCGTTTTCTACATAACACTCTATTAAAGGTTTATCAAAATACTTCTTTGGGAGAAAAAGGATACTGTCGTCTGAAATGCTTTTTACTTTTATCTGATCTGACTTTTTGTTCATCAAAATCATTTCAGCATCTGGAGTCAGACCAAGTAATATCAAATTTTCATTTTTTGAGATGGAGATATATTTTGTGCCATCAAAAAGGTAAATATCATGATTTGAAGCTTGAAAAACTATTTCCCCAGAGTTAAGTTGAAAAACTGATAATATATTGAGACCCTCTAGTTCTGAATCCCTAAAGAATTCACTTTGAGGTTTTTGTTGATGTGTTCTTATGTTGAAAAATTGGATGTTAAAAATAGGTCTTGAAGGATTAAAGTGGTTATCCATTAACCATAGCCATTCATTATTGTCAAGTAAGCTGTAATTAATGTTAGATGCAGGGAAAATACTTTTTAGATCAAGATCATAAATTGCATTTCTATCGAAAACAAAAAAACCTACCCTTGAAAATAAATAATATAAACCGTCATCACTAAGGAAAATATGTGGTCGCATATGTTGCAGGCGAGGATCCTGAAAATCATAGGTCCATACTTGTAACAAAGAATCTCCCATTGGGATAGACTTTCTCTCCCGGGAAATATTTATTTCAGCCCCAACTGAGAAAGAAGTAGCATAATTATCTTCAATAATAGAGAAAAATGAGAATAAAGCCAGAATAAAATAATAATTATTCGTCTTTGCTTTAGGTGTTTTCAAATTAATTAAATTTTACGTAAAAATATTAAAGTTTTTTTAATTTGTTAGATTTAGTAAAAAATACTTATAATGAATATAATGAGTTCTATATATTTAAATTACTGAATTTCAGTTGTTTTTACAATGTGATGGTGTTGTTAATAAAAAGTACTGTCAGTTTAGAGGTGTTTTTTGTCAGGTTTGGGGTTGTTGCATTGGAATGAGAATACTACTTTTGCACGAAATTTACCGTCCGTAAAGGTAATAAAATAAATAGATTTAGAATTTCGCTACCCTAATTTAGAATTTCGCTACCCTAATTTTAATTTCCAAGCTTTTGTTTTTAGGATGTTTTTTAATGGCAAATTCCATTAAAAAGCATAATTATATAAGGTCTCAAGATAATGAAAATACAAGGTTCTGTTAATAATTCTTTACTAAGATATTTTACCCTACAATATGTTGAAAAGGCTATGGATCTTTTTACAAAGCTTTTGCTTTTAGCTTATTCATTACTTCCAAACAATAAGATGAAATTTATTAAGAAAATGTTAGAGCCGTTTTCTCTGGCTCTAAGCAGTTATTTTTTTAAAGTGAATAAATCGATTATGGTAATCCGGGATTATAGTACTTTTTATAACAGAACCAAGGTAGTACTCTATCGTAATTTAACTTTCTTTATTTTTATTCTTCCAATTGTTGGTTTTGAGCTTGCAAATGCTCAGACTTCCGGTTGTCTATCCGGAAGATTTGGCATTGATGGTGGCTT
>SLAV01000089.1 GCA_007126655.1 Haloferula sp. | reverse complement strand
TCGACGCAGAGGTCGCGAAGCATGGCTTCGAAGATGATGCGTCCGAGGATTTCGCGGGCTTGGGGGCTGAGTGAGCGCAGGGTTTCCCATCCTTGGCGCTCGATTTCGGTGGCGTCGTTGGGTTCTTGAGACGGAGCGTAGCAGGCATCGCGAGTGGCGAGGTCGGTGAGGCCGGCGAAGCGGATGTCGAGGAGGTCGAGCTGGCGGAGGTTGGGGTTGTTGAAGCGCCAGCCTTTGCGGAGATCGCGCAGCAGGCGGTAGCCGAGGATGAAGCGGGCGGCGCGTTGGGCGTCTTCGAGCTGGATGCCGAATGTCTCGGGATCCTGTAGGTATTCGGCGAGGATGTCGGGATCGGATTTTCCGAAGCCGAGGGCGTCGAAGACCTCGATGCCGATGTCGGCGGCGCGAAGGCCATCGGGACGGCGGTGCAAGGCGGCGAGGAGGCCGGAGCGAATCAGGAGGAGGTAGAGGAAGTCGTTGAAGTGACCGGCCTGGAGGGCGGCATCCTGGCGGTTGTCGCTGAAGCCGAGAAGTTTGCGGGGGTCGGTGGTGGCGTTGGGTGCGAGTGGCTCGGAGAAGTGGCGCTGGAGGATGGCGAAGGTGAGAATGGTGGTGGCGGAGGACCGGCCTTCGCCGGAAAGGCTGGCGAGGCGGTTGATGTCGCGACCGTGGGCCTGGTGTTCGTGGCTGCAATTCAGGCAGAAGCGGAATTTCCCTGGGATGAACCAGCAGTCACGACCGGAGCCGGAGTGGCCACGGGCGTCGATTGTTTCGGAGGATGGCACGGCGCTGCGGTAGTTCTGGCGGACTTTGGTTTCGTCCTTTTTTTGTTCCGTCCATGAGTCGGGTAAGTCTTCGTTGTTGCCTTGGAAGTCTTGGCCATCGCGGATGGGGGCGAGGAAGCCGAAGGAGCGGTCTTTGTCGTCGTTGCCGACGTCGTCGATTTCACGGGGTGAGAATCGTGAGGGGGCTTCTGTGGATCTCCACACCGGATGATATTCCTGGCCGCACTCACGACAGAAATGGGTGGGGAAGAGGAGGACTTCTTCGGTGCGACGGCCCGGCGCGAAGCGTTGGGCATCGAGGGTGATTTGGCGATTTTCGTCTGGCTCCAGAGTGCAAAGGACCTTGCCGGGGCCGCTGATCCATTGGTGGAGTTTGAAGGCGAATAAGGCGCGGCCATCCGCGGTGGTGACGGATTGGGCGGCGTTCAGAAAATTTTCCAGGGCTGTGCGGGCGATTGGTTGATCGACGCCGGCATCGCGAGCGAGGGCGGTGGCAGCCTGGGATACTCGGAGCGGTCGGGCGCGGCGCGGGCTGGACTGGTCTTGCATGTCCAAGCCGAGGGTGAGTTCGGTCCAAATGGCAAGGGGGTCGCGACGGAAGGCGTCGGCATCCGGCCAGCACTGGATATTTTCGGTAACGCGGGCGGCGAGCAGGGGTTTGATCGCTTCGAGACCGAGTGATGGGTCGGTGGCACGTTCGAGGGTTTCGTCGATAACGTCGGTCTCGGTGACCGAGGTTCCGAAAAGTGTTGAGGCGACTGCGGCGACGGTGCGTTTCTGGTCTTCGGCACTGCCAGTGCTGGACATGGTGGCGGAGGTGCCGATGCACATCATGTTCTCGGCTTTCAGCCGTTGGCGAAGGCGTCTGACGAGCATGGCGACGTCGGCCCCTTGTCTGCCACGGTAGGTGTGGAGTTCGTCCATGACGAGAAACTCCAGGCCTTGGCAATGATCCACGACCTTGCGATCCACTTCCTCGTAGCGGGTGAGGATGAGTTCCAGCATCATGAAGTTGGTCAGCAGGATGTCGGGTGGGTTTTCCGCGAGGTATTTGCGTTCCGCGTCGCTTTCCTGGCCGGTGTAACGGGCGAAGGAGGGGCCGTTGTCGGTGGTGTCGAGGTTTTCGAGAAACTTGCCGATTTCCTCCGCCTGGCTATTGGCGAGGGCGTTCATCGGGTAGATGACGATGGCACGTGTGCGGGGTGTGGGGTCTATGTCGCGGGCCTTGAGGATGCGGTCCACAATCGGGATGAAGAATGCCAACGATTTCCCCGAGCCGGTGCCGGTGGTGACGACGTAGCTGCGGCCGTCGCGAGCAAGTGCCATGGCGTCCTGCTGGTGCTTGTGAAGGCGGAGGGGAATGAGTGAGCCGGTGTTGCGGTCGCGGACGCGGAAGATCTTGGCCGTTGTCGGGTGAAGAACGGAGGCATCAGCGAGTTCCTGTGTCGATGAGGCCGCCTTGTAGTTCGGATTGATCTGGATCAGGGGTTCGGGCCAGTAGCGGTTTTTACCGTATTCGTCGTCCACGGTCCGCCGGATGTCGTCGGCAGCGATGCGAACGAAGCTCCGGGAGAACGTTTCGTAATTTCGGATGATCTGGTCCCGGAAGGAAAATGCGTTCATGTTACAGAAAAAGGGTCGTTGCGGACTATCGAATCCTATGGAATCCCCTCGCCGGACCGGGGACCAGAAATCCCTTCGCGCCGTGTATTTCGTTTATCCTTGTAGTAGTAGCCCCAGATCACCGTCCACGGATGCGGCGCGTCCGCCAACGACCGCAACCGCACCGCCACCCGGACTTCGGTCGGGTGGCAGGTGTGTGGAGGCCGGTGGCGGATCCAATCGATCATTGTGGGGGCTGTAACTCTGTGCTAGGAAAGTGGATCCAATGTCGGCTTGGAAGGGAAATCGGGTGGAAAGGCTTGAGATCATTGGATTCGCATGGTTTTCGGCGATATGCGCATCATGCCGACCAGGCCTGCCAATGGTTTTGGAAGACCACGGGGACGCCTTGCAGGCGGCAGACGCGGATGGTGTGGCCGGTGCCGCCGGCTCCGGGGTCGGCGGGGTCGATCCAGAACAGGGCGGCGGTTGGGATGGGTAGGGCGGACTCGGCTCGATCCGCCGTGACGACTCGGCACGCCGACTCTGCCATGCCGGTGACTTTCAGGGTGTCGCGGATCAGGCAGGCGGCTTGGGCTGCGGCGCGACCGCCGCGGCCGTAGCAGCGGATCAGGGATTTGTTGGCGGGGGTGGCGGCGATGGTGAGCGACTTCACTTCTTCCAATTCCTCATAAAGCTCCTTGCGGGATGTCATTGCCGTGATGTTGCGCGAGAGGCTCCGTAATGAACTTGATCGCATGGAAATCCCGAGTGACCTCAGCCCGGCACAACCAGACCTCCCCGAACCCACCCTGCCCGAGAATCCGGATCAGCCGGTAGCCATCGAATTCAATGCCCGGAGCAGGGGCGATTTGGGGATCATCATGCGCCGGAAATTCGCGGAATCACGTCTGAGCGGCAAGAATGAACGGGCTGGTTTTGCGGGAATGCGTGCCCATGAGTGGTCATCAGTAGGCACGGAGTAGTGGAAAAAAGTGGCATTAAAATGGCATTTATTCCAAAAAACAGTGTGGGAAAACCCCTGGAAAACCCGGTCAAAAAAACTCCTAACCCACTGAAAACCAAAGAAGTGCGCGCGAGAGGACTCGAACCTCCACGGGGTTGCCCCCACTAGAACCTGAATCTAGCGCGTCTACCAATTCCGCCACACGCGCGCGCTGTGTGCTGGCCGGACGGGCCGGAGCAGGAATGCACCATTTCGGCTGAGGGATTGCAACGCCGATTTTCGGGAATTTTTCAGAGGTTGTGGTCGCGTGCCAAGGGTTGTTCGGCTGGTTAGACCGTATGGGCGGCTGGGGATGGGAGATGTTCGGTATGGAGTGGGTGAGGGTATGTCGGCCCGGGGCATGGGCAGGTCTTGGAGAATCCGCGGCGGAATCGTTCGTTGCATTGGGCTGGGGGGAATGCATGATCGGTGCATGCGAAATTTGTTTCCTCTGGCACTGGTTTTGTTTCTGGCGGCGATGGTCGCGTTTCTTTCGCTTCGCGGGGATTCGGGCGCGGAAGGCGAGACGGCTGAATCCGCGGGGGAGGTCGAGGAGATCGAGGAGGCGGTGCATGCGGCGGTGGAGGATTTCATGA
>SLAV01000236.1 GCA_007126655.1 Haloferula sp. | reverse complement strand
TTTTCGGGGTGGGAATGTGGCTGGAATTGTGGCTTGGCGGGGGGGCGGGGGTGGTTAGGTTGGGGGTATGAAGACGAAGGCGCTGACGTTGTTGAAGGAGTTGACGGAGGCCCACTCGGTGCCCGGGCACGAGGACGAGGTGCGCGCGATTTTTTGCGACGAACTCGGGGATTGCGGCGAGATTTCGGCGGACCGGGTGGGATCGGTGTTCTGCACGCTGGCGGGAGAGGGGCCGCGGGTGATGATCGCGGGGCACATGGACGAGGTGGGTTTCATGGTGCAGGGAATCACGCCGGACGGGTTCCTGCGGTTTCTGCCGCTGGGCGGGTGGTGGGAGCACAACCTGCTGTCGCAGCGGGTGGAGGTGCTGACGCGGGGCGGGGCGAAGGTGCCGGGTGTGATCGGCTCGAAGCCGCCGCATTTCCTGGGCCAGGCGCAGCGGCGGGAGGTGATGATGATCGAGCAGATGTTCATCGACGTGGGGGCGGGTTCGCGGGCGGAGGTGGAGCGGGAGCTGGGCATTTCGCCGGGCGATCCGGTCGCGCCGTGGGTGCCGTTCGTGGGGATGGGGGTGGAGGGGCGCTTCATGGCCAAGGCATTCGACAACCGCGTGGGGATGGCGGCGGCGATCCAGGCGGGGCGGATGCTCGCGGAAGAAGCGGGGGATCTCGCGATCCGCCCGGTGCTGTGCGGGACGGTGCAGGAGGAGATGGGGACGCGCGGGGCGAGGACGGCGGCGCGGCATGCGAGGCCGGACGTGGTGATCGTGCTGGAGGGGCCGCCGGCGGACGATGTGCCGGGGCACCCGCTTTCGGAGAGCCAGGGGAGGCTCGGCGGCGGGGTCCAGATCCGGATCTATGATCCCTCGGCGATCGGCAATCCGAGGCTGGCGCAACTGGCGATCGAGACGGCGCGTGAGGCGGGAATCCCGCACCAGGTGGCGGTGCGGCGTTCGGGCGGGACGGACGCGGCGGCATTCCACCTGGCGGACGAGGGGGTGCCGTGTGTGGTGCTGGGGACGCCGGCGAGATACATCCATTCCCATAACGCGATCATCGACATCGACGACCATCTGGCGCTGGTGGCGCTGACGGTGGAGCTGGCGAAGCGGCTGGACGCGAAGACGACGGAGGATCTGACGCGGTTTTTCTGAGAGGCTTACGCGGGGTCACCGCCATTGGGCGAGTTGTTCGGGGAAGGGGCAGGCCTCGCAGTCGGTGGTGTCCTCGAGGCAGAAGTCGTGATAGATCTGGAGCAGGGCCTGGTGGTGGCAGAGGCGCCGGAGCCAGGGGGCGGCGCGGTCGGGATCGCCGAAGAGGCGGATGGCGCAGCGTTTGACCTTTTCGTTGGGCTGCGAGGTGCGGATCTTGTGGATCTCGCGCCAGGTGACGCGGTCCTGGTGGCGGGCGAGGGGGAGGAGGTGGTTGGCGAGGAGTTCGCGGGCGGTGGCGCGGCCGAAGACGGCGACCTCGCGGGTGGTGGGGGCGGAGGTGAGGGTGTGGCGGCGGCTCCAGAGCGGGTGCTTGAGGCTGTGGAGGAAATCGACGACGGGTTTGGCCCGGAACGGGGCGGCGGTGGCGAGTTTGCGGAAGCGGGGCCAGGAGCCGGCGATGGCTGCGAGGGCGGCGACGCGCCGGTGCGGGTGGTTGGCGGGGCGCTGGCCGTGGGTGCGCCAGCGGATGGAGCGTTCGGGGCCGGCATCGAATCCGGAGCGGTGTTTCCACCAGGTATCCCAGAGTGAGGCGAGGTGTGCGCGGATGTCTTCGGGGGCGTCGGCGTGGAGGTCGGGGGAGAGGAAGCCGGCGGTGCCGAAGAGGATGGCGTGGGCGTCCTTGCCCTGGAGTGCGTGGAGCGGGGCGCGCTGGGCGAGCAGGCGCATGGGCAGGGTGTTGTGGCGGTAGCCGAGGGTTTCGGCGACGGCCTGGTAGAGGCCGGCGTCGGGGCCGTGGGCGTCGATGACGCGCTGGAGGCGCAGGGCCTTGGCGGTGGCACGTTTCTTCGCGGCGGCGGTGAGCAGACGCTCGACGGAGGCGGCGGGCATGCGGCGGAGAGGCTGGAGGCAGCGGCCGGGGTGGGCGATGGCGGTCTCGCGCGGCGGGCGGTTGAGCGCTTCGTCGAGCAGATCGCCCGGGACGAGGATTTGCGGGACGTCGCGGTGGTCGCAGGTGCGGGTGAAGCGGTGGGCGGGCGACGGGCGGAAGACGACGTGAAGGATGGTGTCGCGGAAGTTGGGGTCGGCGGCGTGGCCGTGTTGCTCCCATGCGGCGGCGTCGGGATCGATTTCGAGCGGGCCGTTGCGGGTGACGCCGTCGATTTCGACGGCGGCGTGGCTGAAATCCGGGCCAGTGCCGCGATTCCACTCGCCGAACTGGACGATGCGGATGGGGCGGCCGCAAACGGTGGTGAACTCACGACCGAAAGCGCCGGAAAACCAGAGCGCCTGGAGTTCGATTTCGGACGGCAGGTCGTTGGCGGCCCGCACCGTCTCCTGGAAGAGCGGGGGGTGCCAGACCGAGTCGTAGAGGAATCCGTATGTCATGGGAGGCGGGGGCGGGCCGGGGGCGGGTCAACTTTCGTTTTCGGATTCCTCTTCTTCGGGCGGCGGGTCGAGGATGTCGATCCAGACACGGAGGGCCTTGCTTTCGGGGTGTTCCTCATATCGCTCCGAGGCTTTGCGGAGGATGTCGAGGGCGGCCTCCGGGTCATCGTTGTGGCGGTGAATGGCGGCGCGGTGCATTGCGAGGCGGATATGCGTCGTGTGGGCTTCGGCGAGGGTGTCGGCGCGGGTGATCCATTCGTGCGCAGCGGCGTCGTCGTCTTCCTCGATGGCTTCGAGGGCAAGGGCTTCGGCGAGGGTGGCGGAGCGGGTGCGATCCACGGCCCGGGAGAGTTGGTCGCGGCGTTCGGAGTCGTCGTGCGGCCAGGTTTCGCGGGCCATGGCGAGGGCGCGGAAGTCGGTGTCTGCTTCGCTGATTTCGCCGCCGCTCGGGAAATGTGCGAACGGGCGGTAGAGTGGGTCGCCGAGGACGACGGCCTGCCATGATGTCGCGGGCATGGCTGCCCATGCGGCTTCGGCAAGGGTGAAGCCCGCGAGCAGGCGGTCGTGGAAGACATCGAGGTGATGGGACAGGTGGAGGTAGGGTTCATAGACGTTGCCGAGAGTCGCGGTGGCTCCGGCGGCGAGGATGGGGGCGGACCAGTTGCGGGCCGGATTGTCGAGTTGTGCTGCGCTGAACGAGTGGATGTGGACGGCGACGGCTCCACGGCGGAGACGGAATCTCGGGTTGAGGAAAGGGCCGCTGGGCTGGTGATCATACCACCCGTAGTAAAGGGCGGCGTCGTCCATCGGGTAATGGGTGGGGAAAGTGGGTCTGAAGCGATCGATGATGGTGGGGATGCCTGCCTCGCGGTTGACGCGGATGATTTGTTCGAGCCAGGTGTCGCCATCTGGGTGAAACTTGGAGAGATCGACGTATGCGTTGCCCCAGAGGCCGGTTTTTTCGGTTTCGACGGCATCCAGGATCATGCGTTTGCAGACGTCGATGCCGGGCCCGTCGATGCGGGCGGTGAGCACCATGAAGGGGAGTTGTTTTTCGGTGAATCGGCGCTCGCTTTGGAAATACTGGTTGCGCAGCACGCCTTTGATGGGCAGTCCATCGGTGCCGAAGAGGGCGAGTTCGGAATCCAGCGAGGCTTCGTCGCGATGGGCAATGGGGTTTCCGGGATCAGGTTCCGGCGCGTCCTCGGGGCGGGGTTGCGGCCGGATGCGCAGCGGGGTGCCACGCATGATGGCAATGGCCCGGATGCGGTTTTCGACGGGGAGGGTGATGCCTTGAGCGGGGTCATTTCCGCGTCTCCACCAGTTGTTTTCGTCGAAGTGGCGGCGCAGGGGGTCGCGGACGCGGGTTTCGTATTCGGCGCGCGAGATGTCGCGCCGGTCGGCAAACATGTGCCCGGACAGCTGTTGGGTTATGGTGGAACCACCCGAAAAATAGCGCCCCAGAGCGACGTTGATG
>SLAV01000031.1 GCA_007126655.1 Haloferula sp. | reverse complement strand
TTCGACATGCCTTTGCGCTCCAGCTTGAGGCGAAGCTCGCCGGTCCGCTCATCGCTGACCTCCTTGAACTTCTCCACTCCCTCAATCAGGAGCATCGCCGGGTATTCTTCGTGGATTTTTCCGTGACGTTTTCCCCCTCCATTCCAAAGTTTCGCGTCGCCATCCCATCACTTGTGCGCCATCCATGCCCGAACAAGGCCTTCCCGCGGACGCTTGCCGTCTCCTTTCGTGCCGCCGCCCACGGCCTCGCCATATCCGCTCCAGCGATATTCCGCCGGATCGTCCACCATGCCGGCACGCACCGGATTCAGATCGATATACGCCGCCATCGTCCGCGCCGCCAAGCCGTCCTCCACCACCACGCTCTTGAACGTGCCTTCCCAAAGCGTTCCGCGGCGTTTGCTGCCGCGATGATAGCGGGGTTCCGGAAAAAGATCTGGTAGCGATCATGGCATCAACGAAACGCATGGCGGTCGTGGAGTCCGCCGCCGCCCCGCGCCCCAACATTGTCCGGCTCTCCTGCGGGGCCATCAGCGCCCACCCCGAATCCCGGCGTCCCCGCCGGGAAGGGTACCCGCCTCACCCGCGCCTTCATCCACCCCCCGCGCCCTTCCCGCCCGGCTCCGTCATCGACCTTGCATCGAGCAGCGCATCGAGTTTCTCCGGGTCGATCAATTTCATCTCCAGCACTTGTTCGCGCACGGTCCGACCGGTCCTGAGGGCGTTCTTCGCGACTTCCGCCGCCTTGTCGTAGCCGATCTCCGGGGCCAGGCTCGTGCACATCATCAGCGACTTCCCGACCATCCCTTCCGCGGTTTCCCTGTTCACTTCCAGGCCGTCGATGCACTTGCCAGCGAACATGTGCGAAGCGTTGGCGAGCAGGTTGACCGACTCCACAAGATTGTCCGCCATCATCGGCATGGCGACGTTGAGTTCCAGCAGCCCGCCCACGCCACCCAGTCCGCCGGTCGTGATGGCCGAGTCGTTGCCGATGACTTGACACGCGACCTGCATGACGGATTCGCAGATGACGGGGTTGACCTTGCCGGGCATGATGGATGAGCCGGGCTGCGTGGCGGGCAGTGACAACTCGAAGAGGCCGCAGCGCGGGCCGGAGCCGAGCAGGCGGATGTCGCCGGCGATCTTGGTGAGGGCGACGGCGATGGTTTTCAGGTGGCCGCCTGCTTCGACGATGCAGTCGCGCGTTCCCTGCGCTTCAAAGTGGTTCGGCGCTTCCTCGAACCCGATCTTCGTCCGCCGTGCGATGCGTTTGGAGACCATCGCGCCGAACTCCGGGTGCGTGTTGATGCCGGTGCCGACGGCGGTGCCGCCGACGGACAGGTTCTCCGCCAGCCGCCTCATGGCCCGCCCCGCGCGGATGACGCAATACTCCGCCGCCGCCGCGTAGCCGGAGAACTCCTGGCCGAGGCGGATCGGTGTGGCGTCCATCAGGTGCGTGCGGCCGATCTTGGTGATCCCGTCCCACTGTTCCGCCTTGGCCGCAAGCGCCTTGTGAAGCGCCTTCAGCGCGGGGATGAGCTTGCCGTCGATGGCGGCGGCCGCCGCGACCTGCATGGCCGTCGGGAACGTGTCGTTGGACGACTGGCCCATGTTGACGTGGTCGTTGGGATGCACGCCATCCGCATCATCGCGCGAGCCGGTCTTTTTGCCCGCACGCTTCGCGCACAGGTTCGCCACGACCTCGTTGACGTTCATGTTGGTGGAGGTGCCGGAGCCGGTCTGGAAGACGTCGATGGGGAAATGCTCCATCGCTTCGCGGCGGTCCTCGCCGAGCGAGGTCTTCGCGCCTTCCATCGCGAGGGCGATCTCGTCGCACGCCTTGACGATGAGTTTGGCGCGCCTGGCATCGAGTTTCCCGAGCTGCCGGTTGGCTTCGGCGCACGCACGTTTCAGCAGCGCGAAGGCGTGAATGATCTCCGGCGGCACCGGCCTTCCCGAAACCGGGAAGTTCAGCACCGCGCGCTGCGTCGTCGCTCCGTACAGCACGTGCGATGGGACGGTCATTTCACCCATGGAGTCGCGCTCGACCCGATTCCTCGTGGAAGTGCGTTTCATGGAACCAATCTATCACATTCCACCGGATCATGCGCATGAAAAAACAGGCGGACGTGCGTCGCCTGCGGTGCGTTGTTCCGCACCTCTTGCGCATCCCGGTTCGTTGTTGGGAGAACCGTTGGATGGTGGGTTCCGGTGACGGCAGCCAGAGGTAGTGAATCTCGATTTGGTAGCCGAGGGACTTGGCGCGCTCCAGGACTTCGGCGCAGGTGGTGCCGCTCAAGGTGCTTTCGAGGCCGAATGATGTTTTGGATTCGATGCAGCCCTGGATTTCGCGAAGGAGGAGGATGGTAGCGCGGTCTGAGCCAGACCGCGCTACCCCGACTCATGTCCCGATTGGAGATTTTGATGGCAGACGAGCAATCTCGTCAGCGTTGAGGAAGCGCGGGATGGGGTCGAGCAAGCGAAGGTAAGCGCGGGCGAAGGTGGTTTTGCCCGCGCCGTTGGAACCGGCGAAAAGGTAGAGGGTGGGTATGGGGGGTGGAGTGGAGCGTGATCAGTGATCGGTGATCAGTGTCGTGAATCACCGTAGAAGCGTTCTAGGAATAGTTCGCGACGCTTGGCCTCGGGGAGGTCTTGGGGGATGCCGGACCAGACGAGGGCACGGGCGGTGTCGTTCATGCGGCAGCCGATTTCCAGGTGCTCGGCACCGCTCTTGCGCATCATCTGCTGGAAGAGGAAGGCGTTCAGCTCTGGCGGGGTGTCTGCGATGGAGAAACCCGTGTCAGCATAGCGGGAGGGATCGATTTTGGAGGGCATGGTCAGTCGAAGAGTTCGGAGTGGCTGCCTGTGCGGATGAAGATGACGGTATCTTCGACAATTTGGTAAATCAGCAGCCAATCTCCACCGAGATGGCATTCGCGGAAGTCTTGCAGGTTTCCGACGAGTTGGTGATCCCGATTGTTTGGAGGCAGCGGCTTCGATTCTGCGAGTAGGTCGATGGCCTCGGACAAGCGGTCCATCGATCGTCCGGTGCGCTTGACGCGCTCGACGTCTTTCCTGAATTGCTTCTTGAAGATGATTTCCCTCATCAGATGCCGAGGGCTGCTTTGGCTTTGGCCGCTGTTGGGTAGCGTTCCAGGCCTGTGCTGGGTTCGTTGATGGCAGCTAGGGTTTCCGCGTTGGGGGTTGGTTCTTCCACGAGTAGGGTGAGCACCGCTTTGCACGGGCCGACGACCGGCTCCGCGAGGGTGACGACTCCTTCCTCGGAAACCGTGGCTTGGATGGCTTTGAGTGCTGCTGACATGGGGGAAGGTTACTAGATTTTGCGGGATTTGCCAGTGAGAAAGGTTGCTTTTTGGTTCGGGGATGGGGCGGTTTCAATCCATTCGGAGATGACGACCCGGGCGTTGGCGACGGCTTCTTCGTAGGTGGAGCCATCGGCTTACCTCATGCGATTGCCAGTTCTCCGACCTTGACGCCGGTGATCTCGGGAGATGGTTCGAGGGCGTCCTCCAAGTAGAGTTCGACGGCTTCCTTGAGGTTCGCTATCGCTTCTTCTTCGGTGCTGCCGAAGGTGGAGATGTTGTAGTCGAGGCACTGGACAACGTAATCGGCATCCTCGCGGTAGAGGGTGTAGTGGATCTTTCTCATAGGTTACCGATAACGCTTCAGATGACGGGTGGCAAGATGGGAGTCGGGTTGCTGCGCATATTGAGGGGCGAAAAAGAGGGGGTGCAGGCGTGCTTGGCACCTTGCGTCACAAGCCCGCTGCCTGCGAAGAAATCGACGAAGCTGGGTGCGGGTGCGGTCATTGGTTCAATTGAACAGTTTATGAGTGGGGTGTCAAGGGTGGAAGAGGTTTAACGCAGAGGCGCAGAGGTCGCAAAGGGACGCTGAGGAAGAGGTTGTGAGGTGGCTTATGCACTGGTTTTGAATGGGTTCACGACTTTGACTCCGGAGTAAATTTGTCCGTCGTTCATGTCTTCGGAGAGGCACTGGTCGCAAT
>SLAV01000186.1 GCA_007126655.1 Haloferula sp. | reverse complement strand
TTTTGCCAGTTTTTGGCTTAAATCATCCTTTCTTCTTCTCTGAATAATGCTAATTCGTGGTTTGACTTACAATTTAATACTGTGCTACACTATCAGCATAAAAAGCAAGTTCTTATCTATTCAGAGCATATAACCATAATTAGTGACAGTAACAATTTTTATGCTCTTATCTTCTTACCGTAGCAAAAATTTGAAAAGTTTTTTTAACCTAATGAATTATTATGGAACCTATCCACTGCGGTAAAGCTATGCCGCAGTGGATTTTTATTTTTAGTTGTTCTATAGCGCTAAAAAGTGTGTCGACAAATCCGGCCCTTTGACACAATTTAACATACACGGCACATTGTCACACAAAATACAATGTTAATTTTTTATTTAGAAAATATTTAGTACTGCACATTATACTTAAACTAACAGCTCACACAATAGGTGATGAGCTAAATATCATTTTTTTACCTGCAAACAGAGGCAGGGGAAAGGAAAAAATTTATGAAAATTAATAAGATAGTGATGATTGAACCGGAAGCACCTTCAGAACATATTTACAGCGCTTCACGGATGCCCCGGCTTGGGCTTCCGCTTCTGGGCACTATTCTGCGGGATAAGGGTTACCATGTAGATATATTTATGGGTAAGATGAAAAACCTCCCCCGGGATATTTTGCTTGAAGCTGACCTTGTAGGTATTTCCACTACTACTTCTACCTGTTATGAAGCTTATCGCATTTCCACTGTTTTGAGGAGCCATGGGATACCGGTGGTTATCGGAGGGATTCATGCAACGTTCCTTCCTGAAGAAGCTCTGAAGTTTGCTGATTACGTGGTTCGGGGAGAGGCGGAGAGATCTTTTCCTGTACTGTTAAATGCCATACAGGAAGAAAGATTGCCGGTAAGTATTCCCGGAGTCTCATATTGGAATAACAAAGAGATGATACACAATTCAGACAACAATAAATGGGCCGATTTAAACAACCTGCCGTCACCCGACCTATCACTTATCCGCAATTACCGGAGCGGAAAGAATCGTTCTTATCCCATAACTACTTCCCGCGGATGTCCCCATGATTGTTCCTTTTGCAGTGTAACCCCTATGTTCGGGCGCGGTTTTCGTTACAAGGAAAACGAGCAGGTGCTGGAGGAGTTAGCCGCCCTGCAGGGAAGCAATGTTTTTTTCGTGGACGATAACTTTGCCGCCAACAGAGAACACACTAAAGAGCTGCTGCGTGAGATGATAAAGCGCAAAATATCCTTCAACTGGTGGGGCGCCCAGGTCAGGTCGGAGATAGCACAGGATAAAGAGCTGCTTGATTTGATGTGCCTGAATAATGCGGGAACGGTCTTTATCGGGTTTGAATCCATTAACCCTGAAACACTTGAATCATATAATAAGAAACAAAATGTGGAAGATATTAAAGAGAGTATAAAACATTTTCATGATAAACATATCCGGGTTCACGGAATGTTCATCTTCGGCGGTGACGGAGATACCGCCGAGAGCATTAAAGAAACAGTGGATTTTGCCTTAGAAGCAAGGATAGATACGGCGCAGTTCTTAACTCTTACTCCTTTACCGGGCACCGATCTTTTTAACCAGCTGGAAGCCGAGGGCAGGCTGTTAACCCGCAACTGGGAACTTTATGACGGCCATCACGTAGTCTTTCAACCGAAGAAAATATCTGCGCTAAAACTCCAGGAAGAAGCGACCAATGCCCACAAGAAATTTTATTCTATGCGAAATTGGTGGGACAATGTTTCTCTGACAGGATGGGTTACCGCAGTGCATCGCGGCGTTGGCTGGTGGATTACTAAACGCTGGGAAAAACACAACCGATGGTTCAAACCGGTTCTGCAGGAGATAGTGGAGAAAAACAGAGTTGAAAAAACGCCTATGCTCAATCGTATAAATGAGCATCCTCCCCTTAATACTGTAGCGAATTAAAAGACCGGGGGACAGCCTTTTAATTCTTATGCCTCAACCTCTTTATAGGATTTACTTGCACTTGCCTTACCGAAATTAAATATATTATGAAGGGAATAAACAATATGCTTATAAACAATAAAACCAAACCTGTAAAAACCATTTTTATCTCTACTTATCCGCCTCGTCAGTGCGGTATTGCTACTTATACCTACGATGTATGCTCTAACCTTAATAGAGTTTACGGCACAGAAAAAAATGAAGATAAGAGAAGCGATTTTTTACAGGTAGTGGCCGTTAATAATTCCGGTATGGAAAACAATTATACGGGGAATGTAAGTTTCAGCATTAAAGATCAGCATCTGGAAGACTATAGGAGAGTCGCTGATTATATAAACCTGTCTCCTATAGAGCTCGTATCTCTTCAGCACGAGTTTGGTATATACGGAGGAGAAGAGGGCAATTATGTGCTTCATTTACTCGAAAAGCTGAAAAAGCCGGTTGTTACAACATTCCATACGATTTTAAAAAACCCGACACCAAACCAGAAAAAAACCATAAACCATATTTGCGCACTTTCCACCCTGGTTATAGTCATGGCCAATAGAGCAGTGGTCCTGCTTAAAGAGGTTTACGGCGTGCCGGAAGAAAAAATTATGATGATACACCATGGCGCCCCCGATATACCATTTCTGGATTCATCATATTATAAGGAACAGTTTATGGCTGAAGGGAGAAAAATAATACTTACTTTCGGCCTGGTGGACAACAACAAAGGGCTGGAATACGCAATTGAAGCGCTACCCGAAGTGGTACAAAGTTTCCCGGAAGCTTTGTTTATGATTGTGGGAATAACCCACCCGGAAGCAAAGAAAAAATACGGCGAAAAATACCGGGATATGCTGGAAAAAATAGTCCGGGAAAAAGATTTGCAGGATAACGTCGTTTTTCACAACCATTATGTATCAATAGAACAGCTGGTACAATTCCTTATTGCGGCGGATATTTATATTACACCGTACCTGGGGAAAGAGAGAATCACCTCCGGCACACTGGCTTATGCCCTGGCTGCCGGCAAAGCAATCATTTCCACTCCATACCATTATGCCGAAGAATTGCTGGCAGACGGCAGAGGGATACTGGTCCCTTTTCAGGACAGCCCATCCATCACCCGGGAATTGAAGGTGTTGCTGGGAGACGAAAAATTGCGTAACCAAACACGTAAGAATGCTTACCAATTCGGCAGAAAGATGATTTGGCTTGATGTTGCAGAAAAATATGCGGAAGCTTTCTCCATAGCCTTATACAAATACGGGCATACTTCTGATTATCCTGATAAGAACAGGAAAAAAATCAATGCCCCGCTGGTTATACCGGAAATAAATTTCAGTCACCTACGCCGGATGACTAACGATACCGGACTTCTAAAGCATGCTATATATTCAGTTCCCGACCGGAAACAAGGCTATAGCATCAAGGATAATGCCCTTGCACTTATTGTTTCCGCGCTGAACTTGAAAATTTTTAAAGATGAGCAAGTTCTGCCGTTGATTCACATTTATCTGGGATTATTGAATCACTCCTTTGATTATAAGAGCGGTGCGGTTAAAAACAAGCTTCTATATAACGGTAATTGGCAGGATGAAACTGATGAGATTAGTCACGGATGCCTGCTTTATGCCTTGGGCTGGACAGTCTCGCGTCCCCCCACAGATGCAATCCTTGGAATGAGCTCCAGGCTTTTTAAAGAGTCTTTGAGATCCGCTATCCATTTTGATTCTCTGCCGGCTATGGCTTACGCCGTCCTGGGTGCCCTGCATTATCTTGAACGCTTCAACGGCGATACCCAGGCGCTGGAAGTGGCAACAACGCTGAGCCGGCAGTTACTGGAGAGACTTGACACCAACCGCGGCGAAAACTGGCTTTGGTTCGATAAGGCAGTCTGCGATGATAGCGCCCGGCTTCCCCAAGCTCTTATATTTGCCGGACAACAGTTAAGTAACGAAAAAATGATGACCAAAGGCATTGAAGTCTTGGATTGGCTCATTTCCGTCCAAACATCCACCAACGGGCATCTTTCTCTTATCGGCAATCGTGGCCGGTTGACGGCAGGTGAAGAG
>SLAV01000150.1 GCA_007126655.1 Haloferula sp. | reverse complement strand
GGTGACGACGCGGGGTGCGGGGGTGGGGTATGTGGGGGGCTGTGTGCCGGTGCGCGGCGGGATCGCGCTTTCGACGGCGCGGATGAACGCGATCCTGGGCATCCACCCGGAAGACGGGGTGGCGGTGGTGCAGCCGGGGGTGATCACGGGCGAGCTGCAGGATGCGGCCAGGGCGGTCGGCTGGGAGTATCCGCCGGACCCGGCGTCGCTGCGGACGTGCTCGATCGGCGGCAACATCGCGACGAACGCCGGCGGGCCGAGGTGTTTGAAATACGGGGTGACGCGGCATTACGTGCTCGGCCTGGAGGTGGTGCTGGCGGACGGACGGGTGCTGCGGACGGGCGGGCGGCTGCACAAGAACAAGACGGGCTTTGATTTGATCGGGCTGTTCACCGGGTCGGAGGGGATGCTCGGGGTGGTGACGGAGGCGACGCTGCGCCTGATCCCGAAACCGGCGTGCCGGGCGATGCTGGCGGCGGTTTTCCCGGACTTCCCGCGGGCGGCCGCGGCGGTGCAGGGGATCCTGAACGCGGGTCACCTGCCGTCGGCGCTGGAGATTACGGACGGCTTCACGCTGGCGGCGGCGCGGCGGCGGCTGGGGGCGGATGTTTTCCCTCCGGGCGATGCGCATCTGATCGTGGAGATCGACGGCCGGCCGGCGGCGGTGGCGGCGGAGCTGGACGAGTTGCACGGGCGGATCGAGGCGCTGGGCGCGTCGTTCGTGGAACGCGCGCCGGACGAGGCGGGCTGCGAGCGGATTTGGAAATTGCGGCGCGAGTTCTCCTATTCGCTGCGCGACACGGGCTTGACGAAGTTGAACGAGGACATCGTGGTGCCGAGATCAAAGCTGGTGGATCTGGTGGAGTTCGCGCGCGGGCTGGAGCGGGAAACCGGGGTGCCGGTGGCGTGTTTCGGTCATGCGGGCGATGGTAACATCCACACGAACCTGATGGTCGGGGATTATGACGATCCGGAGAAACGCGCGGTCGCGGAGGAGGCGCTGGACCAGCTTTTCTCGTGGGTTCTGGAGCAGGGCGGGGCGATTACCGGCGAGCACGGGGTGGGGCTGGCGAAGAAACGCTGGATCCAGGACGCGCTGGGGCCGGTGGGGATGGAGGCGCATCTGGCGCTGAAGTCGGCCTTTGATAGCAGCGGCATCCTGAATCCCGGGAAGTTTCTCGACCCGTGACGGCGCGCTCGCGGCGGGTTGTGGTTCGGGCTGGCGTCGCTTTTTGGGATTCATTATCTTCTGACGCATGGACGCATTGATTCAACATCTCCGGCAGGGCAGGGAACTCGATGACCGCGAAATCACCGTGGCGGCGGAGTTGCTGCTGGATGCGGACGCGGAGGCGGAGAAGAAGGCGGATCTGCTGCGGGCGCTTTCGGCGAAGGGCGAGACGCCGTCGGAGATCGCGGGATTCGTGCAGGCATTTCTGGAACACGCGGTGGACCCGGAGATCGGTGATCTGGAACTGGATGGCCCGACGCTGGATGTGTGCGGGACGGGCGGGGACAAGCTGGATCTGTTCAATGTCTCGACGACGGCGATGTTCGTCGCGGCGGCGGCCGGAGCGGTGGTGGTGAAGCACGGCAATCGCGGGATCACGTCGAAATGCGGCGGAGCGGATGTGCTGGAGGCGCTGGGAGTGCGGATCGATCTGCCGCCCGAGGGATTCCGGCGTTGTTTGGAGCGGGCGGGCGTGGGTTTCCTGTTCGCGCCGAACTACCACCCGGCGTTCAAGGCGGTGGTGGAGGTGAGGAAAATGCTGGCGGCGGAGGGGGTGAGGTCGATTTTCAACCTGGTGGGGCCGCTGCTCAATCCGGCGCGGCCGGAGTGCCAGTTGGTCGGGGTTTTCAACCGCGAGCTGGCGCACTCCTTCGCGGAGATCCTGCAGCGGCTCGGGCGGGACAGCGCGTGGGTGGTGCACGGCACCACGGGCGACGGCCGGTCGGTGGACGAGGTGAGCCTGATGGGCAGCACCCGGATCTGCAAGGCGGGCGCCTATCAGGACATCGAGGATGAAGAGGTGCGGCCGCGGGATTTCGGGCTGAAACACGCGGAGGTGGATGATCTCCAGGGAGGTGACGCGAAAACCAACGCGGCGATTCTCGAGGCAATCCTCGACGGCTCGGAAACCGGGCCGAAGCGGGACATGGTGCTGATGAACGCCGGCGCGGCGATCGCATGCTGCGGCCTGGCGGATGACATGGGCGCGGGCATCGAGCTGGCACGCACGTTGATCGAGGATGGCAGCGCATACGAGCGGCTGCGGTTGCTGCAGGAGGCGGCGAAGTGAGGTCTGGCGGAGGCGGATCTGGTTGATGGCCGGGATCAGGGAGTCCCGTTGACGGGAAACGGCTGCTCGGCGGCTTCCCAGTCCTCGTTTTTATCGACGAAGGTTTTGAGGGACCATTCGCTCGGAAGCATGACGACGAGCTGGCCCTGGTCGTCGCGGGCCAGAGTGGCGCCGAGCGAGAGGGCGGGGAGGCCCTGGTTTTCCGGATCGCGCGGGCGCAGCCAGCGGACGATCGACCACTCGGCGTTTTCGAGCCGGGTTTCGGCGGCGTATTCGGATTCGAGGCGGTATTGGAGCACCTCGAACTGCAGGGGGCCGACGGCTCCCAGCAGCGGGATCCGGACGCCGGCATGGTCGAGCGGCTCGAACTCGCTGGCGACGCCTTCTTTCAACAGTTGGGCGAGGCCGTCGCGGAAGCGCTTGTATTTCGCGGTGCTCTTGTTGTGGAGCCAGGCGAAACACTCCGGGGCGAAGCGCGGGATCTCGTCGAAGGCGACGCCGGGTTCGGTGGAGAGGGTGTCGCCAATGCGGAGGTCGTGGTTTCCGACCAGCCCGACGACGTCGCCGGCGAAGGCGTCGTCCACGGTTCCGCAGTCGCGCGCGAACAGGCGCTGCGAGTTGGAGAGCCGCATGCGGGCGCCGGTGCGGTGGTTGATGACGTTCATGTCGCGCTCGAAGCGTCCGGAAACAATGCGGATGTAGGCGACGCGGTCGCGGTGCTTCGGGTTCATGTTCGCCTGGATCTTGAAGACGAAGGCGGTGAAGAGCGGGGAGGCGGGGTCGATGCCGGCATCACCGTTGGCGCGCGGCAGGGGAGGGGGGGCGAGTTCGAGGAAGCGGTCGAGGAGCAGCTCGACACCGAAATTGTTGGCGGCGCTGCCGAAGAAGACGGGCGTGAGTTTTCCGGACAGCACTTCGTTGACGTCGAAGTCGGCCCCGGCGCCTTCGAGCAGCTCAAGCTCCTCGGTGACCTGGTCGTGGGTCTGCGGGTCGAGCGTTTCGCGGACGCTCTCGTCGTCGATGCCGGAGACGCGTTCCGGCGCCTTGTAAGCGCCGTGGGTGGTGCGCTCGAAGAGGTGGACTTTTTGGCCCAGGCGTTCATAGACGCCGCGGAAACGCGGACCGTCGCCGAGCGGCCAGTTGAGTGGGAAGGCGGCGATGCCGAGCACGCTTTCCAGTTCGTCGAGCAGGTCGAGCGGCGGGCGCGACGGGCGGTCGAGCTTGTTCATGAAGGTGAAGATCGGCACGCCCCGGCGGCGACAGACCTCGAAGAGCTTGCGGGTCTGGCTTTCGATGCCCTTGCCCGCATCGACGACCATCACGGCGGCGTCCACGGCGGTGAGGACGCGGTAGGTGTCTTCGGAGAAGTCCTTGTGGCCGGGTGTGTCGAGGATGTTCACGACGCGGCCCTTGTATTCGAACTGGAGCACCGTGGACGAGACGGAGATGCCGCGCTGTTTTTCCAGCTCCATCCAATCGGATGTCGTCGCCCGCTGGTTTTTCCGCGCGGTGACGCTGCCGGCGAGCTGCAGGGCCCCCCCGTAGAGCAGGAATTTCTCGGTTAGCGTGGTTTTCCCCGCGTCCGGGTGCGAAATGATCGCGAACGACCGCCGCTTCGACACCTCCGCCTCCAGCACCCCGCATTTCTCACGCGTCAATTCAGTCATCCGGGCATGGAACCTATCGCCCGCCCCCGATCCCACAAGGAAACAATAAAACGAAACTCGTTATATTATTGACG
>SLAV01000198.1 GCA_007126655.1 Haloferula sp. | reverse complement strand
GGCCGATGCCCGGTGCGGCGTGTCGGTATTCGATGCGCTCCCTCAAACCCATTGGATCGATCACTTCGATCCAGCGGGTTGTATCAAACCCCCAAAAATCATCCGGCATTTCTCCATAATCAAAATGCGTCTCTCCATAAGGAGTGGTCAGTTTGGTGATGAAATCCGCGTTGGAGCCTTCGTCGGCATAGGTGAATTCTGATTGAATGCCTACCGAATCGGTGATTGTCTCCAAACGTCCATTGGTGTCGTATTCCAGCACCGCCTCACGCCCGGAAGGGGCGCTGACTTTGGTGATCTTGAGCGGATCAGTCGGGTGATCGTAGTGAATTGTGGTTTCCACGCCCAGCGCGTCTCGCACAGACGTGAGCTTGAGTTGGGGGTTGTAATCGTATTCGATGGTGTTGCCCTGCGGATCCGTTCGGGATGTGAGAAACACGCGCCTCTCACCAACAGCAACCGCATCCGGAAAGTCGAAAATGTCCACGGTGCCATCGGGATGTTTGAGCGTGTAGGAATCAGCGCCGGTACGCTGCAATTGATTGCGGGATTTTTTCTGTCGCTCGAATTGCCCCGATGAGCTGACGAAACCCGCGTATCGTTCGGCACCACCGCCCTGGAGATAGTTTTTCACTGGTGCAAGCGGCTGGTTGGGATTGTCAATGATGTATGAAATCCAGTCACATGTCCATTTCGGACCGAAATTCGCATGTGCAAATACGCAGGGTTGATTCGCATCCCGCTGGTTGTAGCGCAATGTGAAGGCGATGTCGGAGCCAATCGGGGTTTGGTATGCGAACGGAGTGTCAATGACGTTGAGTGAGACCGTCATGAGGTGGACGTTCCAGACCGCCATGCCGCTTCCGTTGCCGCCACAGCCGGTTTTGTGATCGCACGGGCCGGTGGCATCCTCGTCGTATCCATGAACATAGCCACGGCCCCACACCGTTTCGGCTGTGGCCTGCTCCACAGCTGTCCACCCCTCGGGTAGTGGCTGGCCATCGTCGGGAATCAGAAAGTAGCCGCTGGATTCGTCGTCAATCGCCGCTTCTGTCACCCAGAGTTCGTCATTGAAGGTGCCATCCTCGATGTGGTATCGTCCGTCAATGGAATCCGTGACTGCGGCATAATGGTCGCTTTTCCAGTGTACGAGCGCTGGAAGTGGAATCGGTGCGCCCGGTTCGCGGAAGGCGGCGCGCAATGGGATGTCCGCCGCATCCGCCCACTGGAGGTTTTGCCAGAGCGACGTGCCTTGTTGGGTGGATTGGGCATCCTGGAGAATCTGCCAGCCCGGCATTTCAGGATCGAAGTGACGACAAATGCGTTCCAGGGCCATCGGACCGCAGCGGAAAGCGATTCCTGGTTCGGCATGCATGGCATGCAAGCCCATGCGCGCGCCAGCCAACAACTCGGTCGCGGATCCGCCGATCGCGCGGTTTTCAAGGCTTTCAAACACATCTTCCATGACCTCGAAACGACCGAGTTTTGAATTGAGAAGCAGGTATTCCCCGATGGCGCGGTCAGCCAGTGCCTTGGCCCTGGGATGGGCTTGCGGCTCCAGGCACTCCCAGCAAGTGGCAAAGGCGTCGAGGGCACGAGTGAAAAAACCCTCGCGGTAGTAGATCAATCCCAGGTTGAGGCGCAGCGTCGGGTTCCACGCTGAATCCGGATGTCCTAGCAGATAGGCTTCGATGTCGGCGATATGGGGTAAAACGCAGTCGCTGAAAGGCGCGATCCGGGCGATGTCGCGCAGCAGGTTTTCCAATGCAATGTTTTCACCGGCAGTTGGAATGCCGTTGATTGGCCATAGTGGCTCGGGCATCACACGAAATGCGGCGAGTTGCTCGGTCGTCGGGTTCTCAGGTAGTTCGTTTGTGAATGGAAGCTCATCGATCGCGTGCAATGGCGCGGCAATCATCAAGCCGATGGTGAACAGTGTAATGCGGAAAAATGACATGGGAAGAGGATCGGGGATATTGGAAGATCAGGGGAGCGGGACGGCATCGATGGGGTCGATGAGGGTGATGGCTGGCGGGGTGGTGTCGTTTGGATCGGGGGTGGGTTCCGGAGGAGCGGGCGGGGTGCCGAGTTTGGCGGCGATGCCGTCGAAAATGCCGTCGCCGGA
The DNA here is from genome assembly GCA_007126655.1 of Haloferula sp. Classification (GTDB taxonomy): domain Bacteria; phylum Verrucomicrobiota; class Verrucomicrobiia; order Verrucomicrobiales; family Akkermansiaceae; genus Luteolibacter. Next base: position 1,922 of record SLAV01000198.1, on the reverse strand, counting down.
GGTGTCGGGGTTGAAGGGATCGCTGCCGAAGAGGTATTCCTGGCAAGCTGTGAGACCGTCGCCGTCGTAGTCGGTTTGCATCAGGTCGGATTCGACATCATCGGTATGGACGAGCCGGAAAAAACGCCTTGGGGCGTCGCACTGGAAACCCGCGTTGACGACGGAATCCGCGCCCGGCACGAACACGGGCATCATGTCCCAATCGATCAGGTCATAGGAAGTCTCGACGAAATAAAATGACGAGGCCATGCCCCACCATTGCATGGTGAATTGATTGCCGGGTGTTTCCTTTGCGACAATCAGCCCGCTATTGGGGCAGTCGGGACCCGGGGTGGCCGCAACCGGCGGAACAAGACAAAAAATGGCGGCCTGGAGGAGTGACGGGAGCTTCATTGCGGAGGATTGGAAGGGCGTTACGGACGGACCCAGAAATTGATGACTGTGTCGCGCGGCTCGGGTGGATTCGCCTTGCGCCAGGCGCGGCGGGCCTCGTTGAGCACTTTGTTGCGTTCGTAGCGGGCGGCGAGGATTTCCCGGTTGTCCGCGTAATGCGCGTGGAGTAAGTCGAGTTCGAGAACGAGCGCTTCGGGCACGTCGGATTCGGATTCCGCGAAGACGACGTATTCGGGAACGTCCGGTGTGAAGTCCACACCGGGCGGCGGCGTGCGCGGCTCGTGCACGAAGCCCGCCGCCGCCGCGAGTCCGGCCAGCTCCAGTTCCCGGGCGCTGTCGATGTTTTCCACGAAAGGCAGTAGAAACCAAACACCTTCCGGGCTTTTGATGCTGGTGACCTGCGAGAAGTGGTTGAAATTCACATTGCTCAGCGCCTGCCAGGACGTGCCGTCCGCATCCCGCCAGGTGATTTTGGAAACGGCATGGTCGAATACCTTGGCATGAATCGAGATGGTGTGAACGCGCCGCGGCTTTCCTTCCCAATCCGGCGGCGGGAATTGCACATCAGCCGTGCCCTCCGCGGGCGGAGCCGGTGGGGAGGCGGGCGGTGGCGCGACACGCCTCATAATGGTTGAGCGGTCGGCGCCGGGCGACTCCCACTCCTGGAGGGACGGAACGCTCCACACGGCGGCAATGGCAGCCTCGCGGCGGCTCTTGCGCTCCTGCATTTCCGCAGCCACGAGTCCCGCGGCTTCGGCGGGCGTCGGAACCTCGGGAACACTCTCGCCGCCTGTCAGGTCGCCAGCCAAAAGGCTTGTGCAGGTGATGCCCAGCGAAAGCGCCGCCAATTCAGAGCGAAAATACGAAAATGTCTTATTCATCTTTTTGAATATCCATGGGTTATGCGCCTCACGAGTGGAGCGTATTATAATACGCGCAATGGGCAGGCAAGCACGGATTTAAAAAAATCGAATGCCTGCGGATCGTGCTGATTCATTTGTGTTTGAGACCGTCCATGTTTTGAGAAAGTCCCGTGAGGATAAAAACATTTCCATCAACAAGCTCGCGTGGCTTTCTGGAGTGAGTCCGAAGGGAATCGCTTTTATTGAAGCCGGAAAAAACTCCCCGACCTTGCGAAACGTGATTCGCCTGGCTGATGCTCTTGAATTACCAATACCGGAGTTGTTCAGGCAGGCCGAAGCAGCCTGGGCCTGCCGCAAAGACCGTTGACACAGCCGGTTCCTCCTGGCCAAAGCCGCACTCTCCGGCAAACAAAACAGGCTCGACTCCCCGCCGCGTCTTCCCCATTCGTCGGTCACATCCCGATGTCGAAGAAACCTGATTCCGCCCCTCCGGGCGATGCCCCTTGGGACGTCGTCGTGCTCGGCGGCGGCAGCGCCGGGCTGGCCGCGCGGCGGTGAGCGCCGCGCGCCGGGGCGCGCGCACGCTCATGGTCGAGCGCCACGGGTATTGCGGCGGCATGGGAACCGCCGCGCTCGTCCACAGCTTCTGCGGCCTCTACCTGTTGC
>SLAV01000185.1 GCA_007126655.1 Haloferula sp. | reverse complement strand
GATCCGGCGATCTGGGAAACCCCGCCGACCGCCATCGACGGATTCTCCATCACCATGACCGCGCTGACCGCCACCGACCCCTCCGGCGTGGATTACTACTTCGCCTGCACCTCCGGCGGGGGAAATGACAGCGGCTGGCAGGACAGTCCGACCTACACCGACACCGGCCTCACCCCGGCGACGACCTACGGCTATCAGGTCAAGGTGCGCGACAAGTCGCCGAATCAGAATGAAACGGAGTTGTTCACACCCCCCGCCTTCGCAACCACCCATGCCGTGGCGATCGATCCGCTGGCCGATCCCGGCGGACCCTACGACGTCCCCAGCGACGGATCGCTCTCGCTCGACGGCAGCGCATCCCTGCCATCGGAAGACGAAACCATCACCTCATGGGAGTGGGACCTGCGCAACGACGGCACCTTCGACGTCACCGGCGAAACTCCCTCCGCCATTTCCTACGATGATCTGCAAACCATCTTCGGCATGGTCGTCGGCCCCAACACCATCCAACTCCGCGTCACCGACTCGGCGGCCAAATCCTCCACCGTGCAAGGCACCATCACCCTGTTCATCTCCCCCTTCCAGGACGGTGCCTGGACCGCAAACGACAGCGGCGATTGGGATGACGAAACCAACTGGCTCGACGAAATCATCGCCAACGGTGCCGACAAAACCGCCACCTTCGAAATGACGGGCGGCGGCAACCGCACCATCACTCTGGACACCGGGCGCACCATCGGCAACATCGTCCGGGACTGGCCGGCCAACGGCCAGCTCATCTTCAGCGGCGGACCCATCACCCTCGCCGGAACCACCCCCACCATCAGCAACAGCGACTTGGGCGGGGCAAGGCGCATGGTAATCTCCGCCCCAGTCAACGGCACCGATGGTCTCCGCGCGGAAGGTGGCATCATCCTGCTTAACGAAAATTCCACCAACTACACCGGAGACACCACGGTTGATGCACAATTCCTCTCCTTCGGCAACATTCCCCTGGCCGACATCGGGGGCGGCACGGATCGCAACATCACCATCACCGAAGGCTCCGGTGTCCAGCGCCAATGGCAGAACATGAACAATGACTTTCTCCAGCGCATCGTCGAGACAACCGATGAAGTCGGCATCTTCCTGAGTGCCACGGGTGGCGGCGACAACAACAACGACCTGGACTTCAGCAGTTCAACCGGCGCCGATCTTCCCAACGCGTTCCTCTCAACCTGGGCGGGCAATGGTGCCCAATCCCGCTTCAACGGCGTCATCACACCCGCCGCCGACGCATATCGCATCGGCTATCCGGGACAATCCGGCGTCCTGCACATCATGCAGCCGCTCATCGACATTACGGACGAGGAAGAAGTGACCACCCCAAGAGGTCTCATCATCGGCGGGGGAGCGGTGAACCTCGTCAACGAAAACACCTTCACAGGCAATACCGAACTCCGGGCCGGACGTCTGTTCCTGGGCCGCAATCTTGCCCTACAAAACAGTGCGCTTGATGTTGGAGACAACTCCTTTGGTGGCGAGATTTGCTTTAACGACGGCCCGGGCGCTAACGCTCCAACCCCACAGGACGTGGTGGAGGAACCCGTCATCGGCGGTCTCATCGGTTCCCGCAACCTCGCGTCCATCTACAACAGCGCCAACCAGAACAACACCAGCAGGCTTGCCGCCTCCGAGATCCTCGGCATCACCCTCAGACCCGGCGACGGCAAGACCCACACCTACGAAGGCAACGTGGCCCTGAACAGCGGCATGTTCCTCACCAAAACCGGCGAAGGCACCCAGATCCTCACCGGCGAAAACACCCACACCGGTGCGACGACCGTCGAAGAGGGCACGCTCGCCCTCGTCGGGGCCGACATGGCCTCCCCCATCATCGTGGAAGACGGAGCCTCGCTCGGCTTCACCCCGGGCGACCCCGCCACCTCGAGCCAGTCCGTGGATCTCACGGAAGGCACGGTCACAATCACCGGCACCGTGGACAACGCCACCGACTATCTGCTCATGACCGCCGACCTCGGCTTCACAGGCACCCCCGTTCTGGACGCGCCCGTCGCCGGATACGTCCTCGAATTGCAGGAGGGTGACACCGAACTCTGGCTCGTCCTTGATGGCGATGCACCCGCCAGCCCCTACGCCACCTGGGCCGCCACCAACGCCCCCACCGGCAATCCCGGCGACGACTTCGACGGAGACGGCGTCCCCAACGCCATCGAGTTCGTCCTCGGCGGCAGCGCCGCCACCAACGACCTCGACAAACTCCCCGTCGCAACCGCCGAAAACGGCGACATGACGTTCACCTTCATCCGCGACCAGGCATCCGTCGATCCCAGCGTGGAGGTCGTCATCGAAGTCGGCACCGACCTGGCCACGTGGCCGGATGTGTTCGCCATCGGCGCTGACACCGGCAGTTCCACGGCCGGCGTCACTGTCACCGACAATGAAGACGGCACCGACACCATCATGCTCACCGTTGCCCAGGCACCCGACACGAAGAAGTTCGCCCGCCTCAAGGTCACCATCGACGAGTGACCGGCAAATCCCATTATCACCAACCGGCAGGCGGCCTCCTCGCACCGGCAGACGGCTTCCTTTTTTGACTGCCGTTCGGGACTGGACGCCGCAAGGGTTCAGCTAGATGGAATTTTTAATTGAATTTTTTCTTGGTAGTCGGAATTCCGGGTGTCAGGAAATCATGTCGAAAGGCACTCACACCCCAATGAAATCACCCGCTGGCACGACTTTCTCCGTGAAACTCGAATCCATGACATTGCCTGGGCATGGATTCATCGCCGGTCGGCCGGCGCGGGCCGCCTTTCGTTCACCAACCATGCCGCATCCGCATCGCGACCCCGCCGGGAGCAAAAGCCGGCCATCACGGGCATGCTTTCGCGGGGCATTCAACTCCTACCGATAAAGCAACACAGTCATGCACATTGCAAACAAGCCCGCACAGGCTCTCATCGGGGCCATGTCATTGGTTCTCGCGCCCATCGCCCATTCGGTCGAAATCATACCGATCCCATCATTCGATCCGGACACTTTCTTCGCGGACGGCATCACCGCCGGAATCGACTTCGACGTCCCCAACAACCAGGACCCTCCCGCCTTCGACACCCAGCCGGGTTTCCTCAGTCTGCCGGCGACCGCTGACAAGGAATACAACGTCACCCACAACGGCATCACCTTCGACATTGTCACACGCAACAACAACCTGGCCAACCAACAGCGCAACCGTAATAATGCCAACGCCGGTCCCTTGATGACGGACTTCCAGCAGTTTTTCGGCGATACGGAAGGCAGCCCGGTTGAAGCCACCGTCACCCTAACCGGGCTACTCCCGAACACTTTTTATGAGGTGGCTTTCTTCACTGCGAATGTGGGTGCCGGGCAAACGACCCATTCCTTCTACGATGGCGCCTCCACAGATGACCCGCTCATCACCACATTCTCGACTTCCGGCAACCAGAATAATTACGGTGCCTGGTCACCGGGCATCATTTTTCTTATCAGTTCCGGCAGCAATGCCGAGATCTCTGTCACAATTCAGGGCACCCAGGCCGACACTAGTCCATTTAACTCCCGGCTGACTTTCGACGGCATGAGCGTGAAGGAAATCGGCCCGGCTCCTTCGGAGAGCTTCCAGCTCACCATCACCCCCAACGGCGACGCCTTCGACTTCTCCTGGCCCAGCCAGGAGGACAAAGTCTACGACCTCCTCACCAGCACCGACCTCGCCGACTCGATCTCCGAGTGGCCCATCTACCATGATGGTGAAACACTCTACGAAGCCATCCCGTCCGGCGGCGACACCACCACGCTCACCGCCGTGCCGTCGCCCGATCCGCGCCGCTTCTTCGCCGTGCGTGGATACGACGCCCCGCCGCCGCCCATCGAATCCGAACTCAGCAGCCTTTGGGGCAGCGGTGACACCGTGACCCTCAGCTTCACCGAACCGCTCGACGAAACCACCGCCACCAATACCCGGAACTACAACGTTTTCAGAGGGGACATGTTATGGGTCATTTCCACCGCGGCGCTGTCGCCCGACG
>SLAV01000320.1 GCA_007126655.1 Haloferula sp. | reverse complement strand
GGACCGCGCCGCGGAACACCTCGAGGTGATCCGCGAACTCGTCGCCCGGGGCGACTACCAGGCCGCCGACGAGCATTTCGAGACGCATATCCAGGACGGCGGGCGGCCCTACGCCTACCAGCTCGTCGGCTGGCTCGAACTCGACTACGGTGGGGAAGCAGGCCTGGCCGAAACGCGCCGCGAGCTGGACCTTTCCACCGGCATCGCCACCAGCCGCCACACCCTGGACGACGGGGCCACCATCACCCAGCACGTCTTCGCCAGCGCCGTGGACGACGTGATCGTCGTCCAGGTGGAAGCCAGCCGCCCGGTCACCTTCACCGCCGCCATCGACGGCGCGCGGGCCGCGGACGGCGGACTCGTCCTCGAACACCAGGCCGAAGGCGAACACGGCACCCGCTTCGTGAGCCGCGTGCGCGCGCTGCCCGCCGGCGCGGCCACCACCACCGGCGACGGCAACCTCAAGATCCGCGAGACCGAAAGCGCCACCCTCGTCCTCTCCGTGGCCACCGATGTGAACCGCGACGCACCCGGCGGCCCGCGGCTGGCCGACGGCTGGCAGACCGCGGCTGCCGCCACGCTCGACGCCCTGGAAGACCGCGACCCGCGCGCGCTGCGCGACGACGCCGTGGCCGAGCACCGGTCGTATTTCGACCGCGTCTCGCTCGACCTCGGCGCGACCGCCCCGGATATCCGCGCCCTGCCGACCCGCGAGCGCCTCGCCCGGCTGCGGGATGGCCGCCACGACGACCCCGAACTCGCCGCCGATCTCTTCCAATTCGGCCGTTACCTGCTCATCGCCTCGTCGCGGCCCGGCAACTTCCCCGCCAACCTCCAGGGCCTGTGGAACCCGCACCTCAACCCGCCGTGGAAGTCGGACTACCACCTCAACATCAACCTCCAGATGAACTACTGGCCGGCCGACACCGCCAACCTTTCGGAGACCCACCAGCCGCTCTTCCACCTGATCCGCACGTTCCAGCCAAGCGGGCGCGAACTCGCCGCCCGCATGGGCATGGAGGGCTGGGCGATGGGCCACGCCACCGACCTCTGGGGCCACGCCAAGCCGATGTCCACCCGCGTGCGCTGGGGCGGCTCGCTGCTCAGCGGCCAGTGGCTCGTCTTCCACATCGCCGACCACCACCGCTTCACCCGCGATCCGGATTTCCTCCGCGAACACTGGGACATCCTCACCGAATCCGCCCGCTTCGCGAAAGCCTGGCTCATGCCCGGGCCGGACGGCAAATGGACCTCGCGCCCCGCCGCCTCGCCGGAGAACATGTTCACCTACACCGACGATGCGGGCGAAACCGTCGTCGCCACCCTTTCCGAGGGCGTCACCTACGATCTCTTCATGATCGGGCAGAGCTTCCGCGAATACCTCGAGGCCGCCGAAATCCTCGGCAAAAACGATGAACCGCTCGTCCGCGAAATCCGCGAAATCCTGCCCGACCTCGCCCGCCCGAAAATCGGCGAAGACGGACGCCTCATGGAATGGTGGCACGACTTCGGCGAACACGAACCCGGCCACCGCCACATCTCGCACGTCATCGGCGCGTTCCCCGGCAACGTGATCAACCTCGACGACGACCCCGAGATGCGCGCCGCCGTGCTCCGCAGCATCGGGCACCGCCTGGAAAAAGGCGGGGCCGGCACCGGCTGGAGCCGCGCCTGGACGATCTGCATCTTCGCCCGCCTGTCCGACGCCGCGCGCGCCTATGACAACGTCCACGCCATCCTCACCGAATCCACCCTCGACAACCTCTGGAACAGCCACCCGCCGTTCCAGATCGACGGCAATTTCGGAGCCACCGCCGGCATCGTCGAGATGCTCCTCCACAGCCACAACGACGAACTCACCCTGCTGCCCGCTCTGCCGTTCGACCGCTGGCCGGATGGTGCGGTCCGCGGCATCCGCGCGCGCGGCGACTTCACCGTGGACATCGAATGGAAAGACGGCGCCCTCGCCGCCGCCACCATCCACGCCGGGCCGCGCGCCCTGCCCGCCGTCCGGGTTTCCCACCAGGGCGCGTCCGTCGAGCTGGAGACCGCCCCCGGCAGCCGCACCCGCTTCACCGCGGACCAGTTCGCCGCACCATGATCTTCCCGTAGAAGGTGCCTCCGGCTCCTTGCTTCCGCAGGAAAAAGCGAGTCCACAATTGTCCTCCCACCGGCGTTGTGATCCCCCTACCCCCCGAAGAACTCCAGTTGCCGCCCGCCGTCCGGATCGGCGAAGCGCACGCCCGCGCCGAGCAGGCGCACCGCCCGGCCATCCGCCCGCGCCAGCGCCTCGCGCAGCAGTTCCTCATACACCGGCATTTCGATCTCCCCGCCCGCCCGCTCGGCGGTGGTGCGGCGGAAGTCGTCGAACTTGAGCTTCACCACCCGCGACCGGATGCGCCGGTCCGGATGATGGGCGGTGGCGTCCGCCGCGATTTCATCGACCATGTCGCGCAGCCTTTTGAGCAGATCCTCCGGGTCGCTCAGGTTTTCGCGGAACGTCCGCTCGCAACTGAGCGACTTGCGGATGCGGTCGGAGACGACCTCGCGGTGGTCGATCCCCCGGCACAGTTCCCAAAGCTCCAACCCCCAGCGGCCGAACCGGCGCGCGAGTTCCACGCGGTCGAGCCGCTGGAGGTCGCCACAGGTGTGGACGCCGGCCGCCGCGAGCCGTTCGCGGAATTTCGGCCCCACCCCCCACAGGCGGCCCACCGGCAGCGGCGGCATGAACGCGGGGATGTCCTCCTCGCGGATCCGGTATTGGCCGTCGGGCTTGTTCCAGTCCGACGCGATCTTGGCGAGCATCTTGTTCGGCGCGATCCCGGCGGACGCGGCGAGTTCGGTTTCCTCGCGGATCTGGGCGCGGATTTCGCGGGCCACCGCCGCCGCGTCGCTTCGCCAGTGGCTGATGTCGAGATACGCCTCGTCGAGCGACAACGGCTCGATGCGCTCGGTGAACCGCCGGAACACGCCGCGGATGGTCCGGCTCACCTCGCGGTAAAGGTCGAACCGCACCGGCACGATCACCAGCTCCGGACACAGCCGCCGCGCCTGGAACACCGGCATCGCCGAACGGCAGCCGGACTCGCGCGCGAGGTAGTTCGCCGTCGTCAGCACCGAGCGCGGCGACGAGCCGCCGACGGCCACCGGTTTGCCGCGCAGGTCCGGGTTCTCGCGTTCCTCGATGGCCGCGTAGAAGCAGTCCATGTCGATGTGGATGATGACGCGCCCGCTCATTTCCCCGGATCCGTGACCGGCACGGCCACCGGGAACGCCTCGCACACGTTGCGCCAGCCGGGGAAGTTCCAGGTGTTCGGGAATCCCGCGCACTGGGCGGGCTTCACCGGGTGGATGCGGCAGGCATTGCCCTCGAGCATCACGCACTCGTGGTTTTCCTTTTCCAGCAGCGACAGCCCGCGCCGGTTCGTCCGCAGCCGGGTGTGGCGGTCGATGAACTCCGCGACGTCCATCCCGAGGAATTCCGCGATGCGCGGGATCTCGTCCTCCTCCAGGCGCACGTCGCCGGGCCAGCGGCAGCAGTTCGTGCAGCGCCCGCAGATGTAGCGCACGCCCGGTTCGAGCGCCGTCGTGTGGTTGGCGGGGCTGCCGTGGCTCATCGCAGCCGTTCGTGATGGTGGTTCACCCGCGCGAGAAATCCGCGCCACTTGCGGCCGGGCCGGCCGTCGTCGAGCAGGAAGTGCGGGCAGTTCTTGTGCGCCGGCGAGCGCCCCGCGCGCGGCCAGTGGTAGTGCGGCACCACGTTGCGCAGCGGGATGTCGTGTTGTTTCATCAGCACGGCGGTGAGCTTCGCGGTGCGATCCACCGTGGCGCGCAGGTCGCTCCCCCGGTGCTCGCACATCTCGATGCCGATCGACAGGCGGTTGCCCGGGCCGTTGAAATCGGCGTGCTCGCCCTGCTCGCGGACCGGCATGTGCTGGATGGCCATGCGGTCATCGGTGGTGAAGTGCCAGATGAGATAGCCGATGCGGTTGCCGCCGTTCGGCCGCCGCGGCGCGCGCAGCGCGCCGCGCTTGAGCGCCAGCGAGTGGCGCTCGGCAT
>SLAV01000187.1 GCA_007126655.1 Haloferula sp. | reverse complement strand
TCAGTGTCGCTCCGCCGTTGATCCCGATAGTCAAAGAAACCATCCGGAATTCCTTGTGCATGGCGCCCTTGATGGAAAACCAATGAGTGAAACATGCCAACAAGGCGCTGCACCGGACGGCCATTCCGCTGCGCTCCATTGCCGCCGGTGAGCTTGGTCGTTGTGCCAAAAAATGGACTGGAATTCCGTCCAGAACAAGGTACCTTTACTGCCGTGAGCACTTTTACCCAAATTCGAGAATCTGTCGTCAGCCTCTCCAAGCCAGAGAGGGCTGAATTAGCCGTATTGCTGCTTGGAAGTCTGGATGATACCCACTATTGGGTTGATGATGAGGAGGTTGACAATCGATCAGCAGAGATGGATTCCGGATCGGTAGTCGGCGTGTCCAAGGAGGAATTTAGAAGGCTTTGCGGGCGGTGAGTGGTAGCATGAAGCCACTTTTAATCCATCCCAGGGCTGCAAAGGATGCTCGTGATATTGCCGCAATGTATGCGGAGATATCGGATGAATTGCGAGACAAGTTCTGGAAGGAGATTGACGATGCGATCGATTACATTGAGCGGTATCCAGAGAGACACCACTACGACCCTAGCGGGAGAAGGCGTAGCAATCTCAAGCGGTTTCCATACCATATTCTATTTGAGGAACGTCTTCTTCACAATCGGGTCATGGTGATCAGGCATCATCACAGGAATCCTCGCTACGGGCTACGAAGAAGATAATTCATGCACAACAAATCGCATCATCCAACCACTACCCGCCGCGCTGTTGGAGACGATCTTTCGTAGTTTGATTATTAACCCTGTTTGAGCCTTCCGCCCGCGCGGGTAGCGGTGGATGTGCTTTCCGTTGCTCAAAAAATGGATTCTCCCAATACAACAACACGCCTAGCTCGGGCGAGGGAATCTCTTGAAGGACTCTCTGTTGGCGATGCTATCGGCGAATCACTAAGTTACCAATATTACCGGTGTCGGGAATTAAGCGATTTTTCAGCATTTCGCCCTGGAACGTTACGATTCACTGACGACACGGAGATGGCTCTGGCAATTTTCGAGACGCTACAACGACTCGGAGGCATCGACGAAGAAGTGCTGGCGTGGGCATATTCTACCCGATACCGTAAGGATCCTGATCGTGGTTATGGCAAGATGGCTCGACACATACTTGATGAGATCTGTAACGGCACTCCTTGGAGCGGCGTATCAAGGAATGCTTTTGGAGGTGGATCATTCGGTAATGGGGCTGCTATGCGCGTAGCTCCCCTTGGCGCATATTTATTTGATGATTTACCTGCTGTGCCTGCATTGGCTACGAAGTCCGCTCAAGTTACACATTTCCACCCAGAGGGCATAGCAGGTGCGATTGCTGTTGCAGTAGCGGCAGCAGTGGCAAGTAGCCAGAAGGGTAAGCCACCCGCCGAAGCAGCCACTGCAATCTGGGAAGCGGTCTTAGATTACACTCCCGAGAGCAAGGTCAGGATTAGACTCGCGATGTCGCATGGATTCGCCGATGTGGAAGCCAGAGAAGTCGCACGTGAAGTCGGTAACGGATCTGAGATATCGGCTCAGGACACAGTTCCGTTCTGTATCTGGAGTGCATGTCAGGGACTTGGTTGCTACCAAGAGGCCATATTGAGCACCATCGAAGTGGGAGGTGATTGCGACACGAATTGTGCGATTGTCGGTGGTATCGTTTCAGCATATTCCGGCGTGGACACAATTCCAATAGATTGGCATGCCGCACGTGAGCAACTACCAATATAGAGCTCTAAAATCGCATCATGCAACCACTGGAAGCGGCGATGTTTGCGACGACTTATCCTAATTTGAACCCTAACCCGAGAGAGCCTTCCCAAACCCGCTTTCTGTGGCGGATGTGGTTTCCGTTGTGCGCCGAGCGAACTATGTCAAGGATTCCGGTCCCGCCGAATATGCGGACGCTTCCGTAGAAATATGGCTCACGAACACAGGCACCGAAGTGTTTACTGTAACCATCAGGAATATCGATGCTGAAACCATCGATCGATTCGCGCTATCCGCCGGGGAAGAAATTGGATCCTCGGCATCGTGTATCGCGAGAGGGAGGAGGATCCGGGCTGGACCTGACGGATTTCCATGCTTTTGTGTCACCTGTGGTTGTTTTACCCGATAAGAACCCGCCGAAATGAAGATACCCGTGATCACAGGCACGATCCGCCGCCGGATCCTGCTGAACTACCGTGTCGCTCCCGACGTGGCCCGTGCGGTGTTGCCCGCGAGATTCCGGCCTAAGCTGGTCCGCGGGCAGGCGATCGCGGGCATCTGCCTGATCCGGCTGGAGAGCATCCGGCCGAGGGGGTTTCCGGAGTTGGCCGGCATTTCCAGCGAGAACACAGCCCATCGCATCGCGGTGGAGTGGGAAGGCGATGACGGGCAGACCCGGCAGGGGGTTTACGTCCCGCGCCGCGACACGGACTCGCGTCTGAACGCGCTCGCCGGCGGGCGGGTCTTTCCCGGCGTCCATCATCACTCGAAATTCACGGTGGAGGATCGCAACGGCAGGATTTCCATGCGGATCCTGGCGGATGATTTCAAAGATCCGCTTGTCGAGTTGAAGGCCGGCGAGACCGGGGATTTCCCGGAGTCGTCCGTCTTCGGGTCACTGGGTGAATCCTCCGGGTTTTTCGAGGCGGGTTGCATTGGATATTCGGCGCGACCGGACTCGTGCACGCTCGACGGGCTTTTGCTGAAGGTCTCCGACTGGCGGGTTACTCCATTGAATGTCCATTCCGCCCGCTCGGCCTACTACGATGACGAATCGATTTTTCCTCCGGATTCCATCGAGCTGGATCATGCGCTTCTGATGCGGGACATCGCGCACGAATGGCACTCCGAGCCAACGATGACCACGGAAATGCCGAATGCGGACAATTCACCCAGTTCAACTCCGGCCTGCGCAAGCGCATGACTTCACCGCGACAGCCGGAAGACGATCCGGAAAGCGAAAATCTTCAGTGTAACCCTTTGTTTCCATCACCTTTCCCGCAGGAAGCGCTTCGGCTTGCCAGCAGCTTGAACCGGAAAACCCCGGACCCGGAAAACCGGGCCGGGGTTTCTTATTGAATCGGATGATCCGTTGTCGGCCGACTCACAAGCCCGGCGATTCTTCCGGATCCACCTCGACGTTGAGGCGGACGAACAGCCTGCCGCCGTCGGCAAGGCCGGGCGGCAGCGCCACCGTCACCTCGTCGATGCCGGGGCCGAAGCCGTCGGCGACCACGCTGACGGTGATGTCCTCCGCGCCCTCGCCCTCGTGGCTTGCGGCGGTCCAGCCGACCAGGTCGCTGCCGTATTCGACGGTGATCGTCGTGTCCGGGTCGTTCTCCGCATCGATGTTGCGGCGGAACGTGAACAACAGCTTGCCGTCCGGGTCGCTGGCGGCGTCGATCACCGGCGCGAGGCCGGCGTCGTCCGACGGGTCGGTCGGGTCGCCGCCGAGCACCCACTCGAGCACCGTGGGCAGGCCGCCGCCGTCGAAGTCGAGGTTGGGATCGGTGTCGGTGAGACTGGCGAAGCCGGCTGCCCAGGTGTCGTATGGCGTGCCGACAGGAGGGTCTCCCACGGTCAGGACACCGGTCCCGGCGATCCAATCGCCATCGTCGCCGGTGTATTGGCCGTCGGGCATCCGGACGTCGTCGATCCACAGCTCGGCGACGGTCGCGTTGAATTCGTTCATGCTGATCCGGACCTGGCTGCCGACATGCGGGCCGCTGCCATAGGGGCCGAAGCCGCCGGTTGAATCGTCCCACCCGAGGCCGTTGAGCGTGAGCACGGCGGTGGGCGCGAAGACATCGTCGGATCCGAGGATGAGCACGCCGCTGCGGCCATCTTCTTCCCTGGGCAGCACCGTGACGTCACCGGCGCCGGCGGCACCCGGAGCGTTGAGCCCGATGCCGTGGCGGTCACTGGACCGGATGATGTAGCCGCCGGTGTATGTGTTGGTGTTGTTGTAGGTGTAGCCCATGCGGTTGCGGCCGTTGGTGGTCCAGCTGCCGTCGCCGGAAATCACCCCGGTGAAGATGCG
>SLAV01000022.1 GCA_007126655.1 Haloferula sp. | reverse complement strand
CTGGAAGAAAGACTCGCACGGATGCCGCCGAACCCGCCGCCGCGGTAGACAGGCTTCGTCTGAAATGGATGCTGCAAAGTCCAGGGCAGATTATTATATTCTTGCCAAAGGGGCATTAGGTGGTTTATTAAATAGTTAAATCGTTGCCCGCAAGCATCCCTGTTTGACAAAACCATCTCGTTCCTATTCCCACACGGAGGCCCACGCCGAATGAAACATCGTTTTCTTTTTCCCATCCTTGCCCTTCTGTCGGCAAGCCTGCTGTCCCTCCCGCCCCTTCACGCGCAAGCTGATCCGGACTTCCGCATCGATACGATCCAGCGGACGGCGCAGGGCGAGCTTGAGTTCACTTTCCGCGACGCGGAAACGGAGGCGACGGGCCACTTCATCCAATCCTCAACGGACCTTGCACCGGACAACTGGCTGCCGGTGCCGGAGGCGCTGATCACGGATCTCGGCGGCGGGGTCTATGGCGTCGTCATCGAGGCGCCCGCCGGACCGCGCGCGTTTTACCGGGTCGTCCGCATCGGGCCGGACGGGGAGACGGTCATCGCCAACTTCTCCACGGCCACTCTGGAGGTGACCGAGGGCGAAACGGCTTTCGCCATCATCACCTTCAGCGCGCCGTTCACCGGCACGCTCCGCTACACCCTCAGCGGAACGGCAACCTCCGACGACTTCGAGGAGCTGAGCGGCGAGGTGTTTGTCTCCAACAGCACCCAGGCGGTCATCCCCGTGACCATAAAGGAAAACACGACCATCGATCCCGTGCGGAATTTGATCCTCACGATCCAAGCGGACGGGGGCGCGGCGCCGGGTCTCGTCTCCCAATTTGAGATCCTCGTGAAAGACGCCGACGCGCGCTGGGAGGGGAGCTTTCTCTCCGGTTCGGCGAGCATTCCCTTCACCCTCGATCTCATCCGGACGGGCGACACCACCGAGGGCTTTCTCATCGGCGGACCGTTCGGTTTTCTCCCGGAGGAAAGCACGACGACGACGGTCACGCAGACGCCAACGTCTTTCGCCGCCAGCACGGCGGAGATTGCGATGCCCGCCGAGGCCACCTTGCTGGATCTCCCCGCGCTGCTCCAACTGGAGCTGATCGCCGTGGACGGGGAGCCGGATGAGGAAGTCGGGGCGGATTTCATCCAGGGCCGCGCCACCTTGACGACGACCTATCCGGGCAACGCGCATCTCAACACGACCGCCGAGGGAATGTTTCTGATGCAACGGACGCCGCCGCCGCCCTCCACCAGCGAAATCACGCTCTTCGATGCGCCCTGAGCCCGTTCCATTCACTTCCCTCAAAACCATTTTTCAATTTTTCCAGCCATGAATATACCCGCCCGCCTTCGCCTGTTCTTTGGCGCCGCCCTGCTGGCCGCGACCGTCTCCTTTCCTCTCAACGCAGTCGCCCAGCCGGAGTTGCTGATGCACCTCAAGCTGGATGAAAACCCGGCTCCGAACGGGAGGCCGCTGATCGACGCTTCCGGAAACGAAAACCACGGCATCGTCGTCACCAACGACCTGGGGGTCAACAAATCGGTGCCCGGCGTTCATGGCAATGCGTTGCACTTCGACGGAGATGGTGACCGGGTGGATGCGACGGCCTTCGACATCGACGACACCTTCACCATCGCGCTTTGGGTGAATCCCGCCACCACCGCCAACCGGCAGGCTTTCCTGGGCAAACACGACAGCAACGGGGGCAATCAGTTTGTGCTGGGCTTCTTCAGCGGCTATCATGTCAGAATCCGCGGGGTCACCCATCAGGCGGGCACTCCGCAGACCGGTTGGCAGCACATCACCGTCGTCGGTGAGGCGACGGGTGCCAACTCGACCACGGTGACGCTGTATCGAAATGCCATCCCCCTGTGGACGCATACGCTTGGCGCCAGGATCGGCAATGTCGCCGGCGGACTGGGCTGGACCTTGGGTCAGGAGTGGGACGCCGGCCCCGTGACGAGCGATTATTTTAACGGCGACATTGACGACGTTAAAATCTGGAACGGCGCATTGACCTCTGAGGAAATCGAAAACGAGTTCAGTGGAGGCATCATCACCCCTCCGCACGGACCGGGGGCCTCGCCCAAGCTCGATTTCATGGTGTATGAAGCGACCGTGTCTGAATACCTCGATGCGGAACTGGAGGGCCACCAAGTCGGCGTTTATGGCGACACCCTCGTGCTCGGCGCGCCGTTCGGATCCGCTCATGGGGGGAACGGGGAGCCCGGCGCGTCCGTCTTTGAGCGAAGCAACGGGGAGTGGACCTTCGCAAAGCTGCTGAACTTCGGCGATGGAACCGATGATGACACCGGGCACACCGTAGCCATTCACGGGCAGACCATTGCCGTGGGATCGCCCTTCACGCGGCGGGTTCTGATCGCGACCCGAATCGACGGCGAGTGGGTCGAACAGGCCCGGCTTTCCTCCGGGGACGAACTGTTTGGCGATGCCCTCGCCCTGCACGGCGACACGCTCGTCGTGGGTTCGCGCAGCATCGGGCCGGACCTCGGATCGGCCACCGTGTTTGTCCGGTCGGATGGGGAATGGACCCAGCAAGCCCGCTTGTTGACGACGGGCAGAAACCGCGAGGAAGGCATTGCCCTCCATGAGGACACGTTGGTGATCATGGACAGGTCAAATGACTTCGGCGCCGCCTTCGTCTTCGAGCGCGAAGGAACGACTTGGACGCAGGTCCGGCGGTTGACCGCACCCGATACTCCCGCCGGGAACATGTTTCGGCGGTCCGTCTCGGTCCACGGCGACGCCATCGCTGTCGGGGATCTCCGCACCATCGGTGAAGGGCGGATCTATCTTTACCGCAGGCAAGGCGAAACCTGGGTGTTCGAGACCAAAATAACGTCGCCGAGGACGACCCCTTTCCCTGAGAGTGAGTTCGGTCGACAGGTGGTCTTGCATGAGGATGCCCTTTTCACCGGGTCAGCCGAGGACGGCAATGACGCCGAGGTTGTATTTGGGGGCGCCTTCCTATTCGGCCGCGAAAATGGCGAGTGGAGCCTGCGAAAACAATTCGAGGTTTTCGATCCCCCTTTTGGTTTCGCACACCGGTTTGGCGAACATATAGGCTTCGACGGGACGACGGCGGTGGCGGCCAACGGCTCTTATTTTGGGTCGCAGTCGCAACTCGTGGCGGTGTATCGAGTCACACCAACGGCAAAGGTTCCGCAGATCCGCGCACTCCTCTACGAGCCCGACGCCGCGACATTTCCCGATGGCGATCCCGACGCCGCGGCCTTTCGCTACCGGGAACGGCTCTACCAGGAGGACGACGATGGCATTCGTCCCTGGCACGAACAGATGTCCGGGTTATACGGCGGCGCCGAGCGGGAACGCGCGCTCGAAGCCGAATCCTTGCTGCGCCATTCCATCGCGGTGTTTCCGGAAGAGCCTGAACTGGAGCAACTCTTCCTCGACCTCTACTACGACCGCACCGTCGCCGAAGCCATTCTCCTCGGTGACCTTGCCGAGGAAACCGAACGGGCGCGCTTCGGCCCCCCGATGGCCAATCCGCCACCGACCAACGGCTTTATCATTGATAACGAGATCCCCCTCTTCCGCGATCTCATCGCAGCCTCCAAGACCGCCATGTCCGGTTACTTCGCCCTCCTTTCGGACGATCTCGGTTCGCCCGACGATCCACCCTATGGATACACCATCTTTCGCGACCTCGTGCCGGAACGCGGGCTTATGGCCGCCACTTACGACGACGGCGAGGGCGGAACTGTCCCCGTCACCGGAGAAACGATGCTCTTCTCCGGCTACAAGGACCTCGTCCTTCTCTTTGAACTCCTGCGCGACCATGGCCGCGCCGCCCACTCCCTTGCCCGTCTGCTCGTGGCGCGCGACGCGTCGGCCGATCTCGACGAAGCCAGAACCCTCATCGCCGAAAGCGAACGCTTTCTCTTCCTGCAGGGGAGTTTATTGCAAAGCATCTTCTCCGAGCTTCCGGGACCTGATGATCCGTCCGGCCTTACGCAAGTAATCGCGGGCTGGAGCAGTGCCCTCGAGTCGCTCGCAAACCTTCGCCAGATCATCGACAGCGAGG
>SLAV01000283.1 GCA_007126655.1 Haloferula sp. | reverse complement strand
CACGCGGCGGACCATTCATGGCCTGCGATATTCGAGCTTTCAGGAATGAGGCCCGGAGTGCCCTACAATCTCATCGCGAACAACGCCTTCAAATGAAAAGGCCGTGGGCAAGGAGCAGGGCGATTGCCCAGAAATCCCCAATTCATTCATTTCAAAAGCGAAATGAAAAATCGCTAAACATTCGCCACCATTTCGGCAAAGTCAGCCTGCCATGGAATTACCGACGACCAAACCCGCACTGGCGGACGGCGGCCTCATCCTGCGCACCGCCACCGGGCAAGCCGAGATCGACCACATCCGCCAGGCCCTCAACCAAGGGCATTATCTGAAAGCCGGACGCCCTGCCGGGCACGTGCTCTGGCAAGGCATCTACCAAACCGACGGGGAAACCGGCCAGCCGCAACTCGTCGCCGCCCTTTGCTGGGGCGGAGCCGCCAAACGCCTCAAGGAGCGCGACAACCTGGTCGGCTGGGACTCCGTCACCTGCGCCAACCGCCTCAAGCTCGCCGTGCAGTTGCGGCGCTTTTTCGTCGTCGGGAGCGCCCGCCGCCCCAACCTCGCATGCCAGTGGAAAGAGGATGCCTCGCGTCCGCGCAAGAAGGCGAGCGGAGGCCAGGTGCTCTCGCTGCTGAGGGGGGTGGTGCTGCGGCTTTACGGCAAGGAAGCTTTCGCCACCCTCAACGCCAGCTTCAATTACCACAGCGCCCGTGCCGGTGCCCCCTGCGCCTCCTGAAAACACCCCCGCCGAAAATTGATTTACCATACAATAGCCCTGGCAACGGAACAAAGTCCACTTCAAAAACTCTTGACAAAGCGGTCCGAGGACTTAACGATTCGGTGTGTAAAAATTCGGAGTATATTGGTTTCCAGCGCAGCATTCTTCCTATCAGCATTTCAGCCCATCCAATCACCTCTTTTCCCCGCCTCCGGGCTGGCTACCGGCTCTTTCAGCGGCCTTCACCACCAAAACAAATTCCTAGCGACAAGATATGACATCCCTTCAAACACTCATTACAGCGGCAATTTTGATACCCGCCTTGGCTCCGGCAAATCCGGATTCGATTGTATTGGAACTCCAATATTCGGATAACCTGACGCAGTGGGAATCCATCGACGTGGAGGCTCTGTCAATGCGTGATGGAAAGCTGCGCCTCAACCAATCCTTCGAGGGCAAAGGTTGGTTCCGTTTGAGAATTGCCAGCGGTAATGATGTCGCCCGAACCAAGCTCATGGAATTTCGTGACGCAGGTGGTCCTTCGCTCACGATGGAAGACTATGTTGACATGCACTTTGGGGGCGTGAATATCGCCAACGTTGACGCAGTCAACGCAGCAGTATTCGACGCGGACCAAGCCGTCATCGATTCACCGGAATTATTCCAAAAACTCATTTTTGAGGTCGCCGCAATGCCGATTGACCCTGACGCCGCCGCATATGCGGAGTTGGTGAATTTGGAGTCCGATCAGACAATGCGCCTGTCCGGATTCCTAACCGACATCCGCGAGGTTGGAATCGAACCTGTATGGTTGATTTTGGGGCGAGCGGAGTTCAATGCGCTCGATGGTGCCAGCCATCGTGCGGTATTGGGGCCGGATGGCGTGCTGACGGGTGAATTCAGTGACTCGCCTGATGGCTTGGTTTTCGATGACGGGTCGAAAATTTATGAATTCGACAACCCGTTGCGCGGAACCTCGATCACTGAGTTTTCTGTGATCGCAAATGCAGCTCCGTTGGTGGCGTTGAACAAAGGGGCCTTGGTTTCGTCATACAGCAGCAGCCAGCGCGGGCCGTCGTTGCAGCTGGGTTCGTCCGTTTCCGGTACTTCCGACCAGAGATTCATGGGATTCGCGGGTAGCCCGGATGGCAGCCGGCTCATCCAACGCACTTCGGCGGAGACGGCGAATTTTGTAAATCACACGCGATTTGTAGGTGGGTTGTGGAGCGATTCGCTCCAAGGAATCAATAGCGAGTTCGGGCGGTTGCTCACACTGATGAACGGTTTGAATCCCAGAAACATCCCGAGCGGGACCAAACCCGCGCCTTTGTGGAATGATAACGAAAAATTCCGGATCGGACAGCGACTTGACGGCGCGGACGCTTTTCTCGGGACATTGGATTTTGCAATGGTGACGGATCACCCGATCACCCGCGCGCAATGGCTGGCCATCCTCAATGCTGCCAAAAAACATCACGTCGCCACGGTGACCAATCCCGTGGTTCTGTGGGCGGTGGGAGACTCAATGACGAGGGGTTTGGTGGGCACAAGTGTGCCCGACTCACGCTCCGAGCAACTGGTGCGACAGAATTCCGGCTGGCAGGGGATGCTTTACGAAAACAAGGCCATTGGAGGCCAGGGGATCGAAACCCAGGAAACGCTGTTCGCCCAAGCAATGAAGGATGCTACCGCCATGAGCGAGTGGGACAACTGGGTGATGTTCTGGGGAGGGTTTAATTTGGCAGCGGAATTTGACTGGACATCCGTAGCCGACCGCGAGGGTTTGGCGGATCGCTATGTCGCGATGGCGGAAACCGCCGCTCAAAACGGCATCAGTTCAATCCAGTGGAGCACGCTGATTACCGGCAATTTCGATCCGGTGGATGATGCTGCGAAAGTTGCAGGTGTTCATGCGTTTAATGACTACTACGGTGCGCGGATCGCGGCGTTGCAGAGTGAGTACCCCGCGGTGAAGATGATTTGGTATGACCACCGGTTGACGTTTCATAATAATGAGTTCGATACATCGGAGCAAAACACCGACTTCTTTGTGCCAAATGACACGCGGCACCTTAATGCGCTGGGTCAGAAAACCTTGGTTGCGGACTTTCTAAGCCGTTTCCCTTCCCCACACTAGAGGATAATACAGTCAAATCCGGTGATTGCATTGTTTTTGCAAACTCGCGCTCCATCCACAGGACCACCGAAACGCGCCGGATTGCCAACGCAAAGCGCCCCCCCCCATCGGCGGTCCGGAAACTCCGCCGGGCGTCCGGAAAAACGCATCCTCGCTGCTTCAAGTGCGCTGCGAATCATCCAGCATTGATGCGGAATATCGGCATACGAATTCCTGTTCATCCCGCTCGCCTGCACCGCACTCGCGACCTCCGCACATGCAACCCCCACCGCCGACATACGCGCCCACCCCGCCCCGGCCAAGCCCATTCCCCGCTTCCCATCGGCAAGGACCGATCTTCTGGGCGCGTGCGTAGCTTGGGGGACCACACGCGCCCCCGCGTGTCCCTTCGCGCGCCCTCGCGCGAAGGTCGGCATCCCGACCGGGTGACGTCCGTACAGATGTCGACAGTCACCCGGATCCGGCGAATTCCTCCGGCGAGGGCGCCGGAGGATGCACGCGGTGGCGCGTGCGCTCCCCATGCAAAACGAGCGGCAGGGACCGATCCTCCGGTCGGTCCGCGCGAGTGCCATGAGAATGAGAAAGCGCCTCCGCTCCAACCCATTCACATCCCACGCACCCGGACGCCCCGGAGGATGCGTCCCTGCCCATGCAGCATCGCCACCCACTGACCGGGCGGACAGCAAACCCGTGACCGGACAATCAAAAAGCGCTCAGTCCCGGAGCGCCGAATTCATTCGGCCCGCCAATGGAATGTGCCTGGGAAAATGCCTATGAAAGGCGTTTGAGAACCCGCTTGCGCTGCGCACGACCCTTATCCATCCCGTTGTGAAACCCATGCCTGTCCACATGCGCGTGAACAACAAACAGCTACTCGGCCGCTTGCTTCAATATAGACCAGTCAGGCCTGACAAGATAGGGTTGGCATGGCAGGATACCTCTCAATCTGTATCCACGGGTAAGATGAAATATTTTAATTTGTATCAGGTTGACATGCAGGATTCCATCGGCATCAAACATCATCCTTGAGTTAATGCTCACATTATGGATGTTTTCATCTGGATAATCATCCTTGAACATGTCCTTGATCTTTTCTTTGATATCAAAAAGCTTCTCGGCAACCGCTTCTACCGATTGTTTTTTTATTTCACACTGAGACACCCATTCATGCTCATCCTGGTTCATAAGGATGCCGGAAAATTGATTTCTAATTATAGTGTGACGCAAATCCTGGGCCAAAGCCGAATCGATACAGCAAAGGCAGAGGGCTACTATTAAAATGGATCGCAAGTAATTCATGTTTTGCACTTTCTCTTTCAATTTCGATGGACGTTACGGTTCATTTCTTGTCCGTTTCACGCCTCCTCGATCACCAAATCGAACAGGAAATGGTGCTCGCGTTCCGGGTCGGCGCGCGCGATCATTTTGGGTCGTTCGCGCTCGGGTTTCCTCGTCAGGAGCCGGTCGGTTTCATTCAGCTCCTCGCCGGGAAAATACATTTGCGTGACCAACTCCACGTAACCCCGCCTGCTGGTTTTGAAATGGATGTGGGGCGGACGGGACCACTCCGGGGTGGCCGGGTAGGCTCCGGGGTAGATGGTTCTGAAATGGAACTCGCCCTTTTCACCGCTGGGCACGATGGCCCAGCCCTGGAAACCGGGGTCCAGCGGGGCGGGATTGGGGTCGTGCGGATGATTGTACCGGCCGTGCGTGTTCGCCTGCCAGAGTTCGACCGTCACGTCCGGCAATGCCTTTCCCGTGGTGTCGAGCACCTTTCCGTGGATGTGGATCACCCTGCCTTCGGCACGCTCGTCCCGCCCCTCCACCCGGGTGAGGTCGAAATCCACGTCTTTTTGCGCCACCAGCGGATAAAACGGGCCTTTGATCTCGTGCGGGGTCGGCGCGCGTTGACCCTCTGCCCTTGCGAATTCACCCATGAAACCCAGACCCACGCCACCCAAAACGCTGTTCCTCAGGATGTTTCTGCGACTCGTTTTTTGTTCCATACGGGGAGTTTACCGCATCAGGGGTGGAAGGGCGCGGGAAAAATTGTAAAAAACATGTAAATTCGGACGAGCCTTTTCTTGGTTTTCCCCGCCTGAATGGGATTCCGCCCCAGGCAAGTTATCTGTAACTCATCTTACGGCTTTCGCGCCTGCCGGAGGGCCATCACCGCGAGTGTTGCGAGGAAATGCGGGGCGCGCATCAGCACCTCGGGATAGGACGCGAAACCGAATGCCAGCGGGCGCGACAACGCCGTCACCAACCTCCAGATCGCCAGCCACACCAGCACCGGCGTGCCCGGCCGGGCGATCACCAGCGCCGCCACCAACAGATCCACCACCGCGATCACCACCAGCGTGCGCACCACCGCCGCCTCGCCAAGCTCCCAACCCACCCTCCACACAAACCCGCCCCATGGCAAACCCATTCCCCGGAATAAATCCGCGCCCCCCAACCTTTCAGGTTCACACCCACCCCGGGAGCCATTAGGATCGCCATCAGTGAAACAACGGCTCTCCAAGTTCCTGTCCATCCCGCTCGCCTGCACCGCACTCGCGACATCCGCAGGTGCAACCCCCGCCGCCGCCGAGCGCGCCCGCCTCGCCTACCAGCTCGGCATCGACCGCTGGATTCTCGAAACCCGCCTCGCCGAGACCGACGAGGAGCGCGAGGCCGCCGCGCGCAACCGGCCCGATCCCGCCGAGGCCACCCGCGAGGTCTGGCAGGCCATCGCCCCGGAACTCGACCGCGAATGGATCCTCCCCCACGCCGCCTGGTTCATCGAAATGGCCGACAACCTCGACGCCGTCACCATCGACGATGATTCCGGGGCATCCACATTCCGAGCTGAACTCACCCGCCTCACCGACGCCATCCGAGACCACCACCTCGAATCCGGGGATCTCGCCCCCGTCTGCATCGCCCTCGCCCGCAACGGCACCCCCGGCCGGCTCGCACTGCTGGAGAAAATCCGCGAGGAACACCCGGAAGAGTCGATGCGCGGTGTCGCCGCCCTCGCCCAGGCCATGGCCATGAAGGCCCTCGGTGATGAACCTCCCGTCCTCGCCAAGCGCCTCGAACTCATCCGCGAGGCCATCATCCACAGCGCCGACGTCGCCATCCACGACGAAATGACCGTCGCCGAGGTCGCCGAGGAGGAGATCTACATCATCCGCAACCTCACCCGCGGCCGCACCGCACCCGATCTCACCGGCACCGACTCCGCCGGACGCGCGATGCGCCTGTCCGATCACCAGGGCAACGTCGTGATCCTCCTCTTCTGGAGCGCCGCCGACCCCGTCGCCGCCGAGGTCGTCGAATTCGCCGATGGACTCCGCAACCGCCTGCGCGGGCGGCCCGTCGAACTCGTCGGCGTGAACACCGACGCCACCGCCACCCTGCGCCCGATGGAGGCCGACGGACTCGTCACCTGGCGCAACTTCTCCGACCCCGATGGCGAACTTGCGGGCGAGTTCCGCATCGCCGCCACCCCGCTCTGCTTTGTCCTCGATGGCGACCGCGTGATCCGCCACATCGGTCCGCCCGGCCCGTTCATCGAACTTGCCGCCATCTCGCTGACCGCCGATGACGACGACGACGAATAACCTCGCCGCCCGGTGCCAGGCCGCGTTTCCGCATCAGTGCCGGAAATGGCGGTGGCCTGTGAAGACCATCGTCATCCCCGCCTCGTCCGCCGCCGCGATCACCTCCTCGTCGCGCATGGATCCGCCCGGCTGGATGCAGGCGGTCGCCCCGGCGTCGATCGCCGACTGCAGGCCGTCGGCGAAAGGAAACATCGCGTCCGAGGCCACCACGCTTCCCTTCAGGGACAGGCCGGCCTCGCGGGCCTTCCACACCGCGATCCGCGAGGAATCCACCCGGCTCATCTGGCCCGCGCCGATGCCGAGCGTGCGGTCGCTCGCCGCATACACGATCGCGTTCGACTTCACGTGTTTCACCACCCGCCAGCCGAAGCGCATCGCCCGCATTTCCTCCTCGGTGGGCGGGCGCTTGGTGACCACCTTGGTTTCCAGATTGTCCAGCCCGAGTGCCGTGTGGTCCCGGTCCATCACCATCAGTCCGCCCGGGCAGGAGCGCAGCACCGGGGCCGACTTCGCCGTCCGATAGCTATCGTTCATCTTGATCAGCCGGAGATTTTTCTTCTTCTGCAGCCTCGCGCGCGCGTCGGCCTCGAAGTCCGGCGCGATGATCACATCGGTGAAAATCTCGGAAATCACCCGCGCCAGCTCCACCGTGAGCGGGCGGTTGCAGACGATCACGCCGCCGAACGGGGCCTGCCGGTCGGTCTCGAACGCCTTCTTCCATGCCGCGCGCAGATCCTCGTCGTCCTGGCCCACGCCGCACGGGTTGGTGTGCTTGAGGATCGCCACCGTCGGTCGCACGAAGTCGAGGATCAGATCCGCCGCCGCCTCGATGTCCAGGATGTTCGTGTAGCTGAGTTCCTTGCCCTGCAGCCGCATGAAGTGCTCGCCGAAGTTCCCGTAAAGCGCGCATTTCTGGTGCGGGTTGTCGCCGTAGCGAAGTTCCTGCTCGAGCGGCAGGCTCAGCGAATAGCTGCCCCGCGTGCCCTCGCGGTTCTGCCCGAGGTAGTTGGTGATCGCCTCGTCGTAGCGCGATGTGCGAAGGAAAACCTTCACCGCGAGCTGTTCGCGCAGCGCACGGGTGGTGTCGCCCTTGTGCTCGCGCATTTCCTCGATCACCCGCCCGTAATCGTCGGGATCGACAACCACCGTCACGTGCGAATGGTTCTTGGCCGCGCTGCGCAGCATCGACGGGCCGCCGATGTCGATGTTCTCGATGGCCTCCGCCAGCGTCACCCCGGGCTTCGAAATCGTTTCCTCGAAGGGATACAGGTTCACAACCACAAGGTCGATCGGCGGAATGTTGTGCTCCTTCGCCTGCACCAGGTGCGTATCGTCGTCGCGGCGGTGCAGCAGGCCTCCGTGAACCTTCGGGTGCAGCGTTTTGACGCGTCCGTCGAACAACTCGGGAGCGCCCGTGAATTCGGAAACATCGGTTACCGGCAGCCCCGCCTTGCGCAGCGCCTTGGCGGTGCCGCCGGTCGAGAGAATTTCAACCCCGAGGTCTTGCAGCTCCTTGCAGAACGGAACAAGGCCGGATTTATCAGATACGGAAATGAGGGCGCGGGCGATGGACATGGTGAATGGATTCGAAGGTGACGCGACCGGGCGCGGCGGAGGATACCCGCCCGACGGACCGCCCGCTTATCCGACAACACCCGGCTTCGCAAGAGCGGAAAATCAGGCAATGGCGGATGGATGCTTGCCCTTGGCGCGGGCACCTTCATGCTCCTCCCCGTCCCGGATACGGAATTCCCGAACCACCCGATCATGAGCCATTCCCCACAACTGGTTTCCGACGTCAATGTCGTCGATTCCGCCGTGCTTCCGGCACCGGAGTATCTCGGCCGCGAGATCACGCGCGACGACGCGGCCGCCGCAGCCGTCGCGTCCGCACGCGCCGCCTTGCGCCGAATCATCTTCGGCGACGACCGCCGCATCATCGTCGTCGTCGGCCCGTGCTCGATCCACGACACCGCCGCAGGTCTTGAATACGCCGGGCGGCTGGCGGCGCTCGCCGCGGAAATCAAGGACCGCATCCAGGTCGTCATGCGCGTCTATTTCGAGAAACCACGCACCTCGGTCGGCTGGAAGGGATTGATCATGGATCCGCAGTTGGACGGCACCTGCGACATCCCGGGCGGCTTGAAAACCGCGCGCCGCTTCCTCCTCGACGTCCTGCACCTGGGCCTGCCCACCGGCACCGAGCTGCTCGATCCCATCACCCCGCAATTCATCGCCGACCTCGTGTGCTGGTCGGCCATCGGCGCGCGCACCACCGAATCGCAGACTCACCGCCAGATGGCGAGCGGCCTCTCCATGCCGCTCGGTTTCAAAAACAACACCGCCGGCAACATCGATGTCGCCATCAACGCCATCAAGGCCGCCGCACAACCCCAGACGTTCCTCGGCATCAGCCACCAGGGGCTCGCCAGCGCCATCACCACGCGCGGCAACCCCGACACACACGTCATCCTCCGCGGCGGCGAAAGCGGAACCAACCACGATGCAGCCAGCATCCATAAAACCGCCGACCGCCTCCGCGAACATGGCTGCTCACCTTCGGTGATGATCGACTGCTCGCACGCCAACAGCGGCAAGGACCCCGAACGCCAAGCGGATGTCTTCCGCCAGGTCATGTCCCACGCCGCGGAAACGCCGGATAGCCCGGTCATCGGACTGATGCTCGAAAGCAACCTCAAGTCCGGCAGCCAGCCATTCCCGCGCCCCGCCGCCGATCTGGTTTATGGCCAGTCCATCACCGACGCATGCATCGGCTGGGAGACCACCGAACAGCTCCTACGCAGGGCGCACGCCAGCCTCGCATCCCGTTTCGCCTGAGCGCCAGGCCAAATTCGCCGGCGCAATACGGTGGATCTCACTCACATTCACGTCCACCGCGACCATGGTGATGTCCTGAAGCTTTAACCAGCCATGGGCAATGAGACCGAACAGGCCGATTTTCAAAAACGCAGAGCGCGTGCATTCGTTACCAGCCTTCTTGGGGAAAAAAATCACGCATCCCCGGGATACTGAGCGGATGTAGCGTCTCTTGGATTGCTCTCCAATATGCTTCAGCTATCAGTATTGCATTGCCGCGCTTGCCCGCGATCTGGATGGACTCATGGGCTTCGAGTGCCGAATCAATGACCCTGTAGATGTCCGACCGAGCTAAAGTGGCTGAAATCACCCTTATGCGGTACAGCGCATGTAATTGGTGCCGCTTTGAAGGTCTTGTTTTGCCCGTTAAGATAGGGGCGGCATGAATTCATTCGCCACCACGAACGCCTCATCGCGCAAACATTACGGGCAGCGTCGCGGATTGCCGCCTTCCCTTACTCCCCGCCGCCCCACCAGATCTGCGAGTATCGATTGTGGCGGTTCGTCGCCTGGCGGATCACGCCGTTGGCGCTGATCGCCGTCCACGGATTCATCCTCGCGCACGTCGCCTCCATCGCCTGCACCGTCCAGATGTTGCAGACACGCGGGTAGAAATACCGGTGGCGCGACAACAGGAGCACGCCGCCGCCCCAGCCCGAAGGCCCTGTCACAACCGGCCGGCCGTTCTCGTCCGTCACGCTGCAATGATTCAGAAACGCGGCGAGCGCCGGGCCGGTCTCGCGGGGCACCCGGCGCTGCCAGATCCGCTGGTGCGGTAATACCTCCGCGACGTTCCAATCCACAGGGATCAACTCCATCACCGACTCACTCGGCAGGAACAGCGCGTTCACCACCTCGCCAGGCGTCGCCGGGCCCCTTTGCTCATAGGAAGCGCGGTCGCCCCAACTCATGCTCACGTAGCGTGCCTCGGGAAATCCCTCCGGTGGGACGAAGCCGGATTCCAGCAGCCAGTCGTATTCAAAGACCAGCCCGGTGTGCAGCGTGTCCGCGATCAGCCAGAGGTGGACGTGCGGCGGGCGGGCGTCCGCGTCCGCCATCGCGCCGGCCGCCTCCGCCCGCTCGCGCGTCGCCTCGACCTGCCAATCCGGCGGGTCCGAAAGGCGGAAGACCGCGCACGAACAAAGCCCGCATGCGAGCCCGGCCACACCTGTCCATCGAAGCACGCTCATTGTTGTCACGCACCAATTTCAGGATCCGGGCAGCCCGCCCGCCTTCCAGGCTTCCCAGCCGCCTTCGAGCACCCGCACGTCATGCCCGCGCGCCGCCAGCCATGTGGCCACATCGCGCGCGTCCGGGCATGCCAGATCCGTGCAATAAAATACCACCGGCCATCCTTTGGCCTCGGCCCCGCGGATTTCCTCCTCGCGCGATTCAAGCTGCCTCATGAAGGCGGATTTCGGCCAGTTCACCGATCCCGGAATATGCCCGAGTGAATGGAAAAAAACCGGCCGCACGTCGTAAATCAAGACCTCCCCGTCCTGTTGCAGCGCGAACAAATCCCCCAGCGCGATCCGCGTCACCCGTCCCGGCAACGAGCCCGCCCGCGCGGGAGGCGTGGCCTCGCCGGCACCATTCTCCCCGGCCGGAACGGCCGGCTCCTTCTCGCGCGGGCGTTCAGCGCAACCACCGGCCAAGAAGGCCGCAAGACATCCCGCCATCAAGCGCGACTTGAGATGAGCCCGCATGGCATCAGCGGACAATGTCGAGCAGCTCGACGTCGAACACCAGCATCCCGCCGGGCCTTCCGCCGCCGGGATTCTCACCGTAGGCCAGATCCGCCGGAATCCAGAACCGGCGCTTCTCGCCCACGACCATCAGTTGCAGACCCTCCGTCCAGCCGGAATAATGCACCGTCACGCGGTCCTCCGCCGACGGATGCTCGCTGCCCTCACCCTCGGAAAGCACCCGCGAGGCGAGGCCGGAGGCGGTCGTGGCGGCATCGTCGGGCACCGCCGCCACATCGGCCGGAACCCCGGGCATGTCATCATCGGCGCGGCAGGCGGTCGAGAACACCAGCGCCAGCCCGGCCGCATACGGAAAGATCGATTTCATCGGGATCGCTTGGAAACGCATGGGCGGAACCTCGCTCCCACAGCGATCCGTGTCAACCACACCGTCAACCCCCGGCGGCATAAGGACTTGCCACCGGCAGCGGATGGTGGAGACTCGCCGCCCCATGAGTAATCGCCTCGAAGGAAAAGTTCTCGTCGCCCAGGGCGGCGGTCCCACCCCGGTCATCAACCAGAGCATCGTCGGCGTCGCCCTCGAAGCCCGGAAGTTCACCCAGGTCACCTCCGTTTACGGCGCGGTCCACGGCGTGCGCGGCATCATCGAGGAGGACTTCGTCGATCTCACCCGCGAAACGACCAACAACCTCGAAAAGGTCGCCGATACCCCGTCGTCCGGCCTGCTCTCCACCCGCGACAAACCCGACGAGGAATACTGCATGCGCATGTTCAAGGCGATGCAGGCCCACGACATCCGCTACTTCTTCTACGTCGGCGGCAACGATTCGTCCGACACCGTGCGCATCATCAACGACCAGGCCGCCGAGGCGAACTACGAACTCCGAGCCATCCACATCCCCAAGACCATCGACAACGACCTGATGGAAAACGACCACTGCCCGGGCTTCGGCTCCGCGGCGCGCTTCGTCACCCAGGCGTTCGGCGGCGCGAACCTCGACAACCGCGCGCTCTGCGGCGTTTACATCGGCGTGGTCATGGGCCGCCACGCCGGCTTCCTCACCGCCTCGTCCGCCCTCGCGCAGAAATACTACAACGACGGACCCCACCTCATCTACGTGCCCGAGCGCGCCTTCGAGATGGACCGTTTCCTCGCCGATGTGCAGGCGATCTACGATCAATTCGGCATGTGCACCATCGCGGTGTCCGAAGGCATTTCCGACAAGGACGGCAACCCCATGATCACCCGGCTCATGGGCGAGGAGCGCGACGCCCACGGCAACATCCAGCTCTCCGGCACCGGCGCCCTCGGCGACCTCCTCTCCAAGGAGATCAAGAAAAACCTCGGCATCAAGCGCGTGCGCTCCGACACCTTCGGCTACCTCCAGCGCTGCTTCATGGGCTGCCGCTCAGAACGCGACGCCCGCGAGGCCCGCGAAGCCGGCGAAAAGGCCGTCCAATACGCAATGTGGGACAACGTGGACGGCTCCGTCGTCATCCGCCGCCCGGTGCTCGACTACTCGGTGGATTACGACCTCGTCCCGCTCGAAAAGGTCGCGGGAAAAACCCGCCACATGCCGGACAACTTCATCAACGAGACCGGCAACGGCGTCACCGAGGCATTCGTGAACTACTGCCGCCCGCTGCTCGGCGACGGCCGCCCCGAATCCCACCGCATCCGCGCCCCGCGCGTGGCCAAGATCCTCCACAAGTGATGAAAACCAGCGTCTTCACCGGCGGACTCGCCCAAACCAACGGCTGGCTGCTGGAAACGGCGGACGGCAACCTGCTGGTGGACGCGCCCGAGGGCATCGCCGCCTGGCTGCGGGCGCGCGGCGTCCGCATCGACGCCCTGCTCCTCACCCACCAGCACTACGACCACGTGCTCGACGCCGCCGCGCTGCAGAAGCAAGGCGTGCCCGTCCACGCCTTCGCCCCATACTCGCAGGATCTCACCCTCGAAAAGCCCGCCCGCGATTGGGGCATGCCGATCAGAGTCGAGCCATTCACCGTGGACCACCTCATCCAGCCCGGCGAGCCGCTCGCGCTCTTCGGACTCGAATTTTCCGTCGCCCACGTCCCCGGCCACGCCACCGATTCCCTCACCTTCCACCTCCCCGCCCACGGCATCGTCCTTGCCGGCGACGCCCTGTTCCAAGGCTCCATCGGCCGCACCGACCTCCCCGGCGGCGACACCGACACCCTGCTCGACGGCATCCGCCGCCACCTCCTCACCCTCGACCCCGCCACCCGCGTCCTCCCCGGCCACGGTCCGGAAACCACCATCGACGCGGAGGCCAATGGAAATCCCTTCCTGCGCGAAGCCTGATTCCAAGTAGGCGCGGTTGTGAAACCGCGACCCACCGGACCATTCGCCGCCCACTCCCCCTCATTCTCACGAATGAGCCTACGTCCAACGTAGGCGCGGTTATGAAACCGCGACCCTCAGGATTACCCAGCCACCACCAAATGATTCCATTTTCCAACTTTCAGAAATCCGATTGCACTCTAATTTGGATTCCATGAAAACCACCATCGATATTCCCGATGACGCCTTGGCGGATGCCATGCGCTACACCGGGGCGAAAACCAAACGCGAAGCCGTCGTCAAGGCCCTCGCGGAATTCAACCGCCTCCAACGCGTCAATCAACTCATCGCCAACTTCGGAACGCTCGAATTTGCCAGCAACGACGAAATCGAAGCAGGAGACATAGCGGAAATCTCAAGACGCCAAACCACCGCCGATCCATCATAATCGTCATGGTGCTCATCGACAGTTCGATCTGGATCGAAGTCTCCCGCAAAGACGGCGATCTCTCATTGAAAGAGGAAGTCGCAACCCTCTTGCGTGAAGGCCAATCGGCAATGACCTGGCCAATATGGGTCGAATTGTATCAAGGCTCGAAAGGAAAGCGGGATGAGGAAAACCTGCGCGGCTGGCGCGAAGTGAGCCACTGGCTCGACTTCGACGATGCCTGCTGGACCGAAGCCGCCACCTGCTCCCGCGCTTGCCTCCGTGCCGGCATCAACGTCCCGTTCGGCGACATCCTGATCCACGCCTGCGCCACCCGCCACCAGGTGGAACTCCTCGAATGCGACCGCCATTTCGCCATGATCCGGAATGCGGCCGCCAGGCGCGCCTGATCCCGCACAACCGCCAGATCGCAGCCTTTCTCCTTCACTCGCGCGCGCCGCCCGTTAGCATGGCGCATCGCATGCACTGGACCGAACCCGCCACCGCCCAAGACTCCCACGCCGACCTCGAAAAACGCCTTTGGGACGCCGCCAACAAGCTCTGGGCGGATGCCGCGCTCAAACCCTCCGAGTTCTCCCCCATCGTCCTCGGCCT
>SLAV01000017.1 GCA_007126655.1 Haloferula sp. | reverse complement strand
CGCGGGTGAAGACCGCAGGTGGATGATGGCTCGACAGGTTGTCTGTGAATCGGTTGGATTTCGCCATGGATGCCGGGTTTGACGCATCGACCTACAGCGTGATCCAGCGTTCGCTGGAGCAGAGCGTGACGCTGCAACAGCTCGAGGAGGCGTCGATGCAGGTGCCGACGATCGCGCGGGCGGACTGCATCCGGATCCACCGCCTGCTGGCGGGGATTTTCATTTCGCGCCTTTCACGGCCGGAGGCGCTGGCATTCCAGAGGGGGCTGGCGGGGCAGGGGATCGAGTCGGACGTCGTCAGAGACGCACAACTGCCGCCGCTGCCTTCGGGAGTGCGCTCGATGCGCGTCTGGCAGGAGGAACGCGCGATCCACTGCCGGGATGTGATGGAGCGCGTGACGGTTTTGCCCGTGGCGGAGATCCTCTTCATCGCCGCCGGAGTGATCGTGGAGACGCGCCACGGCACGGAAACGGTCCGCCGCGCCAGAACCGGGCCGCGCGGCGGGATGAGGATGGTGCCGGAAACCCGGCGCACGAAGAGCGAGGAAACCTGTGTGATCGCGGATCTTTTTTTCACCCGCCCGCCATACCGTTTCACGTTCCGGGCCGGCGAATCATCGCGTTTTTTCGTGCAGGACCAGCCGGTGCGCCCGAACGCCCGCGACATGGTGGCCTGGGCATTCCAGAAACTCCGTTCGTGGGCACCCGCCGGCTGCCGCCTGAACCGGCACATCCACCATGAGAATCCGATGGATCATCCGGTCGGGAAAACGACCTACGAAGAGGAGATCCGCTGGCGGTTTTACCGGCTGCGGAATCCGGCGTGAGCGGCGCGAACCAGCAGGCTCAAAGGCCGAGCCGCGTCGCATGCCACCAGGCTTCGGCAGGGCCCGCTGATGCCGGGTTGCCGATGAACCGTCTTGAGCCGGGCGTTGTCCCCGATCACCGTGGTGATCAGGCAGACGGTGTCGGGCAGGTTGGGTCGTCGGCAACATTTTCACAAATGAGCCTACTTCTACTTCGTTTCCCTCTTGCCGAAACGATCACCGCAACCACTTTGCCGGACACCCTCAAGAGCCTGTAAAGTCGCGAGATCATCATGTCCTTCACGGAACCCGGTCGCGCCAGGCATTTCCTCATCCACGCGTCTTCATGTCCTTGAGATGTCGTCGCCCCCCGGCGGTGGCTTTACGACATCGGGAATTGCCGTGGGCAGATGATGAGGTTGTGTTGAGACCGGCGGTATTTTTGAACAGGAGGAAACGGAGGGTGAGGAAGGGGAGGGAGCTTCGCGCGGGACTTCCGAGTGATCCATTCAACCGCGTCTTGGAATGCTTCATTTGAAATGGATCACGGTCGGTTTGGAAATCCCTCCGGTGATCCCCTCCGCGTCCTCCTGTTCAAAATGCACGCGGCGGTGGAAGTGCGGGCGATGGATGATGAGGCGGGATTGGCCTGGCATCCGCTTCCGGTGCGGAGAGGCCGCGTTTCAACAAGTCCGCGGCATCCTCCCTGCGCCGGCCCCGGGCTTGCTTACGCTTCCGGCCACGGCGTGTTTCCTGCGGTATGCCACGGGTGTGAGGCCGAAGTGTTTCCTGAACAACCGCGCCACATTCGTGTCCGACGCGTAGCCCATCGCATAGGCGATCTCGGACACCGTGAGGTTCGTTTCCAGCAACTGCCGCGCGAAATGCTCCAGCCGCCGGTCGCGGATGTAGGCGAAGACGTTTTTCCCGGTCGCCGTGCGGAACCGGTTGTAAAGCAGGCGGCGGGAGAGGTTCACCTCGCGCACCACGTCGTCCACCTCGACCGGCGAGTTCACGTGGTCGCGGATAAACGAGATCGCCTTGGCAACCTCCGGGTCGCGGGTTTCCGCCGCGTCGGTTGATGCGCGGGCAGCCACGCCCACCGGCTCGATCACGATGTCCGCGGCTTTCGCGCGCCGCGCCCGCGGTGCGGCCAGCAGGCCCGCCAGATGCCGCGCCGCGTCGTATCCACCGCGCCGGATGTTGAGCCTCACGCTGCTTTGCGACACCCGCGCCAGCTCGCAGATCGACTCGTCGTTCCCCACGCCGACCAGCGCCACGTCGTCCGGCACCCGCAGCCCCGCCCCCTCGCAGGCCTCCTGCACCAACAGGGTGAAATCGTCGGTGCAACAGAAAACCCCGCACGGTTTCGGCAGCTCCGCCAGCCAGTCGAGCAACACCCGGTGCCGCCGGTCCCATCCGAAAAACTCGCGCCCGCCCTCGCTCGCGAACACCCGCGCCCGGTGCCCGTGCCCGGCCACCCGCTCCGCGAAACCCGCCCCCCGCAGGCGCGACCAGAAAAAGGCGTCCACCCCGCAATACGCGAAGTGCCGGTATCCCGCCTCGTGCAGATGGTCCGCGGCCATCGCCCCCGCGGCCGCGTCGTCCACCACGATGTTCGGCATGCCTTCGCGCCGTTCCGTTGTCGGGCTGTAAATGGTCGGCAGCCGCCCGTCGAGGATCCCGTCATACCGGTGCGGCAGGCTTTCCCGGGCGATGATCGCGTCCGGCCGCCACCGCCGCACCAGCTCCGCCGGGTCCATCTCCTCGCCGGAAAGATACGTCACATTCCGGAAAAACCGCCACGGCCCGTGCAGGTTCGCATAATCCGCGATCCCGCCCAGCAGCTCCCGCTCGTAATGCCGCACCCCCTGCAAAAACAAGGCCACGCTTGGGATTGCTTTTCTCGGGGGGGTCATGGCTCAAAGGTCGAGACGATGCTGTGGTTGTCTGGCTATGGGGCGGCAGGGATATAATGTGTAACGCGAAAATGGGTGTTTTTGATCCTTATTACAAGGTGGTTTGGCACAACCCGTCATCCTTTTCCATTTTCGTTGATTCAAACGGAAAATGTTCTGGAAGATGCACGAATTTCGAAAAAAGTGCGACCTGATGTGAGATCGGGGGCCTCTCTGTCGTCGTGAATGCAGAAGAACCGCAATTATGCCCCCTCGCGAGCAGCACGCATCCGAAATCAGAGTGAACCGTCTCCGGCGGTGGTGCCGGAAACCACACGCGGGGACGCGTGTGGTCCGCCCTCTGTGGCGCGTGCCTGCGGCTCCCGGTCTTCTGAAATGCGGCCACCAAAGGCAAATATAAGGAGGTAAGATTCTGACTCCTGGATTTTGTGCAATTTTTGCCTTTGGTGGCCAATGGCGGCCTCGTCCCCGTGGCAGGTGCCTTGATCTTCATACATGAAAAGTGGATGAGGAGCTGTCGGCATCTTGTCGTCCACATCTCATTCGCCCAGCCGACATGAGTGTCGGCCCTCCTTTACAATTCTGCCGCGAAGGTCTCGATGTCCGCGCATTGGATCGCGGTGCGAAGAAGCTGGTGGAGCTTCGCTTCATCCGCAATGGCCCGCACTTCCTCGCACAATCCCTCGGGCACATGGCCGAATCGGATTTCGAGGGCCTCGATCACGGAATCGCACAACGACTGGAGACGGCCTTTGAGTTCGCCTTCCTGGCGGCCTTCCTGGCGGAGTTTTTGAGCGTAGGTCATGGCGGCTTGCTTGAGTTCGGGTGATTGGATGTCGATAACCTTGCGCTCGATGGCGTCGGTGTCAATCTCGGCGTTCATCATGAACTATTGTAGATCGCTCTCATGGAGGCGGAATTGGGAGTCGATGAAGGAACCCGACTCCGGCTTCAACGCGGCCCAATCAACCTGAAATGCGCAGTTGGAAAGAGGATGAAAGGCGCAAGCGGAGGATTTCTTCATGGGGAGCGCACGCGCCTCGCGTGCATCTTTCGGCGCCCTCGCCGAAAGGATACGTCTGATACGGGTGACCTGCGAGATCGTAACGAACGTCAACCGGCCTGAATGCCCCCGTCGCGCGAGGGCGCACGACTGGACACGCGAGGCGCGTGTGGTCCCCGATCTTCACCCGTTGGGTGAAGGCGTGTCAGTGGCCGATTCGCTCAAAAACCTTTCGCGCATCGGCCCAATCGATGGCCTTGGAAATCGCTTCGGGTAGGTAGTGTCTGGGAAAAAATAGGTGGTTTTGAGAAATTTGCGGTCAAAATATTATCTAACATAAAGTATTAAAGCGGTTTAGATTTAATTTCGCGCACTTTG
>SLAV01000355.1 GCA_007126655.1 Haloferula sp. | reverse complement strand
TGCCCGGATGTCGAGGTTACCGCTGGTGGCATATCTTTACAACCATGCCAATCCGGTGAAACTCATGCTGCTGCCGTCTCATGACATCAATATTCAGGTCAAAGTTGTGTATAAAGATCAGATCAAAAGCCCCGGCGCGGTAATACAAGAAGAAGTCACGCAAAACATCGTCTCCCCGTGTCACATGGCTTATGTCCGTGATCACGAGTCCGGTTGTGCTTGTGACATTCAGGCTGATGATGCTGCCGCGGGTCCAGGTGGCGCTGCCGTCTTCGGTATGCGTTAATGTGGCGGCGGAAAGCACCGGTGCGGCCATGGTGGCTGCGGCGAGGAGCATGAGGAAGGGATGTATTTTCATGATTTTTTCTTATTTATATGATTTGGCAGCAATGTGCTGAAATCGGGTTCGACTTACTCGCGATGTCAAACGGATGCGACGATGCAAATGTGACGTTAATGTCATATTCCTGATTCCAGGACGCGATGACCCGCCCGGGATTCCGAACAACCCTTCCCGCTCCTCGTTCTGACGGGAGATTCTGGATCCGGGACTCAAATGATCCCGAGTTAAAAGATCCCGCCGCCGGCGCGCGCGTAATTTGTTTCCGCGCGGATCAGCGTTTCGCGCAGGCGGGCGGTCACGGGGCCTGTGGTTTTAAACTCCATGCCGTCCAGCGTGCCAACCGCGCGGACGCCACGGATCGCGGATGTGGCGAAGATCTCGTCCGCGCCAGTGAGATGCGCCGTTCCGGCACGGATGGTTTCGCACGGAATGCCGAGTTCCGCGCATGCCGCGATCACGCGCTCGCGCGTCACACCGGGCCGACAGCCGCAGCGGGTATCCGGCGTGTGGACACGGCCGCCCTTGACCCAGAAGAGGTTGCTTGCCGCGCCGCCGGTGATCTCCCCGTCGATATTGCGCATGACCGCCTCGTCTCCGCCTTGCGCCCGCGCGTGCATGACGGCGAGGGCGTGCGCCGCGTAACTCGTGCATTTCCGCCCTGCGAGCGGGTCTCCGGCATCGATTCGATATGGCGCGGTGATCAACCGCAGGGGGGGCTCCGGGCCTTTTCGCAGCGGATAGGCCAGCACCGTGGTGCGGGCCGGGCCGCCCGGGCGGAACGGGGTGCCGTCGGGCGAAGCCGAGCCGCTCACGGTCACCCGTATCCGCGCGGTTTCGAGTCCTTGCAGCTTGAGCAATCGCCGGATCGCATGATCTAGCTTCTCAGGGTCCGGCGTTTCTAGACCGAACAACGAAGCGGCGTCCGCGAGCCGCCGGTGGTGGGCGTCGAAAAACAGCGGCGCTCCGCCCTCCGCCCGGACCGTTTCGAAAACTCCCATGCCCGTGAGATAGGCCTGGTCAATGACCGGCAGGGCGGGGGAGTCCGCCAGCACGATTCCGCCATCGACCCAAGCATGGGTCGGAAGCGTGGCTGGTCTGTCGCTCGTCGGCATCGCGCGGAAGATGCTTGGCGCCCGGCGTGATTCCAATCCTGGAATTTTCCAGGCCGTCCCGGCGCACGGCCCATTTTTTGGCTCAAATCGGGGTTTTCTTTTTCAACCTCCGGGGTATGGTCCTGCGTTTCCGGCGATGTCCGGGGCCAAGAGCGCGGACTGTATCCGCGTCTGATTTTCAATCCACCATGTCCGAACAACCACCGAAATCCGACAAGCCACCCGGAGATCCGCGCGAGCCGAAACAAGGACCGCCAGGCGACCCGAATGGCGTCAACTGGCGTCTGTTCATCCTCCTGAGTCTGGGCATGTTGGTGCTGGGGATCGCATTCTTCGCCTCGTCGCCGAACGATGCGGATCACACGCTCAGCTACTCGGAATTCCGCAAATTCTGGGACCAGGGCCGGGTTATTACGGACCAACAGGACAGATACCCGTTCCGCGTGGTCACCGGCGATTCCAGCCACGACGCCACGATCAAGGGATTTTTGTTGCCGGAACTGGAGATGGAACCCAATTCCCAGCTATCGCAGGAAAACTTCATCGTTCCGTTCAATCCCGCGCTGGAAAGCGACGAGGTGCGGTCCATTTTCGGTGAAAATCTCAAAACCATCACCGTGGACGAGGCGGAATGGGGCGAATTGAAAGCCGAGGCCACGACCACCCTCACGCTATCCGAGTTCCGCCGCTCACTGGCGCTGGAGGAAGAGGTGGTTGAAAATGATCTCACCAATCCGCTGCGGGTCGTCACCCGCGAATCCGGTGCCGCAGCCATGATCACCGGCACCCGCAGGCCGGCCCGGTGGTCGCCCAGGACCACCGAAACCGGTGATCCCATTCCGCCGACGCGCTTCGAGGTGCCCGTGAACATCCTGATTCTCGGCGACGAGTTGGCGAAATTCCAGCAGACCGGGGCGAGCTATGAACGCGACGTCGATTATCTCGGCCGCGCGCTCTTCACCTTCCTGCCGTTCCTGCTGATCATCTTGCTGCTGTTCTTCCTGTTCCGCCACCAGATGAAGTCCGCCGGGCGCGGCGCGATGTCGTTCGGAAAGTCCAAGGCGCGCCTGCTGACGATGGACAAGAACAAGGTGACGTTCAAGAACGTCGCCGGCATCCAGGAGGCCAAGGAGGAGTTGTTCGAGATCGTCGATTTCCTGCGCGATCCCCGCAAGTTCCAGAATCTCGGCGGCAACATTCCCAAGGGCGTGCTCATGGTGGGGCCGCCGGGCACCGGCAAGACGCTGCTCGCCCGCGCCATCGCCGGCGAGGCCGACGTGCCGTTCTTCTCGATCTCCGGTTCCGACTTCGTCGAGATGTTCGTCGGCGTCGGCGCGTCGCGCGTGCGCGACATGTTCGAGCAGGGCAAGAAGAACGCCCCGT
This sequence comes from Haloferula sp., assembly GCA_007126655.1. Taxonomy (GTDB): domain Bacteria; phylum Verrucomicrobiota; class Verrucomicrobiia; order Verrucomicrobiales; family Akkermansiaceae; genus Luteolibacter. Next base: position 11,659 of record SLAV01000355.1, on the reverse strand, counting down.
GCCTCATCTTCATCGACGAGATCGACGCGGTCGGCCGCCACCGGGGCCATGGCATGGGCGGCGGCCACGACGAGCGCGAGCAGACGCTCAACCAGCTCCTCGTCGAGATGGACGGCTTCGACACCCAGGAGGGCGTGATCATCATCGCCGCCACCAACCGCCCCGACGTGCTCGACCCCGCGCTGCTGCGCCCCGGCCGGTTCGACCGCCAGGTCACCGTCTCGCTGCCCGATGTGAACGGGCGCGAGGAGATCCTGCGTGTCCACGTCAAGAAGATCAAACTCGCCTCCGGCGTGGATCTCGCCGTGATCGCGCGCGGCACCCCCGGCTTCTCCGGCGCGGAACTCGCCAACCTGATCAACGAATCCGCCCTGCTTGCCGCCCGCAAGGGCCAGGCCGCCGTGACCCTGGCGGACATGGAGGAGGCGCGCGACAAGGTGCGCTGGGGCCGCGAGCGCCGGTCGCTCGCCATGTCCGACAAGGAGCGCGTCGGCACCGCATGGCACGAGGCCGGGCACGCCTACCTCAACATGGTCCTGCCGCACACCCATCCGCTGCACAAGGTCACCATCATCCCGCGCGGCCCGTATCTGGGAGCCACCATGTTCCTGCCCGACGGCGACAAATACTCGACGCAGAAAAAGGAGGCCCTATCCAACCTCATCATCACGATGGGCGGGCGCATTGCCGAGGCCTTCCATAGCGACGACGTTTCCAACGGCGCATCCGGCGACATCCGGCAGGCCACCTCGCTCGCCCGCCACATGGTCTGTGAATGGGGCATGAGCGACAAGCTCGGCATGGTCGAATACGGCGAGGGCGACAACCCGGTTTTCCTCGCCCGCGACATGTCGAAGTCCCGGAATTACTCGGAGGATACCGCCCGCCTGATCGACACGGAGATCAAGCGCTTCATCGACGAGGCGTACGAGACCGCCGAGAAGATCCTCACCGAAAACCGCGACAAGGTGGAGCTGATCGCAAAAGCGCTTCTCGAATACGAAACGCTGGATGCCGAACACCTCCGGGATCTCATCGAACACGGTGAAATGCGCAACCCGCCCAGCTTGCCGAAGCCGCCTCCGGTACCCGAGGATCTGAAGAAAAAGCCATCCAAGAAAAAATCCGGGGATGACCTGCCCGACGACGACGGTCCTCTGCCCGGCGCGGTCGGTGCGCCGGCATGAGTCGTCCGGGGCTCCGGCGCGTCCGAAAAGTCGTTTTTGCCTCGCGTTCGGCTTCGCGGATGATTTAGACGTCTCGCCATGCCCACGCTGCGGGCATTGCGTCACATGCAAGCCGAACAACAACAAGAGCAATTCAACGAACGGCTCAGCAGCTGGATCGCCAGCCAGGGATTCTGGTTCCAGCTCCGCCATTCCATCGATTCGTCGCGGACAACCGGCAATCTGTTGTCCCACTTGGTGAGCATGGCGTTCAAGCTGCTTGTATTCATGATCATCCTTTCATTAGGAGGGCTTTATTACCTGGTCAAGAGGCCGGACTGGCAGGCCTTCCGCACGGATCTGCGCGATTCGATCAGCCATGCGCTTGGCACGGAGGAACTCGCCATGCGCGGAGTTGGGCGAACGCGGGGGGTTCTTGAAATCAGCCGTCTTGCCAGTGACGGCGGCCAGGCCGCGTTTTTCGATTTCCTCGAATTGCGCAACATCCGGTGCCGGATGAACCTGGTTGACGGCTTGGTCGGCCAATGGGACCCCGGAACAATCTCGATCGAGCGATTGGAAGGCCAGATTCGCGCCGGGACCGACACCCCGGAGGATTCGGCCGCTATCGGGGATATGATATTCCGCCAGTTCGACGACACGCTGATCCGGAGCATCGACATCGCCAACGCCAGCTTTGGCTGGGGATATTCCGAGCGGACCCGTGGCTCCATAGAGAACGCACAGGTCGAGTTGCGCCGGGTCAGGGATAGCTGGAGGATCAGTATTCGTGGCGGCGAATTCTCCCAGAACTGGATCAGCAACTTCGCAATTGATGAAATCATCGCCGTCGCCGATCCGGACGGTATCGTCTTCGAAAAAGCCGAATTGAGACAGGGAAGCGGTACACTGGATTTCTCCGGACTCAGGGTCATCGCTGGAGATCGCCCGGAACTCCGCGGCGTGGCCAGATTGCGTGGAATCTCGCTCGACCAGATCCTGCCTTCCGCCGCGCGGAATTTCGTCGAAGGCAGGATTTCCCCGGACATCACGGTCGGCGGCTCCACGAACTCGGCCGAGGGCGTCACGTTCGAAGGCACGGTGAACCTCGACGGGATCACCCGCATCACCGTGCGGGACCGCATCCACCTCCTGCGCGCGCTTTCCGTGGTGGACCTGCACAACAGTTACAGACGGCTCGATTTCGCGGAGGGATCTTTCCGGATCAAGACCGGCTCAGGCAGCCTTGAGGTCCGCGACATGGTTCTCCGCGGAGACGAACTCGCAACGCTCTCGGGCGGCTTCATCGCACGCCAGCCCACGCCCCGCGAACTTGACGAAATGGTCGCCAGTGGGGGGGACGGGCGTGGTTCCGCCTCCGGCGTCTTCGATTTTTCCGAAGACGACTCGGTATCCCTGCTCGATGTTGACGAGCTGGAACGTCAATTCACGCTCCGTCAGGCCGCCGCTGCCGCCCGCGCCGCTGCGGACGGCGATACTGGCGAGGATGAACGGTTGTTCGACCGTGTCGGCATGAATTACGAGGCCCGGCTCTACGCCGATCAACAGGCCGAGCGGCTATCCCGGATGCTCATCTACGAGGGCGAGGTGCTTCTCACGGTGCTTCCGAACGCTTTCGAGCGAACTGAGAGGCTCCAGGAGAATTTTCCGGTCGATCCCGAAACCGGGCGGATTCCCGTTCGCGTGCCGCTTGAGGGACCGCTCCACGAACTGACGCTCGAACAGGAGGAGTCGATCTACGAGATGGGCCGCCGTTAGCCGCCGCTACAGCCCGAGACTGCGGTAGATCTGCCTGGTCGCGTGGCTCTTGTTCAGCGTGTAGAAGTGGATGCCGTCCACACCGCCGTCGAGCAGTTCCGCGCATTGCTGCGCAGCGTAGTGGATGCCGGCCCTCTCGACGCCCTCCTCATTTTCTCCCGCGCGTTCGAGGGCACGCAGCAATTTGGCGGGGTAGCGCGCGCCGGCCGCAAGCTCCGCCATGCGGCGCATGCTCTTGCGGCTCGTCACCGGCATGATGCCGGCGATGATCGGCACCGTGATGCCCGCGATCCGGCAGCGGTCGCGGAAATCGAAGAAATCGTGGTTGTCGAAGAACAACTGCGTGCAGATGTAGTCCGCCCCGGCATCCACCTTGGCCTTCAGGTATTCGAGTTCCTCCATTCGGTTCGGTGTCGCCGGGTGTCCCTCGACGAATCCAGCCACTCCGATGCCGAAGCCGCCGGCATCGGGATGGTTCCCGCCCGAGTTGAAATCCCGGATGAACTTGACCAGATCATCCGCATACCGGAAGTCGCCGGACGACCAGTCATAGTTCTCCACTCCCCGCGGTGGATCACCCCGCAGGGCCAGGATGTTGGAGACGCCGGCATCGGCGTAGCGCCTCAAAATCGCGCCAACTTCGTCGCGCGTGTGGCCCACGCAAGTGAGGTGCGGGATGGGCGGAATGTTCGTTGACTGGCGGATACGAACCACGAGGTCGTGGGTCAGCTCGCGCGTGCCTCCGCCCGCCCCATATGTCACCGAAACGAAGGAGGGTTCAAGCGGCTCCAGTTCGCGGATGGTCTGGTAGAGGGCTTCCGAAGCGGATTCGGTGCGCGGTGGGAAAAACTCGAAGGAAAAGGTGGGGCGTCGCTTGGCGAGGATGTCGGTGATGTGCATGATGGATCGATGATGCGGTGATTTTTTCTGGAAACCCGCCTCCCGGACCGGTGTTTCATGATCGGCCCGTTCGGTCGGCGCCCCCAATCAAGACGTTCCTGCCATGAAAACAATCACTGTTTCCCGCATTGTCGCGGCATGCCTGCTCGCCCCTCTCGCCGCGCACGCCCAGTCCGGCCCGCGCGAAGGCCGCCCGGAGCGCCCGTCGTTCGATGAAATGTGGCAGAGATACGACGTCGATGGCGACGGATACCTGTCGCAGGAGGAATTCAACGCCATGCGCCGCGTCGCGCGCCTCGACGATGACCAGCGCCAGCGCCTCTTCAACCGCCTCGACAAAGACGGGGACGGCAGGATCAGCCGTGAGGAACTCCGCGAAATGCGCCGCGGGCGCGATGCCGGCCGCCACGGGCACCGCGCCGGAATGCGCCGCCTCATGGAGCTGGACACCGACGGCAGCGGTGGCGTGAGCCTCGAGGAATTCCGCGCCGCGGAAATGTTCGCCAACGTCCCGCCCGAGCGTGTCGAAGCACTGTTCCACCGCCTCGATACCGATGGCGATGGAGAGATCACGCCGCGCGACCGGCCCGAACTGCCGCCCATGATGAGGCGCGGCGATGGTCCGGGGCAGCCGCGCGAGCGGTCCCACCGCCGGATATTTGATCATCTTGATGCCGATGGCTCCGGCACCCTCGGTTTCGAGGAATTCAGCGCGATGCGCGGCATGGCCCGGCTCGACGAGGAGGAGAAAAAGTCGCTCTTCAGGCGTCTTGACGCCGATGGCGACGGACAGCTCAGCTTCGAGGAGTTTTCCAAGCTGCCGCCCGAGCACCTGATGCCGCGCCGCGGTCCACAACGCCGCGGTGGTGGTGACGAGCGGGACGAGTGAACACACGGTTTTCCTCCGCGTCAGCCGCCGCCGAAACACGCCCGCAGCGCCTCGATCACCCCGGCCCCGTGCGCCTCGTGGGCGAGATACCCGCCGTGTGCGGCCACTTTCGCCCGTACCTCTTCCGCCGCGTTGGCCGGGCAGGCGATGAATCCGGCGTGCTGCGGATCCAGCATTTCCAGGTCGTTGTGGCCGTCGCCAATGGTGAAGCACGCGTCCGAGTTCAGCCCGCACAGTCGGGCGATCTCGGCCAGCGACGTTCCTTTTTGATACCCACGGTGGCCGAATCGCAGGTAGATCGAGTTCCGCTGCCAACCGAGCAGGTCGGGCGGCTCCAGCATTTGCAGCCGTCCGGTGATCCAGTCCATCTCCTCGTCGCTGCGGGCGATGATTCCCGCCGGCTCCCCGAACATTTGGATCCACTCCGCTCCGGTGTGTTCCAGAATCTGGTGGCGCGCCGTTTTCAGGTAACGGGCGCATTTCCGGAACAACCGCTTCATGTCCTTCCCGCAGCGCTTGTTCCACTCCTTGTGCGGGGTCATCCGGCCGAAGTCGTTCGGCTGGTGGATCTCGCGTTCGCGCGTCACCACCCAGTCGGGCAGGAATGGAAAGCGGCTCTCGACGAAACCCTCGATCGTCTGCGGCAGCGACCGCCCCGTGTTCACGCACCACAACGCGCCCTGGCTGTCGCGCAACTCCCGGACCAGGTCGAAGAAATCCCCCGGCACCGGCGGCTCGTCGGCGGGATGGTGCAGCGTGCCGTCGAAATCAAACGACAGGATCCTGCGGGCGGTATCGGGTGGCGGGAGTGGTTTCATGAGGCAGCGGTGTCGATGAATACAAAACCATCCGCGTCAACCCGCGATCCGCGTGGCAGCTCCAGGCCGCCGCTGCGGGCCGCCGGGCCGCGGACCCGCGGTTTTCCGCCGTCGTCCGGTGGCCACGACCATCCCGGCAGCAGTTTTCCGCATGATCCGGTCTTGTGGCCCGGCTGGAATTCGTTCCTCTCATTCGACTTCGGCGGATGCGGCATCGACATGGCCACCACCACGCCTCCGACGGCCAGGCACGGGAAGTGTGCGGCCCCGCCGCAGTTCGGCGGTTCCCCGCCGCCCGGCGATTCGAAGTCGAAAAACCGCGCGCCCGCGGCGTCGCCCGCGCGCGCGAGTCGTTCCCTCGTCACCGCGCCGCCCACCCAGGCCCCCTCCGGTTTTCGCGGCATGGAATCGTGGATCCTCAGCCTGCCGCCGTGCAGCGCTGGAAACGCCGCCAGCGGCGCGAGCGTGCGCGCCACCGCGTCGTCCGCCAGCATGTGGATCGTCTCGCGCCACCGCAGCCCGTTCACCTGGCTGATCTGGTGCGCGTTGATCCGGACCCTCCGTCGCTCGAACCGGTTGTAGCGCGCCACCGCATCCGCCGCCGGTCCGAGCCGCGCCGCCGGTGGCAGCCGCATGCCCCGGCCCGGTGGCGAAAACCGCCGCGCCAGGGCGTCCGCCGAGGCGCGCCACATCGCCTCGCGCACCTTCGCCCGGTCCACCCCGCGCGGTTCCAGCGGTCGGCCGAACGCCACCACCAGCCCGTAGGGCACGCGGTAGGGCAGCTTCCGGAAAAACCGATTCCGCTCGAACGAGAAAACCGATCCCCATGCCCCGTCGCACCACACCGGTATGAGCGGATGCCCCGCCTTGCGTGCGATCACCTCGAAGCCGCGCCGCAACTCCGAAAGCCCCCCCGTGCGCGTCAACTGGCCTTCCGGAAACATGCATACCACCTCGCCCTTGCGGAGCGCCCCGATCACCGCGCGGATCGCGTCCAGCGGCTGCTCGCGCCGGATCGGCACGGTGCCGAAAATCCGCGCCGAAAGCCGGATCCAGCCCTTCGCCATGAACGTCTCGTCCATCACGAAGCGCAGCGGCCGCCGGCACGCTGCCGAGAGGAAGAACGCGTCCGCGAACGTCACGTGGTTCGGCAGCAACAGTGCGCCGCCCGAAGCCGGCACCCGTTCCGGATGCGCCACCCGGATCCGGTAGAACGACCGCACCATCGCGAGGAACACCAGCCGCGCGAAATCCCGCGGCAGCAGCCGGATCACCAGCGCAGTGATCGCCGCGCACGCCAGCGCCAGCACCAGCAACTGCCCGCGCAGCCCGGGCAGGGTGGCAAGACCGAACGCCCCCGCGATCATCTCCAGCAGCATGATGACGAGCACCGAAACGATTCCCGCGAGGCAGCTCTGCAGGTTCACCGCCGCCGTCAGCACGCCGCGCCGGTCCGCCGGATAATGGTCCTGCATCCACGCCAGCAGCGGAGCGAGGAACACCGCGCCCGCGAACGCCAGGCCGCCCAGCCCCGCCGGAAACCACCGGCTCCCGGGATCCGCGAATGCCAGCGCCGCCGAACCCGCCGCCATCACCGCCCCGGCCACCGGCACCCAGCCCAGCTCGATGCCGCGCCGCAGCAGCAGCGCCGCCGCGCCGAATCCCAGCACCATGCCCACCGCCGCCGCCGCCATGTAATTCGAACTCAGCGTGCCGAAGCCCGGCCCCCCGCCCGTGATTTCCCGCGCCACCTTCACCGACCAAAGGTTCAGGAATGCCGCGAATCCCCAGAAAAACGCGATGCCGAACGACCCGCGCCGCAATCCCGCGTCGCGCCACAGCACGCGGAGGTCGCGGAAATGGCTCACCGCCATCCCCCTGGTGAATGGTTCGCGGCCCTGCGCCGGCACCCGAGGCACCACCCAGGCCAATGCCACCGCCGGCACCGCGAAGACCGCCAGCAGACCCAACGGCGCGAATGCCGCCTGCCCGGCCACATCCGGCGTGCCGCCCAGCGCGATGAACCGGCGGTCGAACCACCAGCCCGCCACCACCTGCCCCATCAGGATCGCCAGCATCGCCGTCATCTGCTGGATGCCCGCCGCGAACCCGAGACGCCGCGAGCCCACCAGCTCCTTGTTGATCCCGATCTTCGCCGGGCTGTAGAACGTCGATTGAACCGCCAGTGCGAAAAACCCCGCCAGCGCCATCGGCAGGTTCTTCATCCACACGCCCGCGCAGATCCAGCCGAGGATGCACACCTGCGCCACCGCCATCCCGAGCATCACGTCGCGCTTTGAGAAACGGTCGCTCAGCCAGCCCGCCAGCGGTGCGAACAACACGAACGGAAGCGCGATGATCAGGCCCGCAGCGGACTCCACGTCCAGCTCCCACACACCAATCGGCACCGCGAACCCGACTGCCGCCGCCACCGGGATGAGCATGAACTGCGCCATCTTGTCGTTGAACGCGTTCTGCGTCTGCTGCACGATCATGCACCAGAATCCCGTCCACTGCCGCCGCGTCGGCTCGAATGCGCCGGTGGCCGTCGCGTTCGGGTCTTCACTCGGATCGGGCGCGCGCGTCATCCGCGCCAGCGATAACCCGCCCGCCCCAGCCTGGCGAGCCGGGAATTCGCGCGGATTTCCCGGGATTTCCCGTGCGCGGTGGCGATCGGATGCGGTCTCCGGCGATAGCGGCCGGCGCTTCTTTTTTCCAAGTGTCCCGGATTCCAGACCGCCGTGATCCGATGGCGGCCATGGTGGTGCTTTCGGCATTTGGATGGCCTCGCGCAAAGACGCGGAGTCGCAAATCAAGAGGTCCGGGTGAAGAATGGGGGGTGATGCGGATCGATGGCCTTCCTTTTAAAAAAAGACAGCGGAACGGGAGGGATTCGAACCCTCGGTAGCATTTCTGCTACGCACCCTTAGCAAGGGTGTGCTTTAGACCACTCAGCCACCGTTCCGGGTTGCGCGTGGCGCGTCCCGCATTGGAACCATAAACCGGTCGTGGCGTCAACCACTCGCAGCGTTGGATCGCGGATTTCCGCCATCCGGCGGGTTGATGGCGATAATGCGGGCGGAGTCGAAATCGAACGGGGTGAGTTCGAGCAGCACGGTGTCGCCAATCACCAGGGGCGCGTTGGCGGCGGCGAGGCGCTTGGATCGGTGGACGACCACGGATTTGCCGTTTTTCAGTTCGGCGAGATGCACGGCTCCGCGTTCGGCGGTGATGCGGGCGAGGGTGTGGATCGGCACGTCGGGCATGGAGATGGGGCGACGCCTAGCCGAGATCGCGCCAGCGGACAAGCGCGGCGAGCGGACGCGTGCCGTCGTGGCTCCAGAACAGGCCGGGAAACTGGGCCGCGCCGGGCGCGCAGACGCGCGGCGGGGACAGCGGATCGAGCCGCGCGACGGTCCGCGGGTCGTCGAACGGGTGGGCGACGACGGTGGAAAGGAATCCGTGTTCCGGGCCGAGCGCGGCTGCGGTGAGGCACTCGGGGGCGAAGGGACGCACGATGACGGTGCCGCCGGCGGGTGTCGGGGTGAGGAGCGGGGGCTCGCCGGTGGCGTCGAGCACGACGGTCCAACTTGTGGAGCCGGCGCTTTCGTGGAGTTCGAAGGCCTCGCCGTTGGCCGCACGGTAGCGGTGGATCTCGCGGAAGTTGCGAATGGCTCCGGAGGACGAAAGCGCAGGCGCGGGGCGGGGATGGGTTGCGCGCGCGCGTTCGAGGGCGGCGGCGAGGGCGATGGCCAGGTGGCGGGCGTTGATGGCGGTGGCGTCGCAGAGGATGTTTTGCACGGACAGGCATCCGCGCTGGTCGTGGCGGAGGATGTCTCCGGCGAGGTCGTCGAGGATACGGGCGTCCGGCTCCGCGAACAGGACGGCGGCGGAGGTCTTCGGGCCGTATTCGATGCGTCTTGTTTCCGGCGGGCACCAGTGGCGGAAGAAATCCAGTGTTTCCCCGCCGCCGAAGATCACGGCGGCGGCCGGGTCGCGCCAGGCATCGGGCAGGGTGCGCGAGGTCTCGACGAGGGCGGCGAGTCCGGCGGGCAGGGCGGCGATCCATGATTCAAGCGGTGGCAGCCCGGCGGTCGGCAGCTTCACCCGCTGCATGGCTCCGAGCAGGAGACCGCGCAGGAGCGATTGAAACCCGGCGTGCGGCGTGTTGCCGCTGATGACGTGGAGCACGGGATCGAGGGCCACGGCGCGGCTGCGGATGCCGCCACGCGCAATCCAGGCATCGAGCGCGCGTGCGTCTCCGAGCTGGTCAACCAGCCATGCTTCGAGGTCGGCGGCAGTGAACGGGCCGGTCCACGGTTCGAGTGCGTCGGCCTGGTCGGTGAGCAGGGCGATGCGGGCGCAGGTATCGGGACGCGCTGGTGTCGCATCGGTCATGTCCGGAGCATGAATGCGCGACCTTGCGATGCCAAACGGGAAAATGACGCGGAGAGCCTCTCCCTGTTGGGAAACCGCTTTTTCCGCCACGGACCCGGCGGGCCGTGCAAAAAAAAAAGCGGACTTCCCTTTCCCTTTATCGCGATACGAACCAGTAAAGCGACGGCACCACCACCAGCACCAACCAACCGCCCCACCGCAGGAAAGCCGGGTGCGAGGGTCCCGGGTAAGCACCGTCATGCCACCACCACCGCATGCCCGTGCACGTTACCAGCGCATGCGGAAACCAGATGCAGGCCACGGGCATGAACAGGTGGATCGACGTGCGGATGGCGAAGACGTGCCCGCTTTGCCGGAATGCCACAACGATCCAGATGCCATACAACACCGCGGAGGCGATGCGATGCATCCGCCGCTCGTAGTCCACCGCGTATTCACCTTCGGTTTTCATCTCCCTGCGGACCCCATGGTAAGGATCTCCCGGCACATTGCAGCCATAAACCTGAATGGAGAAATGATCCCCCGCCCTTGCACCTCCGTTTGATGCATGCGAATGGAAACGGGTGAATTCGATGTGGCGCGGGACCGGCGTGTTCGAGCCGGGCAACCCGCGCCGGTTCGTGTGGTTCAGGGTGCTCTACGCCGCGCGGGCGTATTACCCGGTGCTCGCCATCTTTTTCACCGACCTGGGCCTCACCCTCGGCCAGTTCGTCGCGCTCAACGTGGTCTGGGCCGTCTCGGTCGTCCTGTTCGAGGTGCCCTCCGGCGCGCTCGCCGACACCATCGGGCGCAAGCGCCTGCTGGTCGCCTCCGCCGCGCTCATGGTCGTGGAGATGGGACTGCTGCTGGTCGCGCCGAAAGACGCCGGATGGTGGTTGTTCGCCCTCTGCGCCGTGAACCGGATGCTCTCCGGCGCGTCGGAAGCGGCGGCCAGCGGGGCCGACGAGGCCATCGCCTACGAGGCGCTGCCCGAGGAAGTGCGGCGCGAGGCGTGGGACGTCGTGCTCGCCACCGCGATGCGCTGGCGCGCCGCCGGATTCCTCATCGCCATGTCCGCCGGCGGGCTGCTCTACGATCCCTCCTGGCTCAACCGCTGGCTGCCGGAGGCGATGGAAGTGCCCGCCGGACTGGCGCGGCGTCTGCCGATGGCCGTCGTCTTCGTCCAGTCGCTCGCCTGCCTCGCCATCTGCCTCGGATTCCGGGAAACCAGGCCTCCCGCCCCGACGCGCGGCCAACCCGCGTTCGCCGGTCGCTGCCAAGCCGCCCTGCGGGTCACGCTCCGCACCGCGTCCATGGCCGCGCGCACCCGCGCCGTCGCCGTGGTGCTGCTCGGCGGCCTGCTGGTCGATGCCATGGCGCGCAACTTCGCCACCATCAACAGCGAATACTACCGCCTCATGGGCGTGCCCGACTGGTCGTTCGGCTTTCTCGGGTCACTCGTGGCGCTCGGCAACTGGTTCGTGCCGGGCATCGCCATGCGGGTGAACCGGCGGATGTCCCCCGCCGCCGCGCTCGCCGCCGGCGGCGTGCTCACCGCCGTCGTCCTCTTCCTGCTGCCGCCCGCCTGGCCGTGGGCCGGCCTCGTTCCGGCGTTCCTCCTCATGATGATGCTCGGATACGTCGGCTTCACCGTCAGCCGCCACCTGCACCAGGTCGCCGAGTCCTCGCAGCGCGCCACCCTCCTGAGCGTCAAGGGACTCGTCTTCAAC
>SLAV01000105.1 GCA_007126655.1 Haloferula sp. | reverse complement strand
CACCCGCACGGTTGGTTCTGGTGTAATAGTCCGGCGTGTGGACGTTGGTTAAATCAACTTCGAGGTTGGCGTTTTCGAGTGGGAATGCGGGAAGGAATGTTACCATGCCTGCGGCGTCGCCGGAGAACTCCGGAGGAATGGTCGCCTCAAGCTGGGTGGCGAGAGTGGCTCCTTGCTCGACCTCGCTCGCGAGATATCCGAATGTCTTGAGGAACAGTGCGGCGAGCACGGCCTTTTCCGCGGCGTTGCCGGAGTTCCGAATCCGCCACAACGCGGCGTTTCGAGTCACGCCCTTGATGGCAGATGCGCGTAGCGTGGGCAGACCGGTCAGGCGATCAAGGGTAATGCCACCGTTCTGGATCATTCCGTCAGACAAACCAATGGCGAGCCGGGCGGCCGTGGTGGCAACGACTTCGGTGGCATGTCCCGATTTCAGGAACTGCCGGGCGAGTGTGTCGGTTGCCTTTCGGCGCAATTCGCGGACTTCGTGCAGATGGCTGTTTCCCTGACCAAGCAGGTGCGCGACTCTTTTGAGAGAGCGCTCGCAAGCGGAGACATCACCCTGATCGGGCCATTGCTTATGCTCGCAATATTTGTCGAGAAGCAGCGACGCATTGGTGACGTGTCGGGCGTTATCACCTACAACATCACGGACATCATTAGGAAGTGGGATGCTCATGGCTAGATCAGGCGGCGGGCAAAGTTGAGCCATTCCATGGTTTCCGCCGTGATCAACCGAAGGCGGCGGCTATCAACCTCCGGGGAGACCAAGTGGCTAAGCAGATCATGGAGGTTGTTGATTTTTGGATCGACTAGGTCGATTTCGGGATCCGCCAGGTGGGCGGAGATCGCGATCCAAACTCGTGATTCGTCGTGATTGGCCACCGCATCAGCGGCAGCGGCAAGCAGGCCATGGTTGATGATTTTTTCGGGGATGCCTTTCACGAGGTTGCCACCTCCACCACGTCCCTGGACAGGGCCGAGGTTGGCTTTGGCAGCGAGAACGTTGCGGGCGCGGATTTGGGAAAGATGAGTGGGCATATCAGGAGTTGGGTTGGATTTTCACGGTGCAAAAGCCAAGTCCGGTGGTGGAGTTCCCGCCGAACTGCAGGATGGATTCCGAAGAGAAGGGATCAATGATCGCGCTGATGTCGGTTTCGCGCCGGGTCGCAAAAACTGTTGAGGTGAAAAGTGTTTCCGGGGGAACGACCTCTTCGTTGAAGAAGCCGGAGCCATCGACCGTGCCTTTGATGGGGTCGATCTTGTTGTGATTGCGGATCTCCGTCGCGCTTTTCACGAAAAAGGCGAAATCTTCGTCGGAGAGGATCACAATACGCGAGCGGGCGGCATCGAGGATGGGATCCGCAATCAACTTGCTGCAGAGTGCTTCGACGAGCGCCGGGTCAGGGGTGCTTGTCGCGGTAAATGCGTATTCCTCAAGCACCAGTTTTGGGCCTATGCGGCATAGATCGCCCGCAATGCAGGAGCCGATGGCGGGAGGTTCAGGGAGCGGGAATGACAAGTTGGTATCGCGCTGCAATCGGGCAAGCGCATGGCAACAGGTGATCATGGCAAAGGAACCAGCGGCGGAGCGGAGGGGAAAGAGAAGAACCTTCGCTTCCGAGAATGAAAGTGCACCAGCGAAACTGTCGTCCTTCTCGGCTTTTCCGAAGTATCTTTCGCAGAAATCGACGCCCTCTTCGAAATGGAAATGATTGCGGATGACCCCCTTGATGGCGGAGCCGGGGATGATGGGGTAGCCCGTGTAGCGTTCCCGTTGAACAGGTTGATCAAGTGCTCCGACGGAAGCGCCCGCCCCGACGTGCAGCGGGGTGCGGGTGAAGATGCAGAGGATGTGTGATTTCATGGTGTGGATGTTGGGTTGTGGTTGAGGGGTTGGGAAGATCGGGGATGTCCGGGGATGTTCGGTTCACCAGAGTGTTTGGATGCCCGGATAGGTTGGGATGGTGCGGTCGGAGGTGAGGATGGTGAGATTGCGTTGCTGTGCGATGGAGATGATGACGCGGTCGAAGGGATCGCTGTGGATTTTTGGAAGAAGTGCGGCGGCACATGCGGTTTTTACGTCGAGAAGTATCACACGGAGTTGGTAGTGTTCTGTGAGGCCATGGAACCATGATTCCACTGGCTCGTTGAGGGTGAGGCGTCCTTTGGCGCTTTTGATGCCCACTTCCCATGGGGAAACCACACTGGCAAAGGCTTCGTTGGCAATTTGGAGTTGCTCATGCGCCCGGAATGGCAAGGTGCCTTGAGCGAGAGCGAGCAGTGCACAGGTGTCGAGTAATAGGTTCATTTGCAGTCCTCCGGCCATTCGTCATCAGTGAGAGGTTCCGTGGGGTCATACTCTGGTGAGAACTTAACAGCGAAACGTGGGTTGGGGGTGAGATCGCGATGGATTTGTGGGTCTGGAACGACGGGAGCAAGACGGACGCGGGGTTTCCCATCGGCGCAGACAATCACTTCTTCCCCATCGATCGCGGCGGCGACGAGTTGGGAGAGACGGGTTTTGGCTTCGTGCATGTTGACAGTGATCATGGTTGGCTAGGTTAGCTAAGTTATGGATTAAGTCAAGAGGTTGGATGTGACGACCAGGTGCCACAGACCCCGAGGCCGAAGCCTTTTTCGCCCATGAGGGTGGAGCGGCGGTTTGATATTTGAGATTCGAAATTTGAGATCACTGGCGACCCATGCCAGTTGAGGGCGGTGGCAAGTTTGATGGCGGCGGATTCGTCGGCACATTCGAAGTAGTAAACACTGCCTGCGGGGACGGCGAGATGGGTGGACTTCGCGCCGCCTTCGGGGCGGTCGCTCCCATTGGGCAGCGCCCAACCGGTGACGGGGATGGACTTGCCGGTGAGGGCGGCGACGAGTCGGGCGTCGATGGGTTTGCCTTCGGCCACTTTGTGGCGACGGGCGGCGTTTTTTCCAGGACCGTCGAGGAGCTGCACGGCTCCTGTTTCACCATCGATCCAACTTGGCAGCCAGCCGCCGGGGTGCGCGCCGATGCGGGGGAAAAGCGCGGGCGTGAGCAGCACCCACTTGACGAGGTGGCGGCCTTCGCAGACTTCAAAGCCCGCGGAGCGTCCGAGTGGCAGGGGCAGGCGGTCGGTGATGGAGTCGTCCATGGTCACCGAGCAAATGCGCTGTTGGCCGCCGACGAGAATGCTGCCGGATCCGGGATCGAGCAGGGTGGTGATGAGGTCGTCGGAGCCATCGGCATTGCGAAACGTTTTGTCCGGCGCATTGGCGGTGATGCCGAGCCGCCAGCCATTCTTGAGGCGCAGGTAGCTGGCGGAGTAAAACATGCCGTCGATCACGCTGCCGGTCGCCGCATCAAGCGCGATGCCGCAATTGTGCTCGGTGGCCGCAAAGTCGGTGTCTTTTTTGAAAAGGGGGCGCGCCGCCGCATCGTCGCGCTGTGGGCTGCCAAGGCACGCGTTCCACGCGCCTTCGCTCCACCAGCGGCAGGGTTCGGATTTATCGGGGGGCACGGTGGCCGCGACAGGATATTGCAAGGGGCTGGGCAGGCTCGATGTCCCGGGTGATCGCATCAGGGGCTGCGATACGATGCAGGGTGCTCCATCGCGGTCGATGGCATCCAGCGGGCGTGGGAAAAACCAGGTGTGGGCGCGGCCATGCGTGCAGACGGGAAATGGGCCGGCGGTGGTGAGTGAGCCGAACTTTCGCTCGCGGACGTCGCCATATTTCCCGCTGCGTCCGACGCGATGGGTGTGAACGTTTTCCACATCGGCGCGGTGAAGCGCGGCATGGAAGGCATGGCTGATGACGTGGGGCAGCGGCCAGGCGGCACCGTGACCGGAGAGCGAGCCGGACATCGGGCGTCCGTCGCGGAAGAACAGCACGTCGGTGGGGTGGAGGAGCAGGGGTTTCATGATGGCTGCCTGTCGGCGTAAGGTCAGGGATTCTTGCGGGTGCGGTGGGCGAAGGCGACGGCGGTGCAGAGTCCGTCGAGAGCACGCACCAATGATTGAGGCAGGGCGGGGGTGATGTTGGCGAGGTAGCAGGTGAGCAACGGCACGAGCGAGCGCTCGTTTTCGCCGGCCATGCGCGGTTCGGACTGTCGGCCAACTGCGAAGCGGAATTCCTCTT
>SLAV01000013.1 GCA_007126655.1 Haloferula sp. | reverse complement strand
GGCTTCGCGGGGGTGCTGATGCGGCGGGTGAGGTATTTCACGGGTGGCGCGGTCATCGGAAGCCGGGAGTGCGTGGAGCTGTGCTTTGCCAAGGCAAGGCACCGGTTCGGTCCGAAGCGCAAGACGGGGGCACGCAGGATGCGGGGAGCAGGGAAAGAGGCGGCCGGGGTGCTATGGGCGCTGCGGGACTGTGGGAGCGGGTCGTGAGTTTTTCCCCTGAAGCGGCTTGGTTCGCCGATGTCAGGTCCGGCACGACCCGCGTGACGTGATTCGGAAGCCGATGGAGGATTGCCGGGCAGGGGGGCGGTTGCCGTTGCGGAGTGCCCTCACATGCAGCGGGCGCCCGCCTCGGCAAGTTCCGATCGCTCGCCGCGCGTGAGCGCGACGTGGGCGACGAACGGTTGGCCGGCGAGGCGCTTGCGAGTGAAGACGAGGCCGTTGGATCGGCTATCGACATACGGGTTGTCGATCTGCGCGGGATCGCCGACGAGGACGAGTTTGGAATCGCGCGACATGCGGGTGACGATGGTTTTGGCCTCCTGGGGCGTCAACTGCTGTGCTTCGTCGAGAATGAAGAATCGGTTCGGAATGGAGCGCCCGCGGATATAGCAGAGGGCTTCGATTTCCAGGATGCCCTGCTCCATGAGCAGCTCGTAGGGTTTCCGTGCGGGCGTTCCGGAAGCGGCCTTCGCCTGTTTGCGGCGCGGGCCGGTCGGAGCGGGGGGGCGCATCAGGAGGTCGAGCGCGTCGTGGATCGGCTGGAGCCACGGGCGCATTTTCTCGTCGAGCGAGCCGGGAAGAAACCCGAGCTGCTCGCCCATGGCGACGACCGGGCGGCTCACGGTGATGCCCGTGTAGCGGCGGTTGAACATTTCGTACAGGCCTGCGGCCACCGCCAGGAGTGTCTTGCCAGTGCCGGCGTGGCCGTAACAGGTGATGAGCGAGATGCCGGGGTCGAGCAGCGCGTCGAGCAGGCAGCGCTGGCCGAGGTTGAGGGGTTTGACGGACATGCCGTCGGGGATTTTGAGTGCCTCGGGAAAGCTGAGTTTCACGAATTTTCCGTCGGCGTTGAAGCGCGCGGGGATGGTTTGTTTGCCGCCGCTGTCGAGCAGGACGTATTCGTTCGCGGCAAGGGAGGCGGCGCGCTCCGGCGCCACCTCGAGCGCGCCGCTGCTGGCGAAGCGCTGGAGTTCGGCGGGGTCGGCGGGGATGCGGCGGATCTCGTAGTTCGAAACTTCCCCGGGTTCGACCTTGTCGTTGAGGTAATCCTGGCACTCGATGCCGGTGGCGCGGGCCTTGAGCTGCATGTTGATGTCCTTGGTGACGAGGACGACGGGCGCGGAATTGTGACGCATGAGCAGCAGGCATGCCGCCATGATGCGGTGGTCGATCCGGTCGCGGTCGGGAAAAACGCTGTGGAACCGGTTGAGCAGCGCGGAATCCTTCGGGCAGCTCGTTGGGTCGTAAATCACAAGACGGACGGTGCCGCCGCCCTCGGTGGTGACGCCCCGCGTAATGCCGCCCGGACCGGAGAACATCGCGCTCAGCCTGCGGTGCACGCGGCGTGCGTTGGCGCCCCGCTCGGTCTGTTCGCTCTTGAACTTGTCGAGTTCGGAGAGCACGTCCACCGGGATGCAGAGGTGGTTTTCCTTGAAGCGGTCGAGCGCCGCTGGATCGTGAAGAAGGACGTTGGTGTCGAGCACGTAGTTTTTGACGACCTGCGACGGGGCGGTGAGACCGAGGTCGACCGGGAGCGCGGCTCCGCCCGGCGTGCGGGATGTGCGCCGGGATTTGGCCACTGGCGGTGACGGTGCATTGCCGGGGACCTGGGAGTCGTTTTCAAACAATCCGGCCTGCGAGATCTCGTTGCGGTGGATCATGGATCGGGGGTTCGGGTGTCTGGGTGTTGCGGGGCCGGATTCATGCACCGAATTTCCGCCCCCGGCATGGCTGGGGCCCTGTGAGACGGATTATTTAACGATTCAATCATTAAGATAACCTAATAAAAATCCAATCCGCGCCGGATGACAACCTTTAAACCGAATATTTCGGGATTGTGGTATTTTTTCTGCGGCAAAACGTATCCACTCGATTCGAATGAAAAAATGAGTTGGATCATCGGTTCAATTGAAAATATCCGAACAATCGTTCCCATATTCGTTGGAACCATCAAAAAGCGAAATCCGCTGCCCTGCATCTTCCGGCGCGAATCCGATCGTAATCAGGCCAAAGTCGGGCACGGAACCCTGGCCAATTCCAGCTCCTAGCTCAGTTGGCTCATGTTCGGGAATTCGGGGCCCTCACGAGGCTCGCTAAGCGGTGGACGGGGTGATGCCGGATCGGGTGAGGAGGGGTTCCAGCTCGGGGTCGCGGCCCATGAAGCGGCGGTAGAGTTCGTCGGGCGGGGCGGAGTTGCCCTGGGCGAGGATGTGGGTGCGGAA
Organism: Haloferula sp.; assembly: GCA_007126655.1. GTDB lineage: Bacteria > Verrucomicrobiota > Verrucomicrobiia > Verrucomicrobiales > Akkermansiaceae > Luteolibacter. The sequence goes on along the minus strand of SLAV01000013.1, from coordinate 35,939 downwards.
GGCGCGGCCGGTCCCGGGGTTGAGGACGCCTTCCTGCTGGAAACGTGAAAAGGCGTCGGCATCGAGCACCTCGGCCCATTTGTAGGAGTAGTAGCCGGCCGCGTAGCCGGTGGGGCTGCCGAAGATGTGGTTGAAGCGACGCAGCATGGTGGGGGTGCGGGTTTTCAGCGGCGGGACGTAGTCGGCGAGGATCTGGCGGTCGGCCTCGTCGAGGTCGGCGCCGGTCCATTTCTCCGGGTGAACGTGGAGTTCGAGGTCGATCTTGCCGAGGGCGAGCTGGCGCATGAAGAGGGAGGCGCTCATGTAGTTGCGGGCGCCGGTCATGCGGATGAAGAGGTCTTCGGGAATGGGATCACCGGTCTCGTGGTGGCGGGCGAAGTGGTCGAGCGATTCGCGGTCCCAGCAGAAATTCTCCATGATCTGGGACGGCAGCTCGACAAAGTCCCAGGCCACGCTGGTGCCGGAGAGCGACTTGACGGGCACCTCGCTGAGCAGGCCGTGGAGGAGGTGGCCGAATTCGTGGAAGATCGTCTCGACCTCGCGGTGGGTGAGCAGGGCGGGTTTGCCGTCCACCGGCGGCGTCATGTTGCCGACGATGATGCCGAGGTGGGGTTCGCCAGGTGCCCCGGTGTGAAGCGAGTTCATCCACGCGCCGCCGCGTTTGGACTCGCGCGGGTGCCAGTCGGCGTAGAACGAGCCGAGGTGGCGGCCGGTCTTCGCGTCGTGGATCTCATAGAATTTGCACTCGGGGTGCCAGACTTCGACGGCGTCGGCGGCACCCTCCGGGGCGGCCCCGCCGGTGGGGATGTGGATGGTTTCGCGTTCCTTGATGGTGATGCCGAAGAGGCGGGTGGAGATCTCGAACATGCCGGCCATCACGCGGTCCACGGGAAAGTAGGGGCGCAGCGCCTCGTCGTCGAGATCGTGGAGTTTCCTGCGCTGGCGCTCGGCCCAGTAGGCGGTCTCCCAGGGTTCGAGCTTCTCTTCGGGCCGGCCGGTTTCCTGTGCCTTGAAGCGGGCGAGCTGTTGGCAATCGGCGAGGAATTGCGGCTGGATGCGGCGGTGGAGGTCCTCGACGAAGTCGAGGGCGGCGCGGCCGGTGCGGGCCATGCGGCGCTGGAGCGTGAGGTCGGCGAAGTTGTCGTGGCCGAGGATGGCGGATTTCTCGCGGCGGAGTTCGAGGATGCGGTGGACGAGGGCGGTGTTGTCGTGTTCGCCGGTGGCTCCGACGCGACCGGAGGCCTCCCAGATCTCGCGGCGCAGGGAGTCGTCGTGCGCGTGCTGCATCACGGGATACATCGAGGGGAATTGCAGGGTGAAGCGCCACGCGGGAGCCTCGTGGCCTTTGGCGCGGGCGTTGGCGGCGGCGGCATCCATGGCGGATTCCGGTAGTCCGGCCAGGCGCGCCTCGTCGGTGACGACGAGTTCCCACGCGTTGGTCGAGTCGAGGACGTTCTCGCCGTATTGCTTGGTGATTTTGGAGAGTTCGGCGTCGATCTCGGCGACGCGGGATTTCTTCTCCTGCGGCAGGTCGGCGCCGGACTCGCGGAAGTCGGCGAGCGTTTCCTCGACGAAGCGCCGGCGCACGGGGTCGAGGGCGGCGATTTCGCCGGATTCGCCGACCTGGCGGATGATTTCCCATAGGCCGGAATCGAGCGGGATGGAGGAATAAAATTCGGTGACGGCGGGGAGCATGGCGTTGAGCGCCTTGCGTTGCGCGGGATTGTCGGACACGGAGTCGAGGTGCTGCAGGCGGCCCCAGCCGCGCGAGAGTTCCTCGGTGGCCTGTTCGAGCGCCTCGAAGGTGCTGGCGTAACTGGCGGACGCGGGGTCCTGCGACTTGATCGCCCCGATGGCGGCGCGTGCGTTTTCAAGGGCCTGCGTGATGTCCGCCTCCACGGCCTCGGGAGTGAGGGTGGACCAGCGGACTTCGAAATCCGGGGCGAGGTAGGGGTGCGTTTTCAAGATGAGATATGGGTTAAACCTGCAATTTGGATACGTGTCCCAATGCCAGCAACAGCCGCTCCGCGCAAGCGCGTTATCTGTAAAATCTCGCGTCCAACGCCGGCAAGCGCTCTGCCGTGATGCACAGCGGAAGCCATCAATCTCAAACAGGCCAACGCCGTCCTGATCCAGACCCACTTGCGGCACAACACCACCGGAGAACCAACCGAACCCGTCCTCATCCCACTCAAGAACCTGGCGCACAAATCATGAACATTCGGCAAAACGGATGCCTGCTCCGCGGGCACCGCAAACAATCCTCCGGACGAACGAGCGAAAAGGCAGGGACCGATCCTCCGGGCGGTCCGCAAGCGTGCTCGGGGAATGAAAAATCGCGTCCGCTCCAACTCATTCCCACCCCCGCACCCGGTCACCCCGGAGGATGCGTCCCTGCCCACGCTTCATTGCCCCCCCCACTGAACGGGTGATTCGAGCGTATGCCAGAGAATGAAAAAGTGCACCTGCACGGAGCGCCGAATTCATTCGGCCCCGCCACTGTGAATGCGACACGCAATGGTAGAGCACCGGTTTCTCCTCCTAACCGGTCCAGGGCGCGATGAATCGCTTGCGGGGCATGGTTTTGTCAGGTTTCGGGGGGTGACTTCGATGGAGAAATCAGGATGGGCATGGAACAAAGCGTCATTCAAAAATCAAAGGCCGACCCAAACTATCCCCAATGTCATTGGTCTCACCAGGGGCCGGAAAGGTGGTGTCAAGCATTTTACGGAAAAGGCCCGGCCTTTTTTTTCATACGGCTTGACGCCAGCCCCACCGCCGTTCCGCCACCGGCCATGCTCCTGCCATTCGCCGATTTCCGTATCGTACTGTCATATACTGTGCGGCAGGAGGTTTTCGGAACCATCGAATCGCGCCAAGGCGCGCCAAGGAGATGCGATCCTTCATCGCCCGAGGATGGGAGGTAACATTAGACAGACAGTTTTTTTGAACGGAAGCAGCGCCCGCGCGGCTTCGGGAATCGGGGGCGATGCCGGGTTCCGGGCGATCCACACCAGCCCCGACGTGGTCTCAGGACCACGACTACGGCGAGAAGACCGGGATTTCCGAATTCAGGAAACCTGCTCGTCTGCTATCATCCTCCAATACCAGCCAAGGGCTCTGCCTTCAGCCAAACCATACCAACCCAGTGCAACGCCCCGGGCATGGTAGATGACTTGCCATCACCGCACAGGTGTCAACGTGAAGTGATCGATCGTCACCCTGGAAGGGCCGCGGAACGTCAATTCATTCGTGCCGGCTTTCAGTTCAACCTCTATCGGTTCACTCTTACCCCACAAGCCGATGGTGTATGGCAGCGGGAATTCCACCTCATCACCACCGTTCGTGGATGCCTTGAGGATCGTATCCCATCACGATGTCGCGACTTTGGCATCCATCAGGTATCTGCCAGCCACAGGAGCATCGAACGTGTAGGTGAATGTGTCGTGGTGACTCGAACTGCGCGAAAGATGCAGCCGCGTAATGCCTTCCCGATCCTTCAGGAAAAGAACGAGATCCGGCCTGCGGTGCCTGAATATCTTTGCAGTGCTCTCGGTGGGGTAGCTGGTCGCGGCGGCAGGAATCGTAATGACTCCCCCACTGTCCACCGTAATCGTACCCGTCGCCACCGGTGCTTCTGTTGGGGTGGATGCAGGGGGCGGCGATGATGCCCTCTTTGCATCCAGCCCGGCGATGATGCGCCGCTGCTCATGCAATGCCAGTGCATTCCAGAATCCCAGGTCCTCGAAGCTGATTCTGCCATCTGTTGTGTAAAAGCCCGACCGCGGACGCTCACCCACCAACGCACTAATCCACTGCGCTCGTTTGACATTGACGAATGATGCCTCGTCCTTGCGTGCTTGAGTGGTTGCCAGGAAATTCAGGTCCACTCTATACGGGCTGGACCTTGTCCGGTTCATTCTCGCGAATCTGCCACGGTTCCCAGGGCCCCAATTGCCACCGAGTCTTACTTGCCATCCATCAGGATGCCAATGCACCAGTGTTGCGTGTCCGGGTTCGGCGCGTGCCGTGGTAGGCACACCGAACGACCTCAGTAGGAAGCGCCCGAAGAAGGCGCGACGTCCGCAGATCCCGCCATTGGCGAGGATGTTCTGCATGAACATCAACTCAGGACGATCTTCACTTACCCGATCGGATCCATAGGCAATCTCATGGTCGAGAAAATCGATGTAGAGTGGGGTATTTCCGTCGGAAGGAATCGTATCCGGCCGCATGATGTTGAGCATTGCGCGCCCCCAGGCAACGGCTTTGTCGCAATCCCTGCCATCCACGACCATCACGAGACTCCACGCGCACAAATCCTTGAAGCCCGCATCGAGTTCGCCGGCCAAATACCACTTCTCGTAATTCAGATATCGCTGCACCGGATCAATATACCTTGATGGATCATCGCTGCTCGTCGCGGTGTCATCGGATGCATCGTCCTCTTCGCATTCATCGTCGCTCACGCTGCCGGTTGAACGGGCGTGATCCCGGCGCGAAATCGGTTTGGCGTGCCCAAGACTCACCGCCAATGCCAACTGCTGGAAAATCCCGTCTTTCGCCCGTGGGCTGGCTTGCTGGATGTCGTTGTAAATCCTCATCGCCTGGCCGTAGTTGCCAGCCGTCGGGCCATCCGCAATCAATATCCGGACCATCAAGTCCGTATCATTCAAGAGCTGCTGGATGAGGAGTTTGTTCCCAGGGCTCTGCACGGCGAACCTTGCCAGTCTGCGCGGAGTTGCCGAGCTGATGATCATGTATTGCGCCAAGTTGTTGTCGAGTCGGTTGCTTTGGATTATCTCACGCGCGCCCAGTGCATCCATCGCTGCCCATGTACTGGCCATGGCCGCTTCATGGGCCTGCCGCGCGGCATCAGCCTCCCTAATGGCCTGGGGAAGCTTGGTATTGGCATCCTCAAGATCTCTCTTGGCGCGTTCGATATTGCGTTCAATATCTCTTACGTCCCTTTCTCTGAGAGAAAGCAACCTCTCTGCATTTCGGACCGCACTCTCAAGTTCCGGATCATCGTCTCCTCGTGCACGTGCCTGGGTCACAGCATCCTGCGCATCCTCAAGCGTTCTGGGGCCGAGCTTGAGGTCTTGCTCAAGGTTTCTAAGCCTTTCCTCCGCACCCTTCATCCGGGCAACCGCAGCGGCGGTGGAAGCCGCCTCCTTCGCGAATTCCTCCTCCGCTTCGATCGATGCTTGCCACGCCGCCACCTTCGCGGGATCGATTTCGGGGATTTGGCTCGCAAGCCGCTCGCGTAATGAGAACATGTGAGCCGTCACATTTCTTTTCATTTCCAAGCCTTCGTCACAGATCGTGTCATCGCCGAATGAATTGGCAAACTGGGCTTGGAAGCCGATCAGTTCGGGCGTTACCGCGTTTTCGAGCGCGGCGGCATCCAGTTGTTCATCCGTAAATTTGGTGCCCGTGGCACCGAACGCAAAGGCATCGATCCTGAATCCTTGGCGGTTATTGGAAATGCTGAATGGGAACGTGCCAGGAGCCTCGACGGGGAAGGTGTGGCCCGCTTCTCCGCGTCTGCCACTCACTTGTGAGAGATTCACCCATTCAAAGCCCTCTCCACTCGGCACGCTGGGGCTCACTCCTTGCCAATCAGCTTCGAGACTGAGGTTCTTACTGTAAAGCAAGCGAGCCTGATCCGATGTGCATTTGATACGGGCGTAGAGATCGTAGCTACCCGCAGCTGGAAAATTGACATTGTAGCGGGCAATCCGCGAAATATTCGAGCTGTCTGGTGTTCGCCGGTGATTCCGGTTCGAGCGGATGTAGGCGGAACCCAACGCGGTCTGGTCGATCACTTGTGTGTCCCATTCACCAATGGTGGTTGCAGTGGCGGATTGGGGAGTGCCGGCAAGCAAGGATGCCGCGAGCACGAACATGGGGATGCGCGTCTTCATGTTTTTTTTAATTTATGGATTACATAAACGATTTCGGGTTTATTACAAAGTGGTTCGTATTTCATTGTTTTGGCCGCATTTAAGGGGACGAAGTGTTCTTGAACAGCTCGATCATGGCGCGGCCTGCGGCATCGCCGACGAGCATGTAGGTCTCGGCGCTCTGGTTGTAGTGCACACCATCGTTGCTGGGCGACTCGTCGGCGGTGCGCCAGTATCTGAGGATATCGACGGACTTCACGTTGCCGACGAACTCCGCCAGGTCCTGCACGGTCATCTGGGCATTGAAGACCTTTTGGAAACGTCCGGACTTGTCGCCGAGTTCTCCGCCGCCGAAGCCGATGGTGGCGACGACGAACGGGGCTTTGGGCGCATCGACTTCCGCGCGGACGGCGTTGATGAAGTTGACGAGGTTTTCCTCATAGAAGTCTGCGTAGGGGCGCGATGTCAATTGATCCCAGTGACCCTGCCACCAGACGAAGCCTCCGATTTCATAGCCTTGGTCGGCCCACTGCGGGTAGAGGGTATCGAAGTCGGCGAGGATTGCCATGATGTTGTTCGGGTGGGTGCGGAACGAGAGGTCATATTGGTTGCCTGCCACAAAATCGTCGGGCTCCGGGGTGGTGCCCGACGGCCACTCTCGCGGGCTATCGCCGTAGCCGGCATAAGTGGTGCCATCGACCTCTCTGCGGGGGCTGCCGGGAGGGAGGAAGTCGCCGCCGAGGCTGCGGTTGCCTTGGGATGCCTTGAGGATCAGTACGGGCTCGTCATGATGGAACCCCATGATTTGGCCGAAGCCGAGTTCCGGGCCGAGCTGGCTGGAGCTGGCCCCCTGCCTTGGTGCCAGGGGACCGGTGTCACTGCTGGAATGTGCGGCGCGGCGGTAGAGCACGTCGTTGCGGGGGAGCCAGTTGTTGGACTCATCGACGAGGTTGGGGAATTTGCCTTGTTCTTTCACGATGGTTTCGAGGGTGCCTGGATCTGTTCCATTGACTCTGCCGATGCCGGTCATGTTTGACTGGCCCATCATGATGTAAACTTTCACGGGTTTGTCCGTCACACCTGCGGAGCCATCGGGCCGGGGCAGCGGATAGGGAACGTTCGGGGTGTCGCTTGGATCGTTGGGGTCGGTGAAGGAGGCGTAAACTTCATACCAGTCGCCCGCTCCGTCGCCATCGGTGTCCGGGTTGGTGGGGTCGGTGCCGTAGATGGCCACCTCGCGACCGTCGCCGAGGCCATCGCCGTCGCTATCCGGGTTGAGCGGGTCGGTGCCGTAGGCTCTTTCGCCGAGGAAGGTGCGCGTGGCACCATTGTCTGCAAAGAAGATGCCGGCTTCCTCCCATTCGGTGAAGCGCGGGTTGCTGGTGGAAACGGTGATGCTGTCGCCGTCGAGCAGGCCGTCGCCGTCGGTATCGGGGTTGAGCGGGTCGGTGCCGAGGGTGAGTTCGCCGAGGAAGGTGCGTCCTTCTGCGGTGTCCACGTGAGAGATGCCGGCGTTGGTCCAGACGGCGTAGCGTCGGTCGTTGCTGGTGAGGGTGATGCTGTGGCCATCGAGCAGGCCGTCGCCGTCGGTATCGGGGTTGGTCGGGTCGGTGCCGCGGGTGAACTCCTCAAGGTTGGTGAGACCGTCGCCGTCGGAGTCGTCGTGCAGGTTGGCCGCAGTGGGGCCACCGAAGTGGAGTTCCTCCCACCAGTCCGGCAGGCCGTCGCCGTCCGTGTCCGGCGGGATGATGACGGTGATCCGCTCGGACATGCCATACATCCGGAACGCCCTTCTCGTGGGGTTGCGCCGTTCAAAGTCGGGCCCCGAGATCCAGCGGGGGCCGATATGCGCGGCGCGCCCGGTTCTTGCGGACTCGCTACCGTTTCCAAGGGGATATCGTGGATCCACCAAGCCTTCTGAAGTGCTGCCGGTAAAGATGATGTTTTGCTGCGCACCGGGGACTACGGTGAGATTTTGTGTGATTTCGATGGGGGCCTCAAGGCTGCCGTCCCAGAGGTCGTCGAAGCCGGTGGCGACGAGTTCCCCGTCGAGACGATAGACGGGTGCGCTGACGGGGGCGTTGTCGCGGGCGTTTACCTTGGTGGTGGAGACGATGGCCTTCCACTCGATGGCGGCAAGGTGCGGCTGGAGGGCGGTGACGGTGGAGGCGGCGGCCTCTTTTGTAACAAAGGCGTTCCAGTGCGAGATGGGGAAGTTGTCCTCGCCGTCGCCTCCGTCACGATTGGTCCTGCCGTGGGTGGCGAAGACCAGATGGAAGGAATCCCCCGGGCCGAGGCCGGGCGGGATGAGCGGGCTGTCATGTTCGACGAAATGTTCAGCGGATGCGGCGGAACAGGCAACGGCAAGAGCCAGGGCGGCGAAGGATGGGGTTTTCATGGAGTGATGCGATGGACCCGTTTTTTTGAAACGTGTTCGCCTTCAACTACTCTCAGGCAGTGGCGATGCACCAGAATTTCCTTTCCATCAACCACTTCCCAGAAGATGGTGCTCACCAAACATGAGGCCCTACCGGTATGTTTCCTCCGTCGAGCAGCTTGCCACGCACCTGCGCGGCGAGATCCACCGTGGCGAACTCGTCGGAGAGATGCCGGGCGTAGATCGGCTTGCGGCGATGCTCGGCTGCAGCCAAAGAACGGTCCTCGGTGCGCTCACGCTACTGGAACACGAGGGGCTCCTCGTGAAACAGGGGGCGGGCCGCCGCAGCCGCATCACGCCGGAAAGCGGGAACGCAGCCCGCTCGCTGCGTGTGGCGATCCTGCTGTGCCTGGCGGAGGACATCCGGTTGGACTACATCGTCGATCTCCAGCACCAGTTGGAAAAGGAAGGGCACGCCGTCATTTTCCCGAACCGATCGTTGAGTGAGATGAAGATGGATTTGAAAAAGGTCTCCAGGTTGGTGGCGGCCACAAAAGCCGACGCCTGGGTGTTGGAGGGGGCTTCGCGCGAAGTGCTTGCCTGGATCTCGAAGCAGACGATGCCGGCGTTCGCGCTCTTCGGGCGCAGGCATGGCCTGCCGGTCGCGGGGATCGGCCCGGATAAGGTGAAGGCATACCGGCACGTGGCCCGCCACCTGCTCGGCCTTGGCCACCGCCGGATCGTCCTGCTTGCCAGACCGTCCCGCCTGATCCCCACGCCCGGCCTGCCCGAGAGGGCCTTCCTCGACGAACTCGATCAGGCGGGAATCCAAACGGGCTCCTACAACCTTCCGCAGTGGGACGGCACGGTTGACGACCTGCACAGGCGCATCGACGCAATCTACCGGCTCACACCGCCAACCGCACTGATCATCGACGAGTCCCCCGTCTTCCTCTCCGTGCAGCACCACCTCGCCCGGCGTCACATTTTCGCACCCGATGACGTCTCATTGGTTTGCACGGATGGCGATCCGCATTTCACCGCCATGCGCCCGTCGGTGGCACACATCCAATGGAGCGGCGCGCCGATGGTGCGAAGGATCGTGCGATGGGCCGGACTTGTCGCCCGCGGCACCGATGACCGGCGACAGAGCGTGACCAGGACCACGCTCGTCGAGGGCGGAACGATCGGGCCACCGGCCGGGGAGTGGAAGTGATGCGGTAATTTGACAAAAAACATGGGGAGCGGAAAGATGGCCGTGTGTTCTTTTTGGATTCAATGCCGGACGCGGAAGAGCAATGAAAAACTTCTTGCCATCTGTTTTCTGCCTGGCAACAGTTTCCGCATGAAGCCTTTCGGCCCCATGCAGCCCTTCAGCCCTGTTTCCGTGGTTGACCAGTTGGTGCAGTATTTGCGGAATGCGATCCTCAAAGGCGAACTGTGGGGCACGATGCCGGGAGTCAGGTATCTGGCGAACCAGCTGGAGGTGGGATCCAACACGGTGATCGCGGCGGTCGCCCGGCTCGAGCGCGAAGGTTTCCTTGTGCCCCAGGGCCCCGGCAAACGGAGCAGGATCACTCTGCCGCAAGGGGCGAAGCCCCGCGGCATGCGCGTGGCGATCCTGCTTTACGAACAAAGCGATGCCTTGCGCGGCTACATCGTCGAGTTGCGGCACGCCTTGTCGGAGGCGGGGCATCCGGCGCACATCTGTTCACGGAACCTGCTCGGCATGAAAATGAATCTGAACCGGGTGAAGCGGATGGTGGCCCAGGAGGAGGCCGATGCATGGGTGATTTTCGCCGGAACGCGGGAGATCCTCAACTGGTTTGCCGAGCAGCCCGTGCCCGCTTTCGCCTACGGGGGGCGGAGAAGATCCGTGGATATCGCGGGTGCCGGACCCGACAAGCTGATCGGACAGAAAGACCTGGTTGAGCGGCTGGTTTCCCTGGGGCACCGGCGCATTGTGATCCTGGCCCGTGAGGAACGGCGAAAGCCCACGCTCGCTCTCTTTGAGAAAACGTTCATCGAGCGCCTGGAGCTGCATGGCATACCCACCGGCCCATACAATCTCCCGGATTGGAAGGACAGTGCCGAAGGCTTGTGCAAGTGTCTGGACCGTTGTTTCGAGCTCACTCCGCCCACCGCCATCTTCATGGACGAGATGCACATCTTTGTTGCCGCCCAACACCATCTTGCCCAAAAGGGGATTATTGCGCCACGCGATGTGTCATTGGCATGCGGCGATCCCGATCCTGCGTTCGACTGGTGTCGACCCTCGGTGGCACACATCAGTTGGGACTCGCGGATTCTCGTCCGCCGCATCCTGCGGTGGGCCAATGAAATCGCCCTGGGCAAGGACAACCGCAGGCAGCTTGCCATCAAATCGACCTTTGTGGATGGCGGCACGATCGGCCCGGCACCCATAAGGGACGCCAAGCCCGGCCATGCAAGCGTCCGGCCACCGGATGCCGGTAGCCGCTTGATCACGTAGAACGATACCCTGCCACCAATCCGCACAAATATGGGGTGACGAATCGCCAAAACCGCCGGGGATTGCGCAAACAAGGGGCGCTGGCCGGCCAGGCCTCAAGCTCTGCCGTTTCGCTGCGGGTCCGGAACCGACCAGCCCTCGGGAACGGTCCGGAGATTGAGGTCGCGCTGAGGGAAGGCGATTTCTATCCCGGCTTGCGCGAAACGGCGGTCGATTTCCTCGTTCAGCTCGGTGATGGTCTGCACACGGCATTCGAGGGAAGAGAGAAAGCACCGCAGCTCGAGATCCAGCGTGCTGTCGCCAAATCCATTGAAGACGGAGACAGGTTCGGGATCCTCCAACACATGCGGGTGGGAGCGCGCCGCATCCAGCATCAACTGCCGCGCCTTCCGGGTGTCGGTGCCGTAAGCGACACCGACCGGAATGACGAAACGGTTCATTTTGTTGCTGAGCGTCCAATTGATCAGCGATCCCGTGATGAACTCCTTGTTCGGCACGACGAATTCCTGCCGGTCCCAATTGGTGATGGTCGTCGCCCGCATGCGGATCTGGCTGACCGAGCCGGTGACCTCGCCGACCGTCACCACATCCCCAACCCGGATCGGCCTCTCGAACAGCAGGATGATCCCGCACACGAAATTCGCGACAATTTCCTGCAGACCGAAACCCAGGCCCACACTCAGGGCCGCCGCGATCCAGCCGAAACGCGACCAGTCCAGCTCGAGTTCACCGGCAAGAATCAGGACTCCCGTGGCAGCCAGCGCGTACTGGCCCAGGGTTGAGAGGGCGTAGCGGCTGCCGGGAGACATGCCGGAACTCCGCAGCCCCACCACATCAAGCAACCCCGGCAGGTTCTTCACCACCGTAACCGTGACGAGCACGATCAAGAGGGCGCGCAGACCGGTGATCCATTGGAAATTCGCAAGAAGGCCGAGATTTTCTCCGGCCTGCTCAAGCGGCAATCCGGACATCAGCCCGTGCGTCACACCCACAACCACGGCGATACCGACGAGGGATCGTGCGAGATGACGGGTCTGGTGAACGACATCACCAAGATCCAATTCGACATGATCCTCCTCACCGGCGGCGGCCTCGCGTTCGTCCCCAGGGATTTTCTCCTGAGCACTTGCCTCGCGGCGCGCACGGCGCAATTCGATCGCCTCGCTCAGGGCAATCCGGCGTTGCTTGATCATGAGCCACCGGGTCAGCAATCCGTATACAATCACGCCACCCGCAACCCACTGCAAGGAAGCCATGAATCGATCCGCAAGGACAAATGCCGTGAGCGTATACCCCATGATCGCGAGGATGACCATCAAGGCGGGAATCCCCACGACCGATGCAAAACACACATGCTTTGAACGGGAGAGCCAGCCATCCGGCTTGTCGAGGGTGATGGCGGTGAAAGCTCCGCCAGAGGGTGAGAAGATTGCCGCAAGCGCCCAAATCAGCCCGAACTGACTGGTAATGAACGCCAGCCTGCCAAGGCTGTCGAACGCCAGAGGCGTACGGTCGTAATACGTGAGGCTGACCACCAGCATCGCTGGCACGTAGACGAAGAGGAGCCGCCTCAATCCCTTGCGCACCGCGTCGCACGCGTGCGGGTCCCAGCCGAAGTGCTGTCGGCCGATGCCCTCTTTCGAAACCATGGAACCCAGGGCGAATATCCACAGCAGCATCCAGGCGGCCCAGGTGAGCCAGCGGGTCGAGCCGCGCACCCACGGGTCGGGAGTGGGGGCACTGGCCAGACCCGTGGCGGTCGCCCAGATCAAAAGCGGCAGGGGCAGGGCCAGGAAAAGCGTCGCGACCAACGCCCGGATGGTATGGCCGAGCCGGTCGCTGGAGATTCTGCGAATCCGCCTGCCACTGTGTTCCATGGTCTGCCTCAACCTGCGACGGACGGCTAGCAAAGCCGTGAAAAACACTAGGATCATCCCGACCAGTCCAGGTCGTTGCGCGGGCAGATCCTTGAGTGTGCTCCATAGAAGCGTCTCCATTTCAAACCACGATTTCACGCCGGAGGCCATGCCACGGAAAAAACCGCTGTCTACCGGTGGTGAGCTTCTGCGCCAGAAGAGCTGGTCGAGCAAAAACACGCTGAATTCGACCGTGAGATCCCGATGGGCCTGTTGGTCGCTGCCCAGTCGTGTCAGTTGCCGGATCTTTTCCCGCTGCGCGGCATCAAGGCGTTCCACAAGGTTCGAGCGGAATTCGATCAAGGGCTCCCCATCCGGGTCACCGCGCCAGCGTTCGCGCAGCGGCGACAAATCGCGCCGCAAATCATCGATCCGGATGCCATCCAGTTGCGCGTTGGTGATTTCACGGTCCAATTGTCTCAGATCGTAATCCAGGGATCTCCTGCTTTGGAGCCGCTGGCGCTGCTCGATCAGCAGTTGGGTAAATGCTCCCTCGAAACCTCCCAAGGCGATCTGACGGCGGATTCGTTCATTGTCCCGCCGCAACATCTCCAATTGCTCCCGGATCGAATCCGACCGCCGCGAAATGCCTTCGGAGTCGGCGACGGTCTGCTCGAGTTCCCCGATCCACCCTTCCATCTCATCCACCATCGCTTCCAATTCCTCCTGCGGCGCGGCCGGTTCTCCCGCCATGTCCTCGAGCACGCGGCGAAGCCCGGTGAATTCATCTTCCGCCAGGACACTCCGTCGTTCATCGAGCAAGGCCAGCCATTCGCGTTTGGCGGCCAACCGCCTTTCCTTGAGTTGAATGCCGAGGGCGGAAATCCGCTCCCGCAGCGATTGGGTGTCGCGTTCCTTCTGCAGGAGGTCGGCTTCGGCTTGCAACGCCTTTAACGCGGCACGGTCCCGCAACAAGGCTGCGGCTTGTCTGGGCGTGGAGGTGCCGTCCTCGAGCGGTGCCGTGGCACTGTCCGCGATCTGGCCGATCCGTGACATCACCTCCGGCAGGCGCGTCCCGATCTGCACCGGACGTTCCCGTAATTCCGCCAGCGCGCTCTGAGCGGCGGACAAATCGGTTTCCAGGCGTGCGATCTCGGTCCGGATCTGCTCGGCGGCCTCCGTCACCTCAAGGAATTCCGTGGGAATGGAACGCACCGTTTCACCGACCGCCGCCAGCTCGGCTTCGAGCGCCTCGATGCGTGCCGGTGCGGCGGGAACCAGCCTTGAGAGTTCATCCTCACGGGATCTCATGCCTTCAGCCATGTTCAGACGCTCTTCTGCCTGATCCAGGCTTTCATCCACCTGGACCCGCGCCGTCTCCGTCAGCTCCAAGCCGGCAAAGCTTTCGCGGGCAATGGCGATCTCCTCACGCAGTTCATTCAACCGGGAATCGTGATCGACCGTTCCAATCGGTGTTTCGCCCTCGGCCAAGACCCAAGTGGCCAAGCCGAAAAACCAAATCCCGCGGATCAACCTCGCCACCAACGTCATCGATTTCCCCCTTGAGAGCGCTTCATTTCGGCCCAGAAAGTGGCGCAACGGGCGGCTCATGTCAATGCGGCTGCAGCGTGATTGCCGATCCGGCCTCAAGGGAAAACCCGCGCCCCGGACATGGAAAAGCGCACTAAAAAGGCCAGACCAGAATCAATATGTTCCATTGGCGGGGCCGGATGAATCCGGCGCTCCGTGGGTGACGCGCTTTTTTATCCGACGCGCGCGCGCGGACGGCCCGGAGCACCGGTCGCTGGCTTTTCGCGCCGTGCGTGTGGAGGCGTTGGTTGCGGTGACCCATGGTCAGGCTGGTTCAGCCGTGTTGGAAGTCGATTCAGCCGCGGTTCATCAAATCCTCGATTTCGTCGGCCTCGATGGGGATGTGATCCATGAGGTCGGTGTTGGTGTCCGCGCCGATGAGGACGTCGTTTTCGAGGCGCACTCCGAGGTCCTCCTCGCGGATGTAGATGCCGGGCTCGATGGTGAGGACCATGCCAGGTGCGAATGGTTCGTTGGAAGGAGCCACGTCGTGGACATCGAGTCCCAAATGGTGTGACACCCCGTGCATGAAATACTTGGCCACCAGCGGTTTGTCCGGCCCCTGCGAGGCGGCCTCTCCGGCGTCGATGAGTCCGAGTTTCACCAGTTCCTCCTCCATGATCGCGACGACCTCCTTGTGATAAGCCGACGGCGTGTTGCCGGGCCGGAGCCGTTCGTTGGCGGCCCTCAGCACGCGCAGCACGGCGTTGTAAACATCTCGCTGCCGTGGGGTGAAGCGGCCGTTGACGGGGATGGTGCGCGTCATGTCCGCGTTCCATCCGGCGTATTCGGCTCCCACGTCAAGCAGGAGCATCGCGCCGTCCGCGCAGCGCCGGTTGTTGTCGATGTAGTGCAGTGCGCAGGCGTTCCCGCCGGAAGCGATAATCGGGAGGTAGGCGAACCCGCGCGAGCCTTTGCGCACGAATTCGTGCAGGAACTCCGCCTCCACCTCCCACTCGCCGACGCCCGGCTTGACGAACCCGAGCGCGCGGCGGAACCCCGAACCGGTGATCTCGCAGGCTTTGCGCAGCATCGCGATCTCCTCGTCGCCCTTGATCATGCGGAGCCTGTGCATCAGTGGTGCGAGCCGCTCGTAGCGGTGCAGCGGATAGCGTTCACGACACCGGCGGATAAACCGGTCGTTGCGCGTCTCGACGACCGTGGTGGCGCGCAGGTGCTCATTGGTGAGCAGGTAGATGTGGTCGCACTGCGGGGCCAGGCGGTGGAAATGGCTTTCAAACGCGCCGGTCCACTCGACCCGCCGGATGCCGGACGCGGCGGTGGCCGCTTCCTTGGTGAGCTTTTCACCCTCCCAGATCGCGATCCGCTCGCTCGTTTCGCGGGTGAAGAGGATTTCGGCGTGGTCCGGCTCCGCGTTGAGACCGGTGGCGATCATCAGGATCGTCTCCTCCTGCTGGATGCCGGTGAGGTGGTAGAGATCCGCGTTCTGGCGGAATGCCATCACGCCGTCGGCGTTCGTCGGCATGACGTCGTTGGCATGCACAATGACCAGGCTGCGTGGTTTGAGCATGTCGCGCAGTTTTGCGCGATTGCGGATGAAAAATTCGGCGGGGACGGATTCTGTTCTCACAAGGCGCACTCCAATACAACCCGCCCCCGACCGCAACGGCGGAATTTCGCTGACTGCGAATCATCGGCCGCCGCCGCAGGCGACAGGCGCCGGGTGGCGATTCAAATATATTCATGGAAAATCATGATTGATCGCCTGCCATGGCAAACAGTTGCGTCCGTATTTGTGCTATCGATGGCCGCGGCGTGCGGGGGCGGAACGCGGTGAGTCGAAGGTGACGCGCGTGATCGATTCGCGGCGGCCGGTTTCCGGATTGTGGGTGGCCACCTGCATGCGGCGCAGCGTCCAGACGTCGCGGGACACCCGCATCACGTCCTCGACCTGGAATTCCTTCACCAATGCGCCGTCGCGGTCGTGGCCGCGGATGCGCATGAAGGCGCCGTAGCGCTTGTGCACCCAGACATAAACGGCCTCGTAGCGGCCCGGCGCGCCGGCCGGCTTGTCGAGGCGGATTTTGTAGCACGCCTGGCCACTCACGTTTTCCTCGCCTTCGAAACGCGGATTCGGCCAATAGAAGAACCTGAGCGCGAGATCCTCGTAGGTGAGGTCGGTGCCGGCGATGGGATTGACGAGTTCCTCGCGCGGGAAACGCACCTGGTTGCCGTCCACCATGCGGAAAAGGTCGAACTGCCCGTCGCCGAGGCGCATGTGGAAGGCCTGCCAGTCGCGACGGTTTTGGGAATACTGGAACTGGATGTCCTCGCCCTTGAGGAAAAGCGCGATCGGCGTGTTCCTGCCACCGCTTGAAAGCGTGCCCTCCAGCGGCTCGTCGAGCTCGACCAGGGTGGCGGCCATACGCGCGCCCTCGATGATGGCGGCGGCGTCGGGTGGCTCGGCGGCGGCCGGAGCGGCGGCAACCGCAAACGCGGCAAAGGTGGTGGCGAGATGTCGTTTCATGGTGGGATTGGAATCGCGTGGCATGTCGGATTGGACCCGTCGGAGGCATTGTTCCTTCAAATGAATTCCAGATGTGTGTTTGCAAACTCGACACGCGCCCCGCCGATGACAAGCGTTTCCGGGCAATGATTTTCTTTGAAAGCGACACGCCGCTCGAATGGGGCGCGCTCGACCTGCCGCTGGTCGCGATCCCCGCCGACTGGCACGGGCGCCCGCTGGAGCCCGCTCCCGGATACGCGCTGGCTCTCGATCCGCTGCATCTGTGGTTCGTCGCCCACCACCGCGCGCCGGCGACCGCCCATCCGCGGTCGCGCCCCGGATTGTTCCTCGCGGAGCTGTGGCGGCACGACGTTGCCGAGCTGTTCCTCGCCGATCCCGCCAGCGGACGCTACCTGGAACTCAACCTCGCCCCCAACGCCGCCTGGTGGAGCTGTGAATTCACTGCGCCGCGCCAACGCGCCGATGGGGCGGACGTGGCCGTGCCCGACGTCCACACCTGGTCCGACCTCGCAGCCGACGGTTCCTGGGTCGCCGCCATGGCCGTGCCGCTGGACATCCTGCGCGCCCGCATCGACTTCGGTCCCGCGACCACCGCCAACGTCTGCATGGTCCTCGAATCGCCGGAGCAGAAATTCCTCACCGCGACCCGGCTCGGCGGCGGGGAGCCGGATTTCCACCGCCCGGAAAAATTCGCCGCCCCGCGCCGCGTGACGCTCGACCAACTGCGGTAGGTGCTTCTCACCACTCCTGCTCCAACGCCTTGAGGTGAAGGAACATTTCCTGCCAGCGCCGCTGCCGTGGCTCGATCGCCCGGCGCTCGCGCACCAGATGTTCGCGCACCGCCCCGAGGCACTGCGCGTATTCGCCGAAAATCATCCGCAGGGCGTCCTCGGTGTCGCCACGCAGGGTGTCCGCGAACCGCCCGCACGCCTCGTCCAACGCACGCCGGTGGTCGCGCGTGATCCTCCGGCGCGTGACCACCGCCGCGATCACCCCGCCCGCGAAAAACATCGCCGCCAGACCACAGAAAATCCACGGCAGCCAGCGCAGACCGAGCGCCCCGCACACCGCGCCGGTCGTCGTGAAGCCCAGCGTCGCCGCGGTGAAGCTTGTCAGCGACACGTTGCGCAGTCTCAGATCCGCGTCGAGCTGGCGGCGCACATTGAGTCTCCCCACCCCCTCCGCGGCAGCGCGACCGAGCCGTTTTACGAACGTGGCGCGAGCGCGTTCCATGGCCTCCTCCATCTCCCGCTGGCCTTCCATCCTGATGCCGAGTGCCTCCTCCACACGCGGCCCCAGGGCGCGCCAGTGTCCTCCGCACTGCCCCGCCACCTCATCCGCATCCGAACGCGCCACCCTCTCGACCGCCGACTCCAGCCGCTCAACAAAGAGCCGCTCGATTCCCGCACCCACCCTGCCGCGGGTGAACAAACGCCACACGGAAGGCATGAGGCCAAGCCGCCTGGACAACACGCGGGTGACCTCGTCCGCCTCCCTGCCGAATACATCCGCCACTTCCTGCAGATGGTGCGGCAGGCGCTTCACAAACCGCTCGCGCATCGCGTCGATCTCGCCCTCCACCTCCTCCAGAAACCCGGCGTGCCGGTGCAGTCCTCGCACCTGCTCCTCCATCCGGTCCTCGATCATCCATAGCGCGCGTCCGGCCCGCTCCCGCCACTCCGCGAGCAGAGCCATCCGCTGGGGCGACTGGCAGACCGCCCGTGCGATGTGTTCCTCGAGCTCGGGCATGCCGCTTTCGCGCCAGCCCGCGAGATCCGCCGGCGTCTGGCGCTTCGCCTCATACGCCCGCACGGCTGAGACGGCGAACACCGGCGGCAAGCGCCCGAGCCGTTTCATCGACAAATCCCGCATGTGCCCGCGAATCACCTCGAGATCCTTCGCCTCCCGCAGATCCGCCTGCTGGATCACGAAAACCACCTTGTCGATCACGGCCGGCGACAGATCGGACAAGAAATTCCACACCGTCGCGCCCCATGGATTGTCCACCGGAAAGACGCACATCATCAGCTCGGCCTCCGGCAGCCGCTCGCGCATCAACGTTCGCTGGAAATCGTCCGGTGTGTTGGTCCCCGGTGTGTCGATCAGGTGAAAATCATGCAGAAAATCGAGCGGCAGCGACCGTTCCACGACGCCCAGCTCCGGGTTCCGTTCCCGCATCCGCGCGCCGTGCACGTGGCTCGTCATCTCCAGCGTCACCGGCACCACCCCGGTGCGGCACACCGGCTGCCCGAACAAGGCATTGAAAAGCATCGATTTCCCCGCGTTCACCTCGCCGCAGACGGCGAGAACAAATGGTCGCCGCAAACCGCCCGCCACCTCAACCGCCGACGGCAGGGCGTCCGATACATCCACGCCCGCGTCATCCGCAAGCGAAGTCACACCCGCCATCAGCGAGGCAAGCTGGTCCCGGATGGAAAAATACCGCTCGCCGAAGTTCGATGGGCTCACGTGATCGCTCCGGGCGTGGGGGTTCGACTCACGAGGCGGCCTGCGCCGTCGGCTGGGTTTCGCCCATGGCGATCAACTGTGAAACCGTCACGAATTTGTATCCCTGGCGCAGCAGGCCATCGAGAGTCTGCGGCATCGCATCCACCGTTTGCGCGTGAAGATCGTGTGCGAGCAGGATGCCACCCGGCGAAGCGCCGGAAATCAGGCGCCGCGCCACCACCGACGGCCCCGGACGCTGCCAGTCGAGCGGATCGACCGACCACATGATCGTCGGATACCCGAATTCGGAGTGGACCAGCTCGCGCTGGCCCTGCCGCAGGCCACCGTATGGCGGGCGCATCGTGCGCGGTCTCACGCCGGCCGCCTTGCCGATGGCATCCTCGCAGCGCTGCATTTCCTCGCGCACCTCCTCCACACCGAGGCGCGTCATCAACCGGTGGGTGTGCGAGTGGTTTCCGATCTCATGGCCTTCCGCCACGGTGCGGCGGAGCACGCCGGGGTGCATGTCCACGCTGCGGCCGATCACGTAAAACGTCGCCTTGATGTTCCTCTCGGCCAGCATGTCGAGCAGGCGCGGGGTGTTGCGCGGATGCGGGCCGTCGTCGAACGTGATCGCGACGAACTTCCCGGACACCGGCACCCGAGAGAAGGTGACTCCCGAACCCGGTGGGAAATCCGAGCTTAAATTCATGTCCGGATTGCGCGGAGCCGGACCACGGGGGGCAGGCTGCGCGCGCCCTTCAGGGCTGGTTGCCGGCACCGCAGGCAGTGCCGCGCTCTCACCGGGCTGGAACGGGCGCGAGGTCCGGCAGCCGACCGCGGCCATCGCCGCCGCACCCACGAGAAACGCCCGGCGGGAAACCCCGCCGCTGCTCCGCCGCGTCCCGCAGACGTCTCCAAGTCTTGGTTTGTGGACGATGGCGGATGATGGATTCGGGGACGTTTCTTTCATGGCTCAGTCGGGTTTGGGAGAAGATTCTTAGGAAAGCTGAACGAATCCGGCCGCCGTGTCACGCCCGCAATTTCGCAAGTTGACGTTGGTGTCCGCAGATCCCATGGTGACACCATGTTCCACAAACCCATCATCCACTTTGTTACTGCGGCCATGCTTGTCGCCGGTGCCACTGCGGCGGAGATGCGGGTGATGCGCGGGGCGGAGGGCGAAACCATCCGCGCCCGTCTCGAGGGAATCGACGGCGACACCGTCACCCTGCGCCGCGAGGATTGGAAAACGTTCGATATCCCACTTGATCGGTTCGCCCCGGAGGAGCAGGCCCGCATTCGCGAAAATGCCGAAAGACTCGCGATGGAGGCGGAAATCATCAACGAGGCCGCCGGCCACCCGCTCGTCACCCTCACGCCGCTCGACGGACGCGAGGCCGCGTCCGTTGCCGAGGCGCTTTCCATTCCGCGTGAGTCAGAGACGAGTTACGGGTCGAGCTGGCGTCGCTACGCCGGACGCGGCGGCCGCTTCATGCTCTTCGACGCCATGCCCTACTCCACCGCGTTGTATTCCGATGCGGACGGGAACGTCGCGCACATGTCCGTTGTTTACGCCAACAAGGGTGACTTCGGCACTACGGCCGGCTTTGGCCAGGACCATTTCGAGGGTGGCACAACCGCCACTTCCGAGACTCTCGCCGCCGCGATGGATGCCGATGCCGGAGCCATCGCTCAAGCTCTCACTGCAGCCATTGGCGAACCCACCACCCAGCGATTCGGCGAGCGCCAGGCCCGCCGCACCGTGAACCGTTGGGATTGGAACGGACACTCGTTCATCCTCTCCAACGAGGAGGATGAATACGTTGGTCTCGCCATCATGTCCACCGAAGCTGCCGACGACGGCGGCCGCACCGAGCGCATCAGCAACAGCGAAATCCGCGAGCGTCTCGCCCAAGGCGTCAGTGAAGCCGAAAACGGCGACGTCTGGATCTCCGATATCCCGATGGTGGACCAGGGGCCGAAGGGATACTGCGTTCCCGCAACCTTCGAGCGTGTCATGCGCGCGCTCGGGGTCGAGGCCGACATGTATCTCCTCGCCATGATCGGCGAAACCCAGGCCGGCGGCGGCACCAGCGTGCGCAGGCTCATCGACAATGTCAGCTCCCATGTCCGCAGCAAAGGCCGCAGGCCCCACGAACAAAGCATTCGCGAGCTCCGCATCCGCAGCGTGAAACGCCGCATCGACGAGGGCATCCCCGTGATGTGGGTGATGCACTCGATGCCTGCATACAACGAAATCGCCAACCAGAACACCATCGCCCGCGCCCGCGAAAACGACGATCCCGACGCGCGGCTTGCCGCCATGCGCGAACGGCTGGCCACCCTGGCGGCAGGCCCCGAACCCGAGGGCCACAATCACATCTGCATGATCGTCGGCTACAACGAGAAGACCAACGAACTCGCCGTCAGCGATTCCTGGGGCGCGCGCTACGAATTGCGCTGGGTTCCACTGGAGGCCGCCCAGTGGGTTTCGCGCGACCAACTCTTCTACATCCTCCCTTGATGGGATCCGACCCGGCACCCGAACCTAATATGAAGATATCCGCAGTTCTCTCCCTGTTGCTTGTTGCCGCGCCGCTGGGTGCCGCACTCGTGATCGACGATGCCGCGCTCAACCGCCATTTTTCCGCCAGCCTGGGCGAATTAGCCGAGGATGACATCCCGATTCAAATGAATGCGGCGCGCCAGGCGCTTCACGAAACCTCCGGAAAACCCGTCATAATCACGCACCCCGGAGATCCCATTGTCGTGGAACCCGACGATTCGCTCTACAGCGCCTGCCTGCCGGCCATCGTTGCCGTCGGCACCGTCTATGACTGCGGACGCTGCGACGAATGGCACCTCGGAGGCTTCGCCACCGGCTGGATCGCATCGCCCGACGGCATTGTCGTCACCAACCACCATGTCATCCAGGGGGATGAGACACGGTTTGCCGGCGTGATGACGCCGGACGGCTCCGTTTATCCGGTCGTCGAGGTGCTCGGCGGTGACGAGGCCGCCGACATCGCGGTGATCCGCATCGACACCGGCGGAGAAAAACTCCCATACCTCGCGCTCGCGGACGACGTCGCGATTGGAGAGAAAATCTCCGTGATCAGCAACCCGAGGCGGAGATTCTTCGTCTATACCAGCGGCGTCGTCTCCCGTTTCCAATACCGGCCGCACCGCAATGGCGACCGCCCCGTCTTCATGAGCATCACCGCCGATTACGCCGTCGGCAGCAGTGGCGCGCCCGTGATCAACTCGCAGGGGCGCGTTGTCGGCATGGCGGTCAGCACCAGCACCGCCACCACCGCGCGTCCCCACGCCGGCGACAACGGCGGGGAAGCCGAGCGCGTGGTGCAGATGGTCTTCAAGGACAGCATCTCCCTCCAAAACCTTCGGGAAACCATACGCTACAAAAACAACCCATGAAACCAGGAATACGCCACACCAGCCGCAAACCACGCCATCCCATGCTGAAACGACTCCCACTCATCGCGCTTCTTTCCACCGCCGTCTCCCATGCCGCCGCCGACGAGCGCCCGCTCAATGTCGTGATCATCTATGCCGACGACCTCGGCATCATGGACGTGACGCCCTACAACCCGGACACCTTCCACGACACCCCTTCGGTCCAGGCTCTGGCGGATTCCGGCGTCACCTTCACCCAGGCCTACTCCGCCTCGCCGGTCTGCTCGCCCGCGCGCTCCGCGATGATGACCGGCCACTGGCCCGCGCGCACCCGCAACACGAACTTCTTCGGGGCGCCCAACCAGCACTTCGGCCAGGCCCTGCCGGACGAAATCGACTGCCTCGCCCATGACGACCTGCGGCACACGCGCAACCGCCCGCTCTGGCCCGCCCCCTACCTCGGGCAAATGGTCGAGTCCCACACCAGCATGGGCGAGGCCTTCAAGGCACAGGGCTACGCCACCTTCCACGCCGGCAAATGGCACCTCGGCCCCGAGGGCTCATGGCCGGAAGACCATGGGTTCGACTACAACCGCGGCGGACACCAGGGCGGCGGCCCATACGGCGGAGACAAATACTTCTCACCCTACGACAATCCGCGCCTCGAAGACGGCCCGCCCGGCGAACACCTCACCCAGCGCCTTGCCGACGAAACCGCGGCTTTCATCGGCAACTACAAGGAGCAGCCCTTCTTCGCCATGCTCAACTTCTACGCCCCCCACACCCCGCTCATGGCACCCGACGACCTGGTCGAAAAATACGAACAACGCCGCGAGGAACTCGGCCTCACCGACGAATTCGAACCCGAGCCGCCCCGCAGGAACCGCATCGTCCAGTCCCACGCCATCTACGCCGGAATGGTCGAGGCGCTCGACCGCGCCGTCGGCACCGTGCTCGACGCCCTCGAGGAAAACGGCGTGGCCGACCGCACCGTGATCATCTTCTCCTCCGACCACGGTGGCCTCTCCACATCCGAAGGCCACCCCACCACCAACCTGCCTTTCCGTGCCGGCAAGGGCTGGCTCTACGAGGGCGGCCTGCGCGTCCCGTTCATCGTCCGCTGGCCCGGCGTCGCCCCCGAGGGCGCCACCTCCGACTGGCAGCTCACCGGCACCGACTTTTTCCCCAGCGCGCTGGAAATGGCCGACCTCCCCAAGCTCCCCGAACAGCACATCGACGGCGTCTCCTTCGCCCCGGCCGTCAAGGACCCCGAGGCCGAAATGCCCGCACGCGACCTTTACTGGCACTTCCCCCATTGGGGCAACCAGGGCGGATACCCCGGTGCGGCCATCCGCCGCGGAGACTGGAAATACATCCACACGTTCTGGGGCAAGGCTCCCGAACTCTACAACCTCGCCGAAGATCCCGGCGAACGGCACAACCTCGCCCTCAAGCATCCCGACATCGCGCGCGAACTCCACAACGCCCTCCAGGAACTCCACCGCGAGACCGACGCCCTCATGCCCACCGTGAATCCCGAAGCCCCGGTGGATTTCAACCGTTGGTGATCCGCCGAAAAAAAGCCAAGCCTCAGCTTGCATGTGGGTGGATCGCGTGGAATTGGTCCACGAGCCGGAACACGGAATGAAACCTCCAACTGGTCCACATTCCGGCATCCCAGCCATTCCATGCAACAAGCCCTGATTGTCATCGGATTCCTGATCCTTGCCATTGCGCTGCGCACCGCGCGGCGCAGTTGCATGCGAAAGATCGGGGCCCTGCTGTTTCTCGTTACGAGTTTCCTCCTGTTTTATTTCGTTTCCGGCAGCATTCTCATCGGTCTGCTCGGCGGAGCCCTGTGGTTTTTCCTGCCATGGATCGAGCTGCTCACCCGCATCCGCCGCATGCGCCTGCCCGTCGAGAACCGCCTGCGCCGCACCGAGCCGCCCAACCCGTCGTTCTTCCCCAACGCCGTCGAGGCCGCCGCCGCCATGGACGAGGCCGGCTTCGATCACGTCACCGACTGCGGCTGGGAATGGGCCGGCATGCAGCAGTATTTCCGCCTCTTCTGGCATCCCGAGGAGCGTGCCGTCGCCGCCGTCTGCCTCTGCGAGCACAGCAACGTCGCCTTCGCCTTCATTTCAATCGCCTCGCGCGGGTGCGACGGACGCCTCTGGCGCACCACCAACTTTCCGTTCTCACCGATGCTCCGTTTCGCACCCGGCGTCAGTTGGAACCACGTGCCATGCGAGAAAAGCTGCTTCCACCAGATCCTCGCCGACCACCGCGGCTACCTGCGGAAAATGAATGTCGCTTCCGACGACCTGCGCATTCCCGACCCCGACACGCTCGAAGCCGACATCGAGCGCGAAATGCGCGAACAGGTCGCCCACAACCTCGAAGCCGGCATCATCCGCCCCGACGGAGCCGCCCATTTCCGCTACTCCCGGCGCGGCCTTTTTTTCCTCTGGGGCCAGTTCATCAAGGACATGGTCCGCCTCTGTTGACCGAACCGCGGGGAATCTCGCTCACGAAAGCCCGGTGATGTTGCCTTCCTCGTCCACATCGATGCGGGCGGCCGACGGCTGCCGCGGCAGGCCGGGCATCGTCATGATGTCCCCGCAAATCATGACGACAAAGCCCGCCCCGGCGCTCAGCCGGACCTCGCGCACCTTGAGCGGCCGCCCGTCGGCAAGTCCGAGCGCCGCGGGTTCGGTGGAAAACGAATACTGGGTTTTCGCAACACAGACGGGCAGGCCGCCGAAGCCCTCGGCCTCCAACGCCGCCACCTGTCGGTCGATCGACACATTGCCGGACACGTGGCCGGAACGGTAAATCCGTGAGGCGATCGTTTCCAGCTTGTCCCACAGTGGCATCCCATCCGGATAAAGTGTGCGGAACTCATCCGCACCGCCGCCCTCCGCAGCCGCCGCCACCTCCCCGGCCAGCTCCAACGCCCCCTCGCCGCCATCCGCCCAATGGGTGGCGCGGGCCACCGGCACGCCCATCTCCGCCGCGAGCGCGTCCACCATCGCCAGTTCTTCCACACCATCGCTCTCGAACCGGTTCAGGGCGATCACGCACCGCACGCCGAAATGATCGCGCAGGTTGTCGAGATGGCGGCGCAGGTTTTCCAACCCGCGCCGCACCGCACCGGTATTCGGCTCATGAAGCGCCTTCACCGACGCGCCACCTTGGTAACGCAATGCCGGAAGCGTGGCCACCACCACCGCGGCCGCTGGCGTGAGGCCCGCCTGGCGGCACTTGATGTCGAAAAACTTCTCCGCGCCGAGGTCCGCGCCGAAACCCGCCTCGGTGACCACGTAATCGGCCAGCTTCAACGCCGTGCGCGTGGCCATCACCGAGTTGCACCCGTGCGCGATATTGGCGAACGGACCGCCATGGATGATGGCGGGATTGTTCTCCAGCGTTTGCACCAGATTCGGCTTGATGGCGTCCTTCAGCAGCGCGGCCATGGCCCCGGCCGCCCCGAATTCCTCCGCCCGCACCGCCTGCCCGCCGCGGGTCCGCCCGACCACGATGCGCCGCAGCCGCTCCTTGAGGTCCGACATGGAGTCGGCCAGGCAGAATACCGCCATCACCTCGCTGGCCGGCACGATGTCGAACCCCGACTCGCGCGGAAATCCGTTCGCCGGACCACCGAGACCGATGGTCACCCCGCGCAACGCGCGGTCGTTCATGTCCATCACCCGCCGCCAGCTCACCTTTCTCAGGTCGATCCGCATGGTGTTGCCGTGGTGGATGTAGTTGTCGATCATCGCCGCCAGCAGGTTGTGCGCGCTCGCGATGGCGTGGAAATCCCCGGTGAAATGGAGGTTGATGTCCTCCATCGGCACCACCTGAGAATATCCGCCACCCGCCGCCCCGCCCTTCATGCCGAAGCACGGGCCGAGCGATGGCTCGCGCAGGCAGACGATGGACCGCCGCCCGAGCCGGCACAGCGCGTCGCTCAGGCCGACGCTGGTCGTGGTTTTTCCGCCCCCGGCGGGCGGCGGGCTCATCGCCGTCACAAGGATCAGGCGGCCGTCGGGGCGGTCCGCCAGCGAATTCATGCAACGGTGAGAAATCTTCGCCTTGAACCGCCCGTGACACTCCAGGTCGTCCTCGCCGATGCCCAGCGCGCCTCCGATTTCGGTAATGGGCTTCAAGTCGGCCTTGCGTGCGATTTCGAGATCGGGATTCATGATCCGTCCATCTTAATGAAAATCGCCCGTGGCGGCCATGCGTGAATCCTCAAATCACAAGCCGGATTTGCGCTCAAGACCATTCGCAGCCGCGCACACGGGGAATGCGATTGCCATGCCGGTATCGTATCGTCAGCTTCGCGGCATGGACTGGGATTTGACCTCGTATTTCACCTCGATTGACGGCCCCGATTACCGCGAGTTCCGGGACGATCTGGAAAACCGCGCCAACGACCTGCGCGCACGGGTCGACTCACTGGCCGCGGAGCCACAGTCCGCGGACATCAGCATCTGGACCACGGTGCTCACTGATCTTGAGGGGTTCCACGCGCGCATGTCCCATGTCGGCTCGTTCCTCTCCTGCCTTACCGCCGCCGACAGCGCCAACGAGGCGGCCGCTGTCGAGGAAAGCGCGTTCGCCGAACTCCGCGCCATCGCGGAAACCATCCGCGAGGGACTCGTCGCCGCGCTCGGCGGCGTCACCGGGGAGACACTCGACGCGTTGCTCGAAAAACCGCAGTTGGAAGGAGCCGGCTTCCACATCCGCATGCTCCGCCACCTCGCCTCCCGCCGCATGGACCTGCCGCGCGAATCGCTCAACGCCATGCTCTCCGTCCATGGCGGCAAGGCGTGGAACCAACTCTACCAGCGCATCAGCGGCGAGATGACATTCCCGATGCCCGCCACCGACGGCACCACCACCCGCGTGCCGATGGCCCACCGCGCCAACCTGCTCGCCTCGCCCGACCGCGCCACCCGCCAGGCCGCATTCACCGGCGGGAATGAGGCCTGGGCCGCGTATGAGACCGTCTGCGAGCGCGCGCTCAACGCCCTGTCCGGCGCGCGCCTCGCGCTCGACCGCGAGCGCGGTGCCGACCACTTCCTCGACAACGCCTGCCACGACGCCCGCATCACCCGCCGCACGCTCGACGCCATGTTTGAGGCCATCGCCGCCGCCGCGCCCGAACTGCGCGGGATGGCCGGGTTCCGCGCCGGCCTGCTCGGCGAATCCGGGGCCTCATACCGCGACCTATCCGCCCCCGCCTTCACCCCACCCGCCGGAGAGCCCCCGCTCGAATGGGACGAGGGATGCCGCCTCATTGGCGGCGCGTTCGACGAAGCCTACCCCGCCCTCGGGGGATTCTTCCGGGAAACGCTCGACGCCCGCTGGTATGACCACTCGCCGCGCCCCAACAAACGGCCGGGCGGGTTCTGCTCGACCTCCAGGTTCCACGGTGAAAGCCGCATCTTTATGAACTACCAGGCAGATCTCGGCGCCGTCCTCACGCTCGCTCACGAGGTCGGTCACGCCTGGCACTCGCGCCTCTTGCGCGACACCCGTCCGTTCGCCTCAGGCTACCCGATGACGCTCGCCGAATCCGCCTCCACCTTCGCCGAAATGATTCTCGTCGATGGCGTGCTTACCGGCGAGGCGTTTTCCGCCGCGCGCAAGCGCGAACTGCTCGATACCGACCTGCGCCGGGCCGTCTCGTTCACCCTTGAGCTGCCGGTGCGATACCATTTCGAAAAACGCCTCTACGAGGAGAGGAAATCCGGCTACATTCCGGCGCGCCGATTGCGCGGACTGATGGTGGAGGAACAGCGGCGTTCGTTCGGCGAGACCCTCGCCGCGGACGGTGCCGACCCGCTGTTCTGGGCGTCGAAGCAGCACTTCTACTTCGACGGCGTGATGTTCTACAACTTCCCCTACACCTTCGGCTACCTCCTCAGCCAGTCCCTCTTCGCGCGGTTCCGCGAGCAGGGCGCGCCATTCCTCGCGGAATACGAGCGCTTCCTCCGCGCATCCGGCCGCATGTCCTGCGAGGACCTGGTCCGCGAGACCCTGGGCGAATCGATCGACGAACCCGCCTTCTGGTCGCGTGCGCTCGCTCCGCTCGCCAACATCCGCCCGCGCCTCGAAGCACTCGACGGCTGAATTCACCGCGCCTCACGACTACGATTTCGACAGGTAGCGGGCCACCGCCTCGGTGCGCGTGCGCACGTGCATCTTGGAGTAAATGTTTTTCAGATGGGTGCGGATTGTTTCGACACTCAGGTTCATCGAGTCCGCGATCTCCTTGTTGGTGTATCCCTTGGTCAGCAGCGCCAGGGTCTCCTCCTCACGGCTGGTCAACCCGGGGGCCGGATCACCGCCACCGCCGCGCCGGAACGAGCGCACCACATGGCGCGCGATCTCGCTCGACATCGGCGCGCCGCCATCGAGAACGTCGAGCAGGGCGGCGCGCAACTCGGCGGGCCGGGTGCGCTTGAGCAGGTAGCCGTCGGCACCGTTTTCAAGCGCCTGAAACAGAATCTCATCCTCGTCGGACGAGGTGAGCATCACGACCGGAATGTCCGGCAGATCCCTCTTGAGCCTCGCGGTGCACTCGATGCCCGACATCCCGGGCAGGAAGATGTCCATCAGGATCACGTCGGGAGCCAGCGCCGGGATTCCCCGCAACGCATCCTCCGCGGTGGCAAACGCGCCGACACAGGCAAAATCGGGAAATGCCGAGACCAATCGCCGCCAACTATCGAGGGTGTCGGGCTGGTCCTCGACGATCACGACCCCCAGGGGAGCCTGATGGTCACGGGTGTTGGAGCGGGTGTCCTTCATCGCGGATTCAGGTTTCGACGGGTGGAATGGGACGGCTTCGCCGGGCCACCGCGGAGGATGGGCACCTGGAACTCGACTTCGCAACCGCGGCCCGGAGCCGTTTTCACGGTGCAGCGTCCGCCTATTTCGCGCATTCGTTCCTCCATGTTTTTCAAACCGTTGCGGGTCGCATCCCGCGAATCAAGGGCGAATCCCGAGCCGTCGTCCTCGACGCGCACCACCAGCATCTGCCCGCGCGCATGGATACGGAGATGCACCTCGCCCGCCCCCGAGTGGCGCGCCGCATTGTGCAGCGCCTCCTTCACCGCAAGCAGCAGGCTGCGGCGCACCGGCAGCTCCAGCGCCACATCCGGCAGATCCGCCTCCACGTTGAGCCGGCAGCGGATCGGCGTGGCCTCCAGAAACCTCTGGGCGTGCTTGCACGCATACGTCGCAAAATCCACAACCGTGTCGCGCCGCGAGTTGACCACCCATACCAGCTCGTCCATCGCACCGGATGTTGCCCGCGCCTTCTCGCACAGCGCCTCCAGATGCGGGCGGACCGGCGAGGCATCCGGCAGCTCCATCTGCGCGACCTCGCCCTGTAACGCCATTTCCGTGAGCCGCGCGCCCAGCTCGTCGTGGATGTCGCGCGCGATCCGCGCCCGCTCCTCATCGAGTAGCGCACGGGCGCGCGATTGCAGCGCCAGCTTCGCCCGCGCCCGCAGATACAGCACCCCGCCGACCAACACCATCCCCCACAATAAGGCCTGCACCCATCGATGCCTCCAGAACGTGGTTTCCAGTGGTTGGATCGGCGGCACCTTCACGACCATCGTCGGCACCCTCAGGTGGTACTGCTCGCCGCGCGGCAAAAACTCGCTCTCCAGCACCGCATGATGCCAATGGGCCTGCGGTTGCGCCCGGTTCTCCCAACCGCCTTCGCCCTGTGGCACCACGCGCCACGTGGTGTCAGATGGGATTTCCATCACCCGCCCGTCGCCCAACTCGATTATCATGCCGAAAGCCATGCCCGCCTCTCGATTGTCATTGAAGGCCTCCACCGCCAGCACGTGGCGTCCGGGGCGCAACAGCAGCCCCACGTCGTATTCCGTCACGCTGCGCCAATCGCTGCCGGTGCCGAGTTCCCGCCCGTTGAGCATCAGGCGGTAGCCATTGTCCACCGACAGGCGGATTTTCGCGTCAACCACCCTTGCCTCGTCGGGAATTTCAAACGCCCGCCACAGATTCACATGTTGTTTGTCGTGGGTTTCCTCGTCCCAGATCCACGGGCCGACCTTCCATTCGGGATCCAGCGACGGCTTGCCCGCAAACTCCTCGCCCGGAGGAGGTTGGGGAACAAATATGTTGTCATCCAACTGCTCGGAAACGGCTCGATCCGCCGCAATCCAAGGCAGAAAACAGGCCACGAAGCCGGAAAACAAATGCATCGCCCGCGCGCGCCGGCAGGATTGCCGTGCGAAAACCATGGTTACGGGTGGATCCGCCGTCATCATTCCCATCCCCTATGAGCCACACCTGACCGGCAATCACAAGAGCAATAGGCCCTCATCGGGGCCCCCGGCGGTATTACCCGGCGAGCTTCGGAAGCACCGCCGGATACAAGAACCACCGGCGATTTCCATTGCCTGTCACCCATTTGGGGGATAGACAAAACCAAGATTCACCGTAAATTAAAATGGTAGCCTGCAACAAGGTCGAGATCCACGAGATATCCAACAACAAAACCCCACACCATACCAATGCGCTCCTGCACACACCCTTCTGCGGCACGCCGCAAGCACACGGGATTCACTCTGATCGAACTCCTCGTTGTCATCCTCATCATCGCGGTCCTCGCGGTCCTTTCATTCCTCGGATACAGCCGCTACCGCGACATGGCCGACAAGACGCGGAGCATCAACAACCTCCGCCAGATCATGATGGCCAATGCCTCATACGCGGCTGACCACAGCGGCCGATACGTCCCTTTGTATGCCACCGACGAGGAGGGCAGCCGCACCGGGTTCTGGTTCCAGGATGCTGATTTCATCAGGCAATTGGTCGGAAATGTCACGAATGCCGCCGGCAACCCGACCCGCCAAATCCCCGTGGATTATCTCGACCAGAAAGCCGTCCGCCGTGGACACACCCATCTGGCCATGTCGTTCGGGATGAACGACACCGGACTCATGGCCAGGACCGGACCCAACGTGCGCGCATCCCAATACTCCCAGCGCATTGCCAATCCGTCCGGATCCATGGCCTTCGCCACCGCCACCGATTACAGGATCACCTACAACAACCGCATTGGCGGGCGGGCTTTCGGTCGCACCACCAACGGTTCCATGGCATACCGGCATGGCGGACAGGAGGATACCAACGAGCAGGGCCATACCATCATGCGCGGTGGCGCTGCGTTGGTCGCCTTTTACGATGGCTCGGCCAGGGAAATGACCGAGGCGGACATCCGGGAAATCGACAACACACGCGGCGGTCGCAGCAGCTCTTTCTGGGATCCCACCCAAAATCGTTGATCGAGCGGTGAATCATATGCTCAGAGAATGCCTGATGCCCCCGCTGAGGGAAAAATTTTCACCCATTTGGGGGATAGACGTCCGGGCCTGCATCACTCATGCTCCCATCAATTAAGAATGAATTAATTCATTGATCACACACATCCCGGCCTAAGGAGTTGAACCCAGCTCCCGAAACGCGGCATGATTCACAAACCCACTGACTTCAACAAACCCATGAAATTGAAAATCCATCTGATCCGTCGTTCCAGCCTCGCAATGGCATGCATCGCCATGCTGGCGCATTTCACCACATCGGCCGCGCAAGCCGTCACCTATTACTGGGACTCCAACGGCGGTACCGAGGGCTTCGGCACCGCATCCGGCACCTGGAGTGTCCCCACCATCGGCAACAACACCCAGGGTTGGAGCACCGATCCCGACGGGGAAACCGTTCCGGATGACGTCACCACAACCTTCGATGACGAAGTCCGTTTCGGCACCGGCATCGGATCGGGCACAATCAATGTGGACGGCACCGTCCAGGCCAATCGCATCCTATTCGAAAGTGGCGCGGGGCCAGTCACCTTTGACGGCGGTGTCATCGAACTCGGCGGCGACAGCCCGCAGATCCGCTCGAACCGCTCCGGACAGATCATCAATTCCGACATCCAGCTTCAAGCCAACGCCCAATTGATCGCCGGCACCAATAGCGGTCGGGATCCGGGGGTGCTTGAATTCACCGGATCAATAAGCGGTCCTCACAACGTGACGTTCAATAACCAGAACGGCAACAATAGCCAGAACACCTTCATCCGAATCGGCGGTGACAACACATACACTGGCAATACGCTCATTACGACATCGAACCAAAATAATCTATTGTTCGTATGGGCCACAACCGACGACGCGCTTCCCGCCACGACCATCCTCACGCTGGATGGCGGCAATGGTCCGTCAACAAGCGGTCGGAACGTGCTTTATGTCATGAACGGCAATGACCAGACCCTTGCGGGACTGAGGAATGTATCTCGTACGAACCGCCAGCAGCGGATTGTGAACAGCTTCGACAACGCGGAGATCAGCACGGCGACACTTACCTTGAATACCGAGGAGGATTCCACATTCGGCGGCAATATCAACAGCCCCAACCTCGCCCTGGTGAAAACCGGCCCTGCCACGCAGACGCTTACCGCAGGCAACAACCATAGCGGTGCGACCACCGTCAGTGAAGGCAGGTTGATTGGCGCGGTCAGCGGGAACCAGAATAACTCGGATGTCACCGTCGATGACGAATCCGCCACTTATGGAATCCTCGTCACCGATTCATCCCAGTCGTGGGGCTGCAATTCGCTCACGTTCACCGAGGCCGGCACGTTGGAGTTCGATTTCCTCGATAACGCGCCGTCACCCTCGAACGCCCCGCTTGTGATCCATGAACTCGCCGACTTCCAGGCCACCCCGAATGTGGAGGTGATTCTTGAGGATCCGCTGATTCCCGGCATCTATCCGCTGGCCACGTGGGACGAGCTGGCCGGCACGCCGCCAGCCACCGAAAATCTCACCCTGTCCACGCTCGGTGCCGGCACCGAGGCGGAGCTGGTCGTTGATGACAACTCACTCAACCTGGTCATCACGGGAACCATCGACGGAGTGGTCAAGGCCAACAATACCGACGATCTCAATCTGGGCAGCAGTTGGGTCGGCGGCGTGGTCCCCGGCCCCGAAGACATCGCCGAGTGGAACAGCACCGTCACATCTCCGAACATCACCATGCTGGGCGACGACCTGACATTCTTCGGACTCGCCATCACCAATCCGGGAGGCGACGTCACTATCGGCGGCACCAACACGCTGTCGTTTGGCGAGGCACCCATTGCCATCGATATGCTTTCCGCCACCGCGGATCTCACGCTGAACAGCCCGGTCGGACTCACCGACGACCACACCTGGAACATCGGACCCGACCGCACCCTCACCGTGAACGGCGTCATGTCCGGCGACCACTCGATCACCAAGATCGGCCCGGGCACCGCCACCCTCACCGGCCTGAACGAGCACACCGGCGACACCGCGGTGCTCGACGGCACGCTCCGCCTCGCCGGGGACCAGACCCTGCCATCCGGACCGGACTTCGGAAACGTCGTCGTTGACGGCATGCTCGACCTCGACGGCGGCAATCACACCGTCAACGGCATCAGCGGCTCGGGTGTGATTGACAACACGTCTTTCGGCGGGGCCACACTCACCGTCGGTGCGAACGGCGCAAGCAGCACCTTCAGCGGCCCCATCAATGGCACGCTCAACCTGGTCAAGGAAGGAGGCGGCACGTTTGTCATGGGCAGTGAGAACGAACTCTTCGGCGATGTCATCGTCAACGGGGGCACGCTCGGGTTCGGGCACCCACGGCCCTTCGATTTCGCCACGAGCATCACCCTTGCAGGTGGTACGACGCTGCGACCCGACGTGGTCGGTGCGGACATTTTCACGCCAATCATGATTGGCGAGGCCGGCACCACGACGACCATCACCGCTCCTTCGATTCAGGGTGGAGGCGGAACATCCGCAGTTCCCTTCACGATCAGCGCTCCGATCGAGGGTGAGGGCGACGTCCGGTTCTTCGGCGTGGAGACCACCAACGCCTACGGCCACATCATCCTCAATACCCAAAGCACATACGAGGGATCGACCCTGCTCCACAACACCGGCCTGAACGTGAACATCTTCATCCGCCTGGGTGACGACAACGCCCTGCCGCCAACCACCGTGCTGACCATCGACGGCTTGAATGGCGTGGGCATCGGTCGATTCGCCGAAGTGAATCTCAATGGATTCGACCAGACCCTTGCCGGACTTGAAAACGTGCCCCGCAGCAACCGTGCGCAGCGCATCCGCAACACGCAAAGCTCCTTCGAATCGACGCTCACCATCGACAACGATGACGACCACGTCTTCACCGGACGGCTTGGCCACGGCGGCACCAACATGGCGCTGACAAAGACCGGTCCCGGCACCCTCACACTGGCCGGAAACAACGTTTACACCGGCGCCACCACCATCACCGGCGGCACCCTCGCCATCGGTGCGGATGGCGTCTCGCCGGATGAATCGCCCGTTACCATCGAGAACGCCACACTTGCCATCGGGGCGGGCTTTTCGGACAACCTCGGAACGCTCTCGACCGGTGGCCCGGCGAATATCCAGATCGGCCCCGGCTCCGCGCTCGCCTTCCAGGACAGCAGCTCGCAAAGCTGGTCCGGCCCGCTGGAAATCACCGGCTCGTTCGTCTCCGGCGCATCACTGCGCTTCGGAACCGACGCCAACGGCCTCACCCCCGCCCAGCTCGCCGCCATCTCCGGCCCCGGCCTCTCCGAGATCGACATTGATGCCGACGGCTTCATCATCGCGGTGGTCGAGATCAGCGGATACGCCGCATGGGCCGACGAAAACGTGGGCGGCCAGGGACCGGAGGAAGACTTCGATGGCGACGGCGTGCCCAATGGCATCGAGTATTTCCTCAACGCCGCTCCAGGATTCACCGCCCTGCCCGTCCTCGACGCCAACAACACCATCACCTGGACCAACGGCGGCAACATCCCGGCCTCCGAATACGGAACCCAGTTCGTTGTCCAGACGTCCAACGACCTCGTGGACTGGACCGACGTCCCGGAAGGTGATCTCGATGAAAATAGCGGCGGCATCGGCTCACCCGGGAACCTGACGTTCACCCTCGACGGCGCATCGTCGAACTTCGTCCGGCTCAAGGTGATGCCGGAATGAAGCCGGAAAATCCGACCCGCCATCAACCACACCTCAATCCCCAGGCCATAATCGACTTCGCTCGCAGCTGCACTGCCGCAGCAAGGGGGGGATTGAGGAATAAACAACCTGTCATATCAAAAAAGCGCGGTGCCGCAAGGCCCGCGCTTTTTTTTTTTTTTTCGTATAAGTCATTGACTTGATGCCATCGATGTCATTAACTTCTCTATCCAATCATCGAGCGTGAACGCAATTGCCATTACGTAATAAATCAATTCCACCCATGAAAT
>SLAV01000264.1 GCA_007126655.1 Haloferula sp. | reverse complement strand
GATCAGGGCTTTGGCGGCGTCGATGGAGCGGATGCGGTCGGGGTTTTCCTGGCGAAGCCCTTCCGCGTATGCGCCGAGAAATGCGGGATTGAACATTTCATTGAAGCCGGGCTCGCCAAAGTCGGGAATCGGCAGTGGCGGGGGCATGCCGGGGAAGCCTTTTCCGGCGTGATTTTTTTCCTGATCCGGTTGTGGCCGTTCGGGGGGCGGGGCCTTGAGCATGGTGCCGTCCCAATGGGGGAAAACCGCCTTGATGCGCTTGTCGAGCGGCGGGTGGGTGGCCATGGCGAAGCCCATGGTGTCGCTGCGGGCGAAGAACAGGTGGCGGGCTTCGGACGCGGCGGCGGCGTGGATGGCTGAGTGGTTGTTCGCGCCGCCGATTTTGCGCAGGGCGTTGGCGATGCCCTCCGGGTTGCGGGTGAACTGGACGGCCGACGCGTCGGCGAGGAATTCGCGCTGACGGGAAACGGCGGCCTGGAGCCAGCGCGAGAAGAACGCGCCGATCGAACCGACGGCCCACAGCGCGGCGCCGATGAGGATGATGATGAGGATGCCGGCTCCGCCGCCGCGCCCGCCGCCGCGCCCGCCGCCCCAGGTGCGGCGGGTGCCACCGGAATAGCGGAGGATCCCGAGGACGCCACGGCCGAGAATGACGAGCATGAGGAGCCCGAAGATCCAGCCGGTGAGCCGCATGTTGAGGCGCATGTCGCCGTTGAGGATGTGGCTGAATTCGTGAGCGACAACGCCCTGCAATTCCTCGCGGTTGAGCCGCTGCATGGTTCCCTTGGTGACGCCGATGACGGCGTTGGCGGGATCGGTGCCCGCGGCGAACGCGTTGATGGATTGCTCGCCGTCCATGACCCACACGCCGGGCATGGGGGTGCCGGAGGAGATGGCCATTTCCTCCACGACGTTGAGGAGGCGGCGTTCGTGAAAATCCCCGGTCTCCTGGTCGAGTTCGCGGGCGCCGAGGTCGCGGGCGACGACGGCCCCGCCTTTCGAGAGGGCGGAGAGTTTGTAGAGGCTGCCGCCGACGATGAGGATGCTGGTGACGGCGGCGATGGAGAAGAACAGCTTCGGGTTGAACAAGCTGATCTGGCCGCCGTCGATGGACTGGACGTTTGTTTCGACGACAAGCCGCAGGATCGGCACCATGACGACGTGGATCGCGAGGATCACGCCGAGGACGCACAGCATGAACCACAGCACGAGCCAGCGGCTGGTGCGGCGCGCGTTTTCCTGCGCCTGGAAGAAGTCCATGGGCGGCGGGGGATCAGAACTTGACCTTCACGGCCTCGCGCTCGGCCTCGTTGGTGATCTCGAACGATTCGGCGACGACGAAGTTGAACATGCCGGCGATGATGTTGGTGGGGAACGTCTCGCGCATGTTGTTGTATTTGAGGACGGCGTCGTTGAATGCCTGGCGGGCGAAGGAGATGCGGTTTTCGGTGGAGGTGAGTTCCTCGCTGAGCTGCATCATGTTCTGGTTCGCCTTGAGGTCGGGGTAGGCCTCGGAGAGGGCGAAGAGGCGTCCGAGCGTGCCGCCGAGGCCGCCTTCCGCCTGGGCGAGTTGTTTCATCGCGGCCGGATCGCCGGGGTTTGCCGCGGCGTTGGTGCGGGCGCTTTCGGCTCCCTGGCGGGCGGCGATGACGGCTTCAAGCGTCTCGCGCTCGTGTTTCATGTAGCCCTTGGCGGTTTCGACGAGGTTCGGGATGAGGTCGTGGCGGCGCTTGAGCTGCACGTCGATCTGCGCGAACGCGTTGCGGTATCCGTTGCGGCCCCGGACGAGGCCGTTGTATTGGAAAATGACGAACAGCGCGATCAGGACGAGCGGCACCAGAATGACGCCGGCGACGATCAGGATGGAGACGAGTGTTGACGACATGACGGGGTTCTTTAGCAAATCGACCGCACGGCGCGATCAAAAAAGCCGGTTCCAGGTGAAATCCCGGTGCGACCACCCTGCTATCCCGAATCCGTTCGATCCGCACGCGGCGAGAAATATTCTCCTGATTTTGTGCTTGAGTCCCCGCCCGGCTTCTTTATTCATTGCGTGCACGAATAATTGACATGAAAACCCGCAATGGCCCGCCAGTGTTGGCGTTACTATTCTTGGTGACATCCTATTGCCTGGTTGGCATTGTTTCCGCCGCCACGATCGTGCGGATCGAGTTCACGGTGGAATCCACGATTTCCAGCAACCCGCTGGGTTTGAATGTCGGGGATCACGGAGTCGTCACCCAGACGTTGAATGAATACCGAACCACCCCTGGAGATGATGTCACGACTTGGAGTGCATTGAACCGCGTTGCATTGGATCGCATCGACGAATTCGAATACACGGGTACGATCGGCAGCCTTAATCTGGTTGGTTACGGGTCATACAAGGATGGCTCGGCCCAGAACAGCGACCAGATATTCGCCAGGCTCTGGGCCAGCGGGGTGACGGTCGGGTTCGATCCGGTGAATTTTTTTTACTATTTCCATGTGCGGAGGAGGGATGACCCCGGTCCCGGGGATTTCGGGCTGCGCCTTAACGGGATTCTGCCTGACAATCCATATCCTGTCGGAGTCCATCCAACTTTTGAGGAGGGGCTGGCGTTGATCGAGTCGAATGTCAATGACGGTTTCAAGCCGCGGATCGGGCTCTATTCGAAAATCGATGCCGGGGAAGTCCGTGCCGCCGAAGCAGAGATCGTGTCTTTTCAAGTCATTCCGGAACCATCCGCCCCGCTGTTGGTATTGAGTGGGCTGGCTTTCGCGGTCTTGATCCGGCGGCGCGGGTGATTCCGCGATCACCTTGCCTGGTATCCTGTGTTGGCGTGCGACTCTTCGTTGATCGTGGAAGGACCGCGATGTGAAAAGGCCGTGGATTCCTTCTATTTTGAATGGTCGTGATCGCGTATTTTCCCGTGGACAATCCGCTCCCCGCGGACTAGGAATTCGGCCCGCGAGCGGCACGGGCCGCCGCTTCGCGGGGACGGCAGAGTAGCTCAGCGGTAGAGCAGAGGACTCATAAGCCTTTGGTCGGCGGTTCAAATCCGCCCTCTGCCACCAATTCCCGATCAACATGGTACAAGGGATAGGAACATCGACTATAATCAATTGAGCGGCATTCCAAATTCAGGCCACCGAACGGCTTGGTTCGCGCCATGATCTTGGTCTGGGTCGAAATAACGGTGCGGATCGCGCCACGTGCCTCAATCCCAATTGGCTCAATCGGCTTATCCATTCCAACGTTTTGACCAGACAGAACGGTCAATCGTGCGAGATACGGAAAAACCGGAGTCCCGGAATACCCAATGAAACCGCACAAAGACGAAAAATCGGTCGTGAAAGACAGGATGGCGGAGAGAGTGGGATTCGAACCCACGGTAGGTTTCACCCTACGCACGATTTCGAGTCGTGTGCCTTAAACCGGACTCAGCCATCTCTCCTGTGGATGGGGACGGGGAGGTTGGGGCGGACGGGGATTTTTGTAAAGTCCGCAATTGAAAATCAATCGGGGAAGACGATGGCGCGGTTGCCGTCGATGATGGTGCGGTCGTGGACGTGGTGGCGGATGCCGCGGGCGAGGGCGACGCGCTCGCAGTCGCGGCCGAGGCGGGCGAGGTTCGCCGGGGTGTGGAAGTGGGAGACGCGGGCGACCTCCTGGTCGATGATGGGGCCGGCGTCGAGATCGGCGGTGACGTAGTGGCAGGTCGCGCCGATGAGCTTCACGCCGCGCTCGTAGGCCTGCCGGTAGGGGTTCGCGCCGATGAAGGCGGGGAGGAAGCTGTGGTGGATGTTGATGATGCGGCCGGCGTATGCGGCGCAGAAATCGTCCGGCAGGATCCGCATGAAGCGGGCGAGGACGACGAGTTCGACATCCTGTGATTCCAGGAGCCGGCGGATTTCGGCGAAGCCGCCGGGTTTGGCTTCGCCGTCCATCCCGATGTGGTGGAAGGGGAGGCCGGCGGCGGTTGCGACCGGGCCGCAATCGGGGCGGTTGCCGATGACCGAGGTGATTTCGAGGGGGAGTTCGCCGAGGCGCGTGCGCCAGAGGATTTCCTGGAGGCAGTGGTCGGTCTTGGTGACGAGGATGGCGGTGCGCATGCGGTAGGGCATCTGGCGGAAGTGCCAGTCCGCCTTGAGGGCGCGTCCGAGTGTT
>SLAV01000211.1 GCA_007126655.1 Haloferula sp. | reverse complement strand
GTCGGCACCTCCCCCTCCAAATCCCCCACCCCACCACAAAATTTCAAAAAAATCCCCCATCCCCCGGATTTCTCATTGCCTCATCATTCCTGATCATTAGGATCTCCGAATGATTTTCCCAGTGTCCGCCCCGTTCCGCGCGCTGTTCACGGGCGTCGTGCTTTTCTGCGTTGGATTCACATGCTGGCTCAGTACCGCCGGAGAAGCCGCCGCCCAGCGCTTCAACACCGTCGTCATTGACGCAGGGCACGGCGGTCGCGACCGCGGCGCCGTCTGGGGTGGAGTCCGCGAGTCCGACCTCAATCTCGCCGTCGCCCAGGATCTTGAAGCGCTCCTCAAGGAAAGCGGTGTCCGCACCGTCATGACCCGCCGCAGCGACGTCTTCGTCAGCATCCAGCGCCGCGCCGAAATCGCCAACGCCCAGCGCGATGCCGTCGTCGTAAG
Organism: Haloferula sp.; assembly: GCA_007126655.1. Taxonomy (GTDB): domain Bacteria; phylum Verrucomicrobiota; class Verrucomicrobiia; order Verrucomicrobiales; family Akkermansiaceae; genus Luteolibacter. The sequence goes on along the minus strand of SLAV01000211.1, from coordinate 3,709 downwards.
CATCCACTTCAACGCCAGCACGAACACCTCCGTCCACGGGGCCGAGACCTACTACTGGAGCCGCCAGGGCCGCATCATCGCCAATGCCATCCAGCGCCGCCTCGCGCCCCGCCTGCAAGTCCGCAACCGCGGCATTCACCGCAAGGGATACACCCTCATCATGCAGACCCGCCACCCCACGGTCCTCGTCGAATGTGGCTTCATCAGCAACCCCCGCGAACGCCGCCGTTGCGCCACCCGCTGGTACCAGCAAACCGCCGCCCGCGCCATTCATGACGGCCTCATGGCATACCGCGCCCTGCGCTGACGCAAAACCCACCCACAGAGCACTCAGCCTGCTCATCCGCGTAGCGGCTCCGTTGTCCGACAACCGCATTCAAGCCACAACAGCCTTGAATCCAGCAGCCGGTCACCGATTTCAGTGTTCGGAACCGCTCGCACAGCGGGAAGATCCCGGCATCGAGCCCCGTAGATACGACCCGTGAGCGCCTTGCTTCAAAAAAATCATCATTCCGAGCCGACCCCGCCACGCGGTGGCGACCGGTTCCGACCCGCGAAGGGTTTGAAGCATATACTCACGATCACCGTGGCCGCCGCCGACGGCTTGCAAGTCGCCTTCCCGCCCTTCTGGATCCCCATCACCCTGGTCACTGCGGTCATCATGTTCGCGATCTGGGGCTGGCGCTGGGAGATTCTGGTCGTCCTTGTGCCCGAACTCGCACCTGTTATTGGCATTCTGCCGACATGGACAGGTGTCGCCCTCTATCTGACGGGACGGGATCTCAAGCGGTCCGAAGACCACCACACCGGCAATGGCGGCTCCACCATCCACGCACCACATGATGCGGACCAATCCTCCGGGCGATCCACACGCGTGTCCGGAGAGTAAAAAATGCATCAGGCACTGGTCTTCAGCCGGATCCGCCGGCGTGCGGTCCTGGCGCAGACCCGCCACCGCTTGCTCCGCACGGACACGCCGCGGCACCGGAACCCCGCAGCCATCCAACCGCTTGAACGATCATGAGAAAAGCTGACGGTTTTCCACGACCCCCGCTGCGGGCTGTGCGCACGTTTCAGCCGGTGGCTGGCGGCACAGCCGCGGTGGGTGGAAGTGGAGTTCACCGATTGGGCCTCGGACGAGGCCGTGCGGTCGCTGCCCGGCATCCGCGAAATGGATGCGGGAGCGAACGCCGTCGTCCTCGCGGACGACGGCGCTTGGTGGCAGGGCGATGCCACGTGGCTGACCTGCCTCTGGGCGACCCGGCAATACCGCCCGTGGGCGCACCGCCTCGCCTCACCCGCGCTTCGTCCGCTGTTGCGGCGTATTGTGGCGGTGATCTCGGAAAACCGGCTCACCTTTTCACGATTGTTCCACATGACAGCGGACGCCCCGCTGGCGGGCATGATCCGGGCGGAAACGACCGACGGCTGTAAGGACGGCACCTGCCGCGCAACGGCCGGGCCGGATGGCTCATGAGTTCTCAGAAACGCGCGCCCACGCTGATGAAGCCGCTGTTGTGGCGGTCGCCCGATCCGCGCCGCTCGGCGCGTCCGCCGATGCGGATCATGACATCTTCGCGGGCCAGGATCGCCAGGCCGAGGCCGAGAAACACCGTGTCCTCGGATATCCCGCCGAGATCGGCGCGGACCGGCCGCCCGCCATCCGTTAGCGTCGCGCTCATGCCGTGGCCGCTGCGGTGGAGCGTGGCGGTAAAGCCGGTCTCCGCCAGCAGGGTCGCGCGCTCGTGGACGTCCGCCTCCGCCGTCAGGCCGGATTCCAGCAGCAACGCGTGATAATCGTCTCGCCGCACGTCCAGCGACACGCCCGACGGCCCGGTTGTCTCCCCGAACCCGCGCATCGATCCGCTCGCGAACCGCAGCCCGGCAGCGGGTGCCAGGCGCACCGCCGGGTTCAGTTCGTGGCTGCCGACCACGCCGGTGAACCATTCGACCGAATGGGCCGTGACCCCGTCGAAGTCGGCTTGTGCTGGTGCCCAGCCCCCCGGACCGGCGGCGACCGTGGTGCGCGAGCCGTCGAATTGATAGCGCCCGAACGAGAGCGCGCTGGTCAGCGTCACGTCCCATGTGACGGGGAGCTGCCATTCCGCCACCGCGCCGAGGCTCACGCCGTCCACATCCGCCCGCAACAAATCGCCGCTCACCCGTCCGTTGTGGCCGGCCAGATAGAGCACGAACTCCGGCAAGCCCCGCACCGTGCCCCGCGTGCCGACGAGAAACCCGGTGCCATTCAGGCTGTAGCCGCCCTCATCCGCGATGCCGCGGGCGCGCGCGTGCATGTGATCGGCCGCCGCGAAAGCCACCCAGCCGGGCAGTTCGCGCCCGGCCCCGGCCGGCTCCTTGGCTCCCGATTTCGCACCTGCTGCCGGCGCGGCGGAATCGACTGGCGCCGGCCCGCGCGCGCTCATCGCGGTGCGCTGGTGATGGCGCGTCGCCTGCATCGCATGCGAACCGAACGCCCCGTAAACGCCGGGCGAAAGGCGGTTCAACACCGCCTCGTCCACGCCACCGGATGCCATCGTCGCCGCAAGAGTCCACATCAACGCCGGATCGTCCATGGAGGCGATGCCACTGGTCAGCGCCAGCGGCGGACCGTCGGACACATTGGTGACGCCCGGGTCCACCACATCCTCATACAATGCCAGGAACGCGGACAACCGGCCCTGCGACAACCGGGAAAGTTCGCCGCCTGGCAACACATCGAGCAAGGAAACGGTGCCGTCGCCGGGGTTGAACCAGACTGGAGCGTCCAGATCGCTCGTCAGCGCGTCGATGTTGCCTGAATAGGAACCCGCCTCGATCAGTTGAACCGGCGTGAACGCTTCCGGATGACCGCCCGCGGCAAGCCGCAGGTCCAGTGTGCCGCCATGGCTCATTGCCCCGCCCACCCTCATCAGGTCGTTTCCGGCGGCGGACAGATCGAACCTCATCACTCCGGCCTGCGTGTTTTCCATGTCGCCGGTCACCTCCAGGATGCCGAACGCGCCGCCACCCGGCGAAACCACCGTGCGATTCACCAGATCCCCCTGCCACACTCCGGCCCCGGAACCCGATGTCGTGAGCGTTCCATAATCCACCATGCCCCCCGCCACCAGACGCCCGCCACCGGCGATGTCCAATGAAGTGGCCGTGAGAGCGCCACCCTGGTTGTTCAAAACCGCACCCGCGGCGATGCCGAGATCCGCCGCATCCAGCGTGCCGGTGAGCGTCAGTGTGCCGGTTTGCACAGCCGCCACCGGCGCGCTCGCGCTGCCGGAGATCTGCACCGCTCCGTTGCTGGTGATCGATCCGGCTCCGAGTGATCCCGCCACGGTGGCGCCGTCATTCAGCGCGGCGGCTCCGGTCACCGTGAGCAGGCCCGATCCGTCCAGCAGGCCGCCATTTGAGGTGTAGCCCGCAATGGTGTCGTCAGCGCCCATCGCCAGCGTGCCCGCGTTGGTCAGCATGGTGGTGTCCGCCAGTCCGCCGGATTCATTTGATAGGGCCGCGCCCGAGACAATGCCGAGATCCGCCGCGTCCAGCGTGCCGGTGAGGGTCAGCGTGCCGATTTGCACAGCTGCCACCGGTGCGCTCGCGCTGCCGGAGATCCGCACCATTCCGTTGCTGGCGATTGATTCCGCCTGAAGTGATCCCGCCACGGTGGAGCCGTCATTCAATGCAGTGGCTCCGGACACCGTGAGCAGGCCCGATC
>SLAV01000201.1 GCA_007126655.1 Haloferula sp. | reverse complement strand
GACTCCCACGGCCAGCTTGCCTTGCGGAGTTCCCCCTTGACCTCGCCGATGAATTTGGAGATGCGCTCGAAATTCTTGATGATGAGAAAGGCTATCAGAATGACGGCACTCCAGATGACGGATGTGAGGATCCAGTTGTCGCCGAATTTGAGAAGCTCGAGGAATTGCATGGATGGGTATGGCTGGTCGTAGGACTCGGGGAATGGCACGGAAGGTGGGACTCGAACCCACAACCAACGGTTTTGGAGACCGCTACTCTACCAATTGAGCTACTTCCGTTTTGAGGCGGATCCGGGGCAACCCGCTGTTCACGGGATGCCCCCTGATTCATGCCGGTCGGGCGGGGATTGGGGCCGCCAGGCCAGCGGTCGGTGATGAGGATCAGTCGAGGATCTGGGCGACACGGCCGGCACCGACGGTGCGGCCGCCTTCGCGGATGGCGAAGCGCATGGTCGGCTCCATGGCGATCGGAGTGATGAGTTCGACCTCAAGAGTCACGTTGTCACCGGGCATCACCATTTCCACGCCGTCGGGAAGCTTGATGCTGCCGGTCACGTCGGTGGTGCGGAAATAGAACTGCGGGCGGTAGTTCGAGAAGAACGGGGTATGGCGACCACCCTCATCCTTCGAGAGAATGTAGATCTCGGAGGTGAACTTGGTGTGCCCCTTCACGGTACCCGGTTTGGCGATGACCTGTCCGCGCTCGACATCGTTCTTCTTGAGGCCGCGAACGAGCAGACCGACATTGTCTCCAGCGCGTCCCTCGTCGAGGAGCTTGCGGAACATCTCGATGTCGGTGACGGTGGTCTTCTGGGTGTCCCGGATGCCGACGATCTCGACCTCCTCCATCTTTTTGATGATGCCGCGCTCGACACGACCGGTGCAAACGGTGCCGCGTCCCTCAATGGAGAACACGTCCTCGACAGGCATGAGGAAGGGTTTGTCGATCGGGCGCTCCGGCTCGGGGATGTAGGAATCGACCGCGTCCATGAGCTTGACGATGTTCTCCATCTGCGTGGCATCTCCGTCGAGGGCCTTGAGGGCCGAGCCTTTCACGATGGGGATGTCGTCACCGGGGAATTCGTAGGTGCTGAGCAGATCGCGGACCTCCATTTCGACCAGTTCGAGGAGTTCCTCGTCATCGACCATGTCCACTTTGTTGAGGAACACCACGAGAGCGGGAACGCCGACCTGACGGGCGAGCAGGATGTGCTCGCGGGTCTGCGGCATCGGGCCATCAGCGGCGGAGACGACGAGAATCGCACCGTCCATCTGGGCGGCACCGGTGATCATGTTTTTGACATAGTCGGCGTGGCCAGGGCAATCGACGTGGGCGTAGTGGCGCTTGTCGGTCTCGTATTCCACGTGGGCGGTGTTGATGGTGATGCCGCGCTCGCGCTCTTCGGGAGCGGCGTCGATGTCCGCGTAGCTTTTCTTTTCGGAAAACCCTTTTTCCGCGAGGGTGTTGGTGATCGCGGCGGTGAGGGTGGTTTTACCGTGGTCAACGTGGCCGACTGTGCCGATATTGACGTGGGGTTTGTTGCGTTGGAATGCTTCTTTGGCCATGGTGTTTGTGTTTCTTTGGAGATTCGAGGGTCGTTCGGTTTCTTGGACTGGTGGATGTTCTTGCAGTTCCGGTCGGATTTGTCGGTGTGGCGGGATATTGTCCTGGAGCTCGCGGGGGGAATTGAACCCCCGACCTCATCCTTACCAAGGATGCGCTCTACCCCTGAGCTACGCGAGCATGCCGGATGATGTGTTGCGCTCGCCACAAGCCGACAAAAAGACCGCGTCCGGTTTCGGTTGAGGAAACAAGGCGCGGTGCCCCTGACGGCCCGTTGGGGAAGAGCGGGCGGAGATTATCAAAACCCGACATACTGTCAAAAAAAATATGCATGAAAAGAAAAAAAACGGGGGTTTTTCGAAATCACAGCGTTTCATGCTGGCGGAGCAGCAGGGGCTGTCTCCGTATCGTGGATTTCCATGAACCTCCGGATCGATTCGCAGAGGCCGGAAGCGGGGTTGATTTCGGCGACGAGACCACACAGGCGGACCGGACCGCGGGCGATGGGGAAGCGCGTGGGCATGCTGGTTTTGAACTTCCAGACGACGGACTCGGCGACACGGCCGAGGATGGATTCGACGGGGCCGCACATGCCGGCGTCGGTGAGGGTTCCGGTGCCGCCGGGCAGGATGGCCTCGTCGGCCGTCTGGACGTGGGTGTGGGTGCCGGCGACCACGGAGACCAGGCCGTCCATGGCGTGACCCATGGCGATTTTCTCGCTGGTGGCCTCGGCGTGGAAATCGAGGAAAATGACCATGACGCCCTCCTCGTCGCGCAGCCGGCGCGCCTCGACCTCGGCGGCTAGAAAGGGATTTTCGAGTTCGGGCCGCATGAACGTGCGGCCCTGTGCCTGCATCACGGCCACCCTGCCCTTGGCCGTGTCGAGGACGACGCTGCCGGCGCCGGGCGTGCCATCCGGGTAGTTGAGCGGGCGCAGGACGCGCGGCTCGGTGGGAAGGTAATCGGTGATTTCCTTCTGGTCCCAGACGTGGTCGCCGGTGGTGATGACGGCGACGCCGGCGCGCAGCAGGTCGATGGCGATCCTGGGCGTGATTCCCTTGCCGCCGGCCGCGTTCTCACCGTTGGCGATGACGAAATCGACGTCCTGTTCCCGCTTGATTTCCGGCAACCGCGCGATGACGGCCTTGCGCCCGGGTTCGCCGACGATGTCGCCGAGAAAGAGAATGCGGATGTTGGACATGGTGCGGGGGCAGTGTTTCACTGCGCGGGGCGCGGCGACAACCCGAAACACCGGACCGCGCGAAATCCAATCCGCACCATGACATTTTCCGCAAGATCCATTGTCCCCCTCCTGACGGCCGGCGCGCTCGTCGTGCTGGCGGTGGTGCTGTGGGTTCGCGAGGTTCCTGACGCGGAGCCTCCGGTGCCAGCGGAAGAGCCAGCCGCCGCAGTGGCGGATCCTGATGAGGCGGACCGCGCGGATCCCGCCGCGCCGGGCACCGGCGTGCTGCCGCCGGTGGTCCACGACGACCCGCAGACTGATGATCCTCCACCCGAGCCGGTGGAGCCGCCGCCGCTTTCCGTGCTGGCCGAGCCGCCCGACTGGGAGTCGCTGGAGGTCTATCAGGAAACGATCACGCGGGACGACTTCGAGCGGCTGTTGCGGGACGTGTTCACGACCAGCGACGTGTGGAAACGCTTTATTGAAATCGAAGACGCCCGGGCGCTGGTGCGAACGCGCGGCGAGGAGGATGACGATTTCTTCGAGCTGCGCTTCGCGGCGGACGCGGATTCGGCAGCGAGGGCACCGCGGGCGTGGCGGGCCGGCCGGGAGCTGCCGCCGGCCCCGGAATCGAAACCGCTGGATGGACTCCACATCGCGATCGACCCAGGGCACATCGGCGGCGAATGGGCGCGGATGGAGGCCCGCTGGTTTTCGCTGGACGGCGACCCGCCGGTGACCGAGGGCGACATGACGCTGAAGGTCGCACTGATGCTGCAGCCGGTGCTCGAGGATCTGGGCGCGCGGGTGACGCTGGTGCGCGACACGCCGGAGCCGCTCACCCCGATGCGCCCGAAAATGCTGCTCGAGATTGCGGAAGAGCAGGCGGGCGACCAATCGCCGGCGGCGATGCAGCGGCTCGCGGAGCAGTTGTTCTACCGCACGGCGGAAATCCGCGCCCGCGCGCACGTCGTGAACCACGTGATTCGGCCGGACCTCGTGCTGTGCCTCCATTTCAACGCTGAGGCATGGGGGGATCCCGCCAACCCGACGCTGGTGGACCGGACGCACTTCCACATCCTGTTGAACGGCGGCTACACCGACAGCGAGGTGGCGCTTGCAGACCAGCGTTTCGCGATGCTGGCGATGCTGCTGCAGCGCACCCACGAGGAGGAGGCGGAGGTGGGGGCCACGGTGGCCGACGTGTTTGCCGGGACGAGCGGGCTCCCGCCCTTCAAGTATCCGCCGAACGCGCCGAACGCCCGCCAGGTGGACGGGCATCCGTACCTCTGGGCGCGCAACCTGCTGGCGAACCGGCTTTATGACTGCCCGGTGATCTACATGGAGCCGTATGTGATGAATTCGCGGCGGGACTACGCGCGGATCCAGGCCGGACACTACGACGGATTGAAAGAGATCGACGGCGAGATGCTGCCGTCGATCTACCGCGAATATGTGGACGGGCTGGCGGACGGGCTGGCGCAACATTACCGCGCCATCCGCAACCGGGAATGAACCGCCCGCACTCGGCGGTTGCCACGGCGGCGGCACGCGCGCTAACGTCACGTGCACCGGGCGTGAATGCTCCGGAGCCAGGGAAAAACATGAACCAGCCCCATCTCGCAATTGTCGGAGCGACCGGCGCGGTCGGCGCGGAAATGCTCGTGTGCCTCGAACAAAGGAACTTCCCGGTCGGCAGGCTCACGCTGCTCGCCTCCGCGCGGTCCGCGGGCCGGACCGTCTCCTTCCGCGGCGAGGAAATCCCGATCCGCGAGCTGACGCACGATTCGTTCGAGGGCGTGGATATCGCCCTGTTCAGCGCCGGCGGCGGCATTTCGAAGGAATACGCGCCAAGCGCCGCGGCGGCCGGCGCGGTGGTGATCGACAATTCATCCGCCTTCCGCATCGATCCGGACGTGCCGCTGGTGGTGCCGGAGATCAACCCCGGAGCGGTTGCGCGGCGGCCCCACAACATCATCGCGAATCCGAACTGCACCACGATCGTCTCGCTGATGGCGCTCAAGCCGCTTCACGACGCATTCGGCCTGCGGGCGGTGATCGCCTCCAGCTACCAGGCGGTCTCCGGATCCGGTGCGCAGGGCATCTTGGAGCTGGAGGAGCAGGTGCGGGCGCTTGCGAACGGCGACCCGGTGACTCCCAGGGTTTATCCCCGCCAGATCGCATTCAACGTGATCCCTCAGGTCGATGCCTTCACTGACAACGGCTACACGAAAGAGGAACTCAAGATGCTCCACGAAAGCCGGAAAATCCTCGGCCTGCCGGAACTCAAGGCCTCCTGCACCTGCGTGCGCGTGCCGGTTTACCGTTCGCACTCGGTCTCCATCACCGCCGTGTTCGACAAACCGGTGGACGCGGCCGCCGCCCGCGCGGCATACAACGGCCGCCCCGGCGTGAAGGTGGTGGATGATCCGCAAAACCAGCGTTTCCCCGTGCCGCTGGACACCACCGGCGGCGACGACTGTCTCGTCGGCCGCATCCGCGAAAATCTCGTTCTCGACAACGCGCTGGACCTCTGGGTGGTCGGCGACCAGGTGCGCAAGGGCGCGGCGCTCAACGCCGTGCAAATCGCCGAAATCCTCTGATGCCCCCGCCCTGATGGACCTGCGCTCCTACCTGAACGAACGGACCGACCGGGTGAACGCCGCGCTCCACCGCCATCTGCCCGGCCCGAACGTCCGCCCAACGACGCTCCACCGGGCCATGCGCTACGCCGTGTTCTCCGGCGGCAAGCGGTTGCGGCCGGTACTCTGCCTCGCCGCCGCCGAAGCCTGCGGCGGTGACGTGGAGGACGCCATGCCGGCCGCCTGCGCCCTCGAGCTGATCCACACCTATTCGCTCGTCCACGACGACCTGCCCGCGATGGATGACGATACGATGCGGCGCGGACGGGCGACCTGCCACGTCGTCTTCGGCGAGGCGGTGGCGGTCCTCTGCGGCGACGCCCTGCTCACCACGTCGTTCGCCGCACTCGCCGCCGCGCGGCCGACGCCCCGCCACAGCGTGGCTGACATGATTAGCGAGCTGGCGCGCGCAGGCGGCAGCCGGCACATGATCGGCGGGCAAATGCTCGACCTGGAGGCGGAAAGCCAGCCCGCCAACCGCGCCGCGCTCCGGCGCATCCACGAGGCGAAGACCGCCGCCCTGCTAACCGCCGCACTTCGGCTCGGCGCGATGTCGGCGAACGCCACCCCGCGCGCGCTCGACGCGCTCACCGCGTTCGGCCGGGCTCTCGGCCTGGCCTTCCAGGTGATCGACGATATCCTCGACGAAACCGCGACCAGCGAGGAACTCGGAAAAACCGCCGGCAAGGACGCCGCGGCGGCCAAGGCGACCTACCCGGCGGTGATCGGCCTGGACGCGGCGCGGCGCGAGGCCGCCCGTCTCACCCGCGCCGCCCACAAGGCGCTCGAACCCATCGCCCGCAAGCGCGCCGCCCGCCTTCACGAAATCGCCGACCATTTGCTGGCGCGGAAATACTGATTTCTTCCCCCTCCCGTAGCACACCTCACGACTCCGCCACCGGCAGCCGCGCGAGTACCGCCGCCACCGGCAGGCCCATGACGTTGTCGAACGGGCCGTCGATGCGCCCGACCAAGCGGTCGCCGTGTTCCTGGATGCCGTATGCGCCGGCCTTGTCGAGCGGATCGACCAGGCCGTGGTAGGCGTGGATCGCCTCCGCGTCGAGAACTCGGAAGGTCACGCGCGTCGTCTCGTGAAACGCGTCCTCGCGCCCGGCGGGATCGATCACGCACACGCCGGTGCGGACCTCGTGCGTGCGGCCTGAGAGCCGGGCAAGCATCGCGGTCGCGGCGGCGCGGTCGGCAGGCTTGCCCAGCGGCGATCCATCGAGAAACACCAGCGTATCCGCGCCGATGACCCACGCCCCTGGATGGTTCGCGGCAACCGCGGCGGCCTTGAGGCGGGCGTTCGTCTTGCAAAGCGCACCGGGGGCCATGGCGGCGTCGTGGATTTCCCCGGCGGGCGACGGGATTACCTCGATGGCGACGCCCGCCTTCTCCAGCAGCTCGCGGCGGCGCGGCGAGCCGGAGGCCAGGATCACGCGGGGCTCGGAGGGCAGGCGGGAGTCCATCGCTGGTTTCATTTCACTCGTCGATGATTTCCAGCCGCGGCGGCCGTTCCAATTCAAGCGGCTCGTCGAAGGCCTCCAGTTCCAGGCTGTCGAGCACGTTGGTGCGGCGACGGACGATGCCCGACGAACCGGAATCGGTGGCGACAAACGCCGGCACCTCGGTGAGGAACGGATCGTCGCCCAGCACGGCCGGCGACGTGGGGCGGATCGGCGAGGCATTGAGACCGCGGACCTCACTGGTGAGTTCGAGACCGGAATCCTCGCCGCCGGCCAGCGCATCGATGCCGGAATGAGTTGTACAGTATGCGAGGCGGGCGGCGTCGTCGCGGAACCATTCGGTGATCGCGGTGGATCGCGTAACGATGCGCCCGAGTTCGAGATCCTCCACCTGGTGCTGGCAGAACGAGGTCGCGCGTTGCCCGGATACGGAGCACACGGATAGCTGGACGACATTGTCCGGCGGTTCGGGCTCGCCGCTGCGGAACGACGGTGCGGCGGCGTTCATCGCGGCGATCCACACCGGCATCGCGATGTCCCGGCTGAACGCGCCGGGGTAGATCGCCGCGCCTGAGGTGAGGAAACCGGCCCACACCCCGCAGGTGACGCGCCCGTTGTAGCCGACGAACCAGTTGTCCGAAAAATCCGCGCTGGTGCCCGTCTTGCCGCCGCCGTGGAACGGATCCTCGATGAGCTTTTCGAGCGCGCCCTTCGCGCTGCCACGCTCCAGCGAGCCGGCGAGCATGGTGTGGAGCTGCCAAGCGGTGGCGGGATCGGTGGCCTCCTCGGCTTCGTGCGAGGTGCGGGTGTGCTGCCATACGGTGCGGCCCTCGCGGTTCACGATGCGGTCGAGATACTTCAGGTCCGGCCGACCTGGCCGGCCGCCGCGTGGAATCGCGGAGTAAGCGCGAACGACCTGGCGGAGCGACGCATCCTCGAAGCCAACGGCAACGCGCGGCAAAGGTTCGGCCCTGGCCATGGACAAGCCGAAGCGCTCGGCCGTCGCGATCACCCGTTCGATGCCCACCTGATTGGCGAGGCGCACATTGGCGGCGATCTTGGATGCCTCGAGCGCGCGGCGCGTGGTGATCTCGCCCTCGTAAACCGGGTTTGCCACCTCCATGCCCCACTCGCCAAGCACGCCCTCGCGCCCGCCGACCATCACGGCGCGGTTGTCCATCTGCGTGTCATTCACCGTGTCGGCCGGGGTGCCGCCGCGCTCCAGCGAGGCGGCATGAACGAACGGATGGAACGCGGTGCCGAGTGGGCGGCGGCCAAGCTCGATGAAATCGAATTGCGATCGCGCGTAATCGCGCCCGCCAACGTGGACCAACACCTCGCCACTATCGTGATCCACCATCAACACCGCCCCCTGGAGGAAGTCGGGGGATTCCTCCGAGCCGCGCGGAAAATCGCTCATTTTACTGCGCGTGAATTCCGGGTGTCGCTCGGCGCGTTCGAGCGACTCAAGCAGCGCCTCCTCGGCGGCGCGCTGTGCCGGGGCGAGGATGGTTGTGTGGATCGTGAATCCGCCGGATTCCAGCGCGTCCTCGCCGAGCGCCTCGGTCACACCGTCGGAAATCCGCTCGTAAAGCTGGGTGGTGCCGCGGCGCAGCGGGCGGGGGTTGAGATTGAGCGGGATGTTTTGCGCCTCGGCGCGTTCGCGGCGGCTGATGTGGCCGTCGCTATACATGCGCAGGAGCACGTAATTGCGCCCCCTCAGATTGGCCTCCGGGTTGTTGAGCGGCGATCGCCCGGTCGGGTTCTTGATCAGGGTGACCAGCGACGCGCTCTCCTCCAGCGTGAGGTCGGCCGGCTCCTTTCCGTAATATCCGAGTGAGGCAGAGCGGATGCCATAGAATCCGCTGCCGAAGTAGATCCGGTTGAGATAGAACTCGAGGACCTCACGTTTTTCGTAGTGCCGCTCGATGCGGCGGGCCAGGAATGCCTCCACCAACTTGCGCTCCATCTCCGACTCTCCACGCATGTTCGCCTCGGTCTGTAGATTATACGCGTTGCGGGCCAGTTGCTGGGTGATGGTACTGGCCCCTTGGCGTGTTCTGCCCCGGTAATTAAACCAGGCGGCGCGCGCGATGCCGACGAAATCGACGCCCTTGTGGCTCATGAACCGCTTGTCCTCGCCGGATTTCAGCGCCTTGATGAAAATGTCCGGCACTTCATCCACAGGGATGGCGCTGCGGTTCTGAACGAAGAAGCGCCCGATTTCCTCTCCATTGCGATCCACGATGATGCTGGGAATCTCAAGATCGTTGATGCGGTCCATGTCGTAGGTCATGGCTCGCTCGCGGTAGGGTTCGAGGTATCGCTCGACCGCGATCCAGCCGACGGCGGCGGCGATGCAGCCGAGCACGAACACCGCCAGCAGGAACCCCTTGCGCAGGAAAAACACCCGCTTTTTGCGCGACTTCTTGCGACGGATGTTTAATGACTTGGACATGCCGGATGTGGATCCCAACGCAGCAGCGGACGGTGCGGCGCGGGCGGAAGATAGCGCAGCCGCCCGTGGAGCCGCAACCCATTCCTTGATCCGCTCCATTCCCTCGGAGGGTGTGCCGTTCCCCCGATACATGGAGCGGGCGCTTTACGACCCGCGGCACGGGTATTACGCGCGCGGAGATTCCCCGCTCGGGCGGAGCGGGGATTTCTACACCAGCGTCAGCGTCGGGCCGCTCTTCGGCCAACTGTTGGCACGCCGGTTCCTCCGCTGGCACGCCGAAAACGGCATCCGCGGGCGCTGGCGCTTGCTCGAAATTGGTGCCCACGACGGGGCGCTAGCCGCCGACATCCTCGCCGCCGCCGCCACGCTCGACCCCGCCGCATACGACACCCTCGGATACACCATTGCCGAACCGCTCGCGACGCTGCGGACCCGCCAGCGGGAAACACTCGGCGCACACGCGGAACACATCCGCTGGGTCGCGGATGCCAACGAACTGGCCGGAGACACGCTGCCGGGCATCGCCTTCGGCAACGAGCTGCTCGACGCGCTGCCCTTCCACGTCGTCGTCCGCCGCAGCGGCCGCTGGCACGAGGAGGGCGTCGCCCCGGACCCGGTGGACCCGGGCACCCTGGCATGGCGTGATCTCGGCCCGGTGTCCGGCGGGCCGCTCGCCGCCGCGCTGAGCCGGATCGACGCAACACACCTGCCGGACGGCTACCGCACCGAGGTCCGCACCGGATACGCCGCGCTTCACCGAGCGATCGCGCGCGTGATCAACCCCGGCATGGCCGTCTGGATCGACTACGGGTTCGCGCGTCCGGAATACTACGACCCCGCGCGCCGGGAGGGAACCTTGCGCACGTTTTCCGGGCACCGCGCGGGCGCGGATCCGCTGGCCGCCCCTGGCCTGGCCGACATCACGGCACACGTCGATTTCACCGCCGTGGCGGAGGACGCGGCGGAGGCCGGCTTCGCCTTCGCCGCGTTCCAGAACCAGGGCGCGTGGCTCACCCGCGAGGCCCGCGGCTGGCTCGCGGAGATGGAATCCACCCCGGACCCCGCCGCGATCCGCCGGTTCCGCACGCTCACCCACCCCGCGCACCTCGGCGCGCGCTTCCACGTCTTCGAACTGGCCCGGCCCGGCCCGGCCACCGCCACCCCGGCGGATTTCCACCGCTGCGGACTCACCTGATCAACACCGGCGTGCCGACGCGGGATTTGCGGAAGACGATCGGGTGCGTGGAGCGCGGGCCGCGGATGCAGCCGTGCGACGCGGGCGTGCGCCGCATCGGGCCGACGTGCAGGCCGATGCCGCTGTTCGTCAGCCGCATCCAGTATTGCATCGGCGAGCCGACGAATTCCCCGCCCTCGGGCACCTCGTCGCGCGTGATGTCCGCCGGGTATTTCACCCGCTCGCCGTCGGCGTCGTAGATGGTGCCGTATTTGTTCGAGCTTTTGTCCACGATCCGCTCGGTCACGGTGAACTCGCCGGTGGGGGTCGGGTGGCTGGACTTGCCGGTGGTCACCGGGTAGTCGATCACCACGCGGTCGCCGTTCATCAGAAAGCCCCGCTGTTTTTCCAGATCGATCACGATGTGCGAGTTCGAGTCGTCGGTCTTCGCCAGCAGCTCCTCGTCCTTCCACACGTCGTGGGTTTTCGGATAGGACGAATCGAACGTGAAGTGCGCGTGGCTGCCGGGCGGATGCGGGTTGATCGGGTTGCCATCCTCATCGTAGCGGATCACGTTCGAATCGGTCGCGCACGAGGAGACGGTGAACGCGAGGGCGGCGGCGGCCGCGAAACCGCATGCCGTCCGGATGATTCGGGAAACATTCATGTCGTGTGGGGAAAATAACGAGCGCACAGGGGATACGGGCGGGCCGGTGGCGGATTTATCCGGAATTATCAAGAAAACGATTGTTCCGCCCCCCGCCGGTGGCCGACGATGAACGCGAAGTAATCACGAAAACCCGCCTCCGCCCATGACCCGCCATTCCCTGCCCGCAATCATCACCGCCTGCTCGCTCGCCGCCGTCACGCCCGCCGGCGCGGACTCCGCCACGCCGCCGAACATCGTCTTCATCGTCGCCGACGACCTCGGCTGGACCGACGCCGGATTCATGGGCAGCACCTATTACGAAACGCCGAACCTCGACCGCCTCGCCGAATCCGGCATGGTCTTCACCGACGCATACGCCCCCGCTGCCAACTGCGCCCCGAGCCGGGCCTCGGTGCTCACCGGGCAGGCCACGCCGCGCCACGGCGTGCTCACCGTCAGCAACCCGGAACGCGGCCGGTCCGAACACCGGCGCCTCATCCCGCCGCCCAACAAGACCACACTCGACCCCGCCCTCACCACCTTTCCGCGGCTGCTGCAGGAGGCCGGCTACCAGACGTTCCACATCGGCAAATGGCACCTCGGCGACGACGCGCGCCCGCACGGGTACGACGAGGCCATCGGCGGCCACGCCGGCGGCATGACGCCGGGCGGATACTTCAGCCCCTACCGCATCCCCACCCTCGAGGACGGCCCCGAGGGCGAATACCTCACCGACCGCCTGGGCCGCGAGGCCGCCGCGTTGATCGAGGCCCGCGACGATTCCCGCCCGATGCTGCTCTCCATGCAGTTCTACAGCCCCCACACGCCGATCGAGGCGCCTGAGGAAACCATCGACCGTTTCCGCGACAAACCCGCCACGCCGATCCACTTCAACCCGGTGTATGCCGCGATGATCCACCACCTCGACCGCTCCGTCGGCCGCATTCTCGACGCGCTCGAGCGGCAGGGGATCCTGGACGACACCTTCATCCTCTTCACCTCGGACAACGGCGGCATCCTCGGCATCTCCGGCCAGGATCCCCTGCGCGCCGAGAAGGGCGCATTCTACGAGGGCGGCCTGCGCGTGCCGATGATCGTCACCTGGCCCGGCCGCGTGGAACCCGGCGTCCGCAGCGCCACCCCCGTCACCGGGCTCGACTACTTCCCGACATTCCTCGAAATCGCCGGCGTGGAGAAACCCGAAGAGCACATCACCGACGGCGACAGCCTGCTCCCCTACCTCACCGGCACCGGCACCCTCGACGCGGACCGCAAGCTGTTCTGGCATTTCCCGTTCTACCTGCAGGCATACCAGGGCGGCAACGCGCACACCCGCGACGTCCTGTTCCGCACCCGCCCCGGCAGCCTCGTCCGCGTGGGCGACTGGAAACTCCTCGAGTATTTCGAGGACGACGCGCTCGAACTCTACAAAATTGGCGACGACATCGGCGAACGCCGCAACCTCGCAGACATTTTCCCCGGGAAAACCGAGGAACTCCACCGCATCCTGCGCGACTGGCGCGAGGAAACCTCCGCCCCCCTCCCCATCGGGCCGAACCCGGACTTCGACGCCGAAGCCGAGGCCCGCGCGCTGCGCCGGCACATGCGATGAGGCCACGCCCTGATTCGCGGCTTTTATTGGCAGCATGGCACGCCGGAAATTGGAAACGACGACGAAGGAGCATCGATGTTTCGTTTTGAATTCATCAGGAGGAAAAATGGCGGCATTTCCTACACACCACAACAGTCCTCGTCCCTTGACGACGGCGCGTGGCAGGCTGCGACCGGCGCAGTGGATGTCAGCACCATCGATGACAATTGGGAACGTGTGGTCATTACCCAGCCCCTCGACACCTCCCGCTTCATCCGTGTTGTGGTGGATCTTGATGAATAGGCATTGGCCCTCATCTCTAGCTCAACAAGAGAGTCCGATCATCCGCCAAATTGCGGCATATTGCGTTGCCGCCCGCCAGCGGCTGGTCCAGATTAGGCCCGCCATGTGGACCAGCGCGCACGAATTCGAGGATATCCGCTACGAAACGGCCGATGAAGGCCGGATCGCCAAAATCACCATCAACCGCCCGCAGGTGCGCAACGCGTTCCGCCCGCTCACCGTGCGCGAAATGCTCCGCGCCTTTGACCTGGCTCATGAAGACCCGCAGGTCGGCGTGATCATCCTCACCGGCGAGGGCGACCTCGCCTTCTGCTCCGGCGGCGACCAGAAGGTCCGCGGCCACGCCGGATACGTCGGCGACGACGGCGTGCCCCGCCTCAACGTGCTCGACCTGCAGAAGAAAATCCGCTCGCTCCCCAAACCCGTCGTCGCCATGGTCGCCGGATACGCCATCGGCGGCGGCCACGTCCTCCACGTCGTCTGCGACCTCACCATCGCCGCCGAAAACGCCCGCTTCGGCCAGACCGGCCCCAAGGTCGGCTCGTTCGATGGCGGCCTCGGCTCCAGCTACCTCGCCCGCATCGTCGGCCAGAAGAAGGCGCGCGAAATCTGGTTCCTGTGCCGTCAATACGACGCCCGGCAGGCCCTCGAAATGGGCCTCGTCAACACGGTCGTCCCCCTCCCCGATCTCGAATCCGAAACCCTGAAGTGGTGCCGCGAAATGCTTGCCCACTCGCCCATCGCCCTGCGCTGCCTCAAGGCCGCCCTCAACGCCGACTGCGACGGCCAGCTCGGCCTGCTCGACCTCGCGGGCAACGCCACCCTGCTCTACTACATGAGCGAGGAGGGCAGGGAGGGCAAGCAGGCCTTCCTCGAAAAGCGCCCTCCCGACTTCTCCAAATTCCCCCGCGTGCCGTGAGCCTAAAAAGGAAATTGGATATTAAGAAATTCGATATTAGGTTTTGAAAATCAACGTCTTGTCCGCGAATACGGCCGCTCCCATTGGGGAATCGAGAACTCATGCCACTGGGTGCTTGACGTGGTGTTCCGGGAAGACGATGCCCGCGCCCGTTGTGGGGATGCGGCCCAAAACCTCTCCACCCTGCGCCGGATCGCCCTGAATCTCCTCAAGACCGAAACCTCCAAGCCCAAGGAGCCGATCCGGGGTAAACGGATCTATGCCGCCCTCGACCCTTCTTATCTCGAAGCAATCATTGGCCTCCGCCAAATGTAGGTGCCCTGGCGGCATACTCCCCCGTCATTTACACCGCCGTCAGGGCCGTATAATCGTTCTCCCAGCCCCATGACCGACGATCCGCCACTTTGCTCACGAATGTCCCCGCCGATGGCACCACCATTGGCAACCGGAAGCTCCGCGAGCGGCTCGGCTGGGACGAGGCGCGATACCTTGCCGCCCGGCAGCCCTTGCTCGACCTCGGCGTGCTGGAGACCGGGCGCGGGCGTGGTGGCGCGGTGAAACGCAGCATCACCCGGGTTGCAAGCGAGCCCCCGGCCGCGCCCGCGCAGGCCACGTTCGAGTTGGAGCGACCTGCGGCACCACCCGCAGCCCGGCAAGAACCTGCCGCCCGCAAG
>SLAV01000041.1 GCA_007126655.1 Haloferula sp. | reverse complement strand
CGGGGGTGGTGGGGGCGGGGAGGGGCCGGCTCAGTCGGCGGCCTTCTCGAGGAGTTTGATTTTCCCTTCGATGATCTCGGTGAGCGCGATGTCCGCCGCGCCCATGGTCGGGACGGTGGGGACCAGTGGCGCGCGGCCGCTGTTGAGCTGGCGGACGCGTTTGGACACGAGGTTGATGAGGACGAGTGGGTCGGTGACGACTTCGGATGCCTTGTCGAGAAGATCGCTTTTCATGGGGTTGCCGGGATAGCGCGACCATGGACGCACCTGCTCGAACGGGACGACGTTGCCGGCCGGCGGGTTGGGTGCTGGGTCGCTCAAAACAAATTGCGGTGAAGGTGCGGGCGGATGGAAATCCGGGTCGGTGGTGAAATCAGAAAAATCGAAGGCTGACAAGTGCAATCTGACCCGTTGACGAGGTTTTTTCGCGGTTTTTCATCCGGTGTGATCAAGGGCGGCGGCGTAGAATCCGTCGAAACCGGTGGCGGCGGGCGAGACGGTGGATTCGGCGGCCAAGGACCACGCGCCGGTTTCGAGCAGCGGGGCGATGGCGGCCCGGTTTTCGGACGGAAGGACGGAGCAAGTGGCGTAAACGAGCCGTCCGCCGGGGCGAAGCATGGCCTGAAAGGCGGCGAGTAGGTCGCGCTGGGTGGCGCGGATGCGGCGGAGGCGGTCGGGTGTGAGCCGCCATTTGAGGTCGGGCTGGCGGCGCAGGGTGCCGAGGCCGGAGCACGGGGCGTCGATGAGCAGGCGGTCGGCGGTGGCGGCGTGGCCGGCGGGTGTGGACGCGGTGACGGGCGTTTTGACGAGGCAGGTTGCGCGGGCGCGGCGGGCGCGGGATTCGAGGATGCGGAGTTTGGCCGCATTGACGTCCATGGCGTGGATGCGGCCCTGGTTTCGCATGAGGGCGGCGAGGTGGAGGGTTTTGCCGCCGGCTCCGGCGCAGGCGTCGATGACGTATTGGCCGGGCCGGGCGTCGAGCATGGGGGCGATGAGCTGGGAGCCGGCGTCCTGGATCTCGACGCGGCCGTCGGCGCGGAGGGGTTTGGGGAGGAGTTTGCCGGGCGGGAGGACGAGGGCGTCGGGCAGGCCTGCGACGGGGGTGGCGTGGACCTGGTTGGCGCGCAGCCATGCGACGGCTTCGTCACGGGTGGCGAGCAGGGTATTGACGCGGAGGAAGACGGGCGCGCGCCGGTTGAGGGCGTGGATTTCGGCGTCCCAGGCGGGGCCGAGTTCGTCACGACCGAGTTGGTCGAGCCAGTCGGGGATGGATTCGCGGATGGCGCGGGGCTGGCCGCCGAGCGCGCCCTCGCGGTCGCGGATTTCGGCGGGGGTGGCTCCGGGGTGCCGCCACCATGCGGGGATTTCGAGTCCCATGCGGGTCCATTGGGCGGCGCACAGGGCGGGGACGTCGGGCGCGCCGGCGAGGAATTCGAGCGCGCGCCGCCAGCGGGCGACCTCGCAGGCGGTTTCGGCGATGAACGCGCGGTCGCGCCTGCCCCAGCGCGGGTTGGCGGCCAAGGCGCGGTCGAGCGCGCGGTCGAGCACCTTGCCGTCGCGGAAAACCTGGCGCAGAATATCCGCCGCGGCTTCCGCGAGCGGGCGGTGGATTCTGGAGGCGGGTTTCATGGGTGGCGCGCGGGGGAGGTGGCCCGCGCTTTTTCAGGCATCCTGCGGTGGCGACCAGTCGGTCTCTTTGGCGAGCCGGATGCCGCGGTCGGTGAGGGTGACTTTGCGTTGTTTGAGGAGCGCGCCGAGGGCTTGCTTGAAGGTGCGCTTGCTGATGCCGAAGGCGTCGCGGATTTCGGCGGGTGTCGAGTGGTCGCCGTATGGAAGCGAGCCGCCGCGGGCGATGAGTTCGCCGAGCAGATCCTCCTGGAAACCCGCGACGCGGCGGCGGGCTGCGGGCTGGAGGGTGAGGTCGATTTTCCCGTCGCTGCGGACGTCGGCGATGTAGCCGCGGAGGCGCTGGCCGGGTGCGAGATCCTGGAAGACCTGGTTGGCGTAGAGCAGGCCGTCGTGGGTGCCCCCGATGATGGCCTTGTAGCCGAGGTCGGTCTTGCCGTAGATCATGAGGTCCACGGCATCGCCGGGCGCCCATGGCGGGCGGGTGTGGCCGAGGTGGCGCGAGAGGCGCGCGGAGGCGATGACGCGGTTGGTGGCCTCATCGACGAGCACGCGGACGATGTAGCGCCTGCCGGGCTCCATCGGGGTTTTCTGCTCGCGGAAGGGGACGAGCAGATCCTTGGCAAGGCCCCAGTCGAGAAACGCGCCGACGCCGGTGGCGGCGACACATTCGAGGCGCGCGAATTCGCCGGGCATGGCGCGCGGATGTTTCAGGGTGGCGACGGGCCGGTCCTCGGAATCGGTGTGGACGAAGACGTCGAGGGTGGTGCCGGGCTGCCAGCGGGCGGGCACCTCGGCGCGCGGAAGCAGGATTTCGCCCAGCGGGCCGCCGTCGAGGATGAGGCCGAAGGGTTTTTCGTGGAGGATCGCGAGCGGGGCGCGTTGGCCGATGGCTGCCATTGGGCGGGTCATGAGGGTTGTTGCATGGTGATGTCACTCGCAAGGGAAATGGACGAGTGTGTCGTAGGATGGGGATTTTTTCTCAAATCGCGGCTTTGAGGGGAAGTCGCAAGTTGGGCGATGTCTTGGTTGAATTCGAATTCTAACCCGACCTCGATTGGTTCAACCGCCCGGAAGCGAAGCTCCGGCAACTTCAATCCCTTTCGCTGGGGCGGGCGCGGAGTGATCTCCATTGCCCGGATCTCCTGACGCACCGTACGGGCTGCCCGCCGGGTTTTGATTCTGCTGCCCTTGACCTTTTTGGTGCCCTTTTTCGCCGCCACGTCGAACTCGATTTCCCCAAGCAGAGGTGCCGCCCGGAGGGCATCGAAAAGTCTGGCCGGCGCGTCTTCATCCACATCAGTCAGGACGCGGTCCTGATTGGCGCGCACCACCCATTCGGCGCGATGCGTGACTTCACGGTTCAACCATTCCAGGTAGAGTTCAAAGATGTCACCCTCGCGGTCGCTGACCGAAATGACCATGGTGTCCGGCAGGTCGCAAGCCAGCTCGCAGGCCCTGCGATAGCCTTCGATCCAGCGATGGCTTTCTTTCTCCTCAATGGGCAGGTTCCTGCGATTGGCGGACTGACGGAAGTCCTCGTCGTCGCGGATCATGATGTCCGCGCCGAGCATTCCCAACGGAAGCCCCTGTTCGCTCACCACATAGTGGCCATGCATGTGAACCCCCCTCCGGGTTTCATCATTGAGAGGGCCTAGATCCGTAACGGACCTCATGGGTGTGTAGTCCAGCTCGGTGGTGTCCTGGATGGCGAGGACACAATCGCTTCCGCGGCTTCGATCGAGAATCATGCGCCGGTGCGGCCGGATCAGTTCCCCGGCTTCGAAGTCGCCGTTGTTAAGGAAGCGGCAGGCCGCGATGACCTCACTCCATCCGCCGCTGGCGGCGGTGATGCTCTCCGCCGGGGCCTGTGCGAGCGAGGCAGCCAGCTTGGGCAAACGCCTGGCCCGCCTCGGATCTCCGAGGTCGGCGTTGGCAAATTCGGCTGTAATTTCGTCAGACAATGAGGTGAATCAAGGCGGCACGCCCGATTCAAACGCCTGTATCTAACATGTGCAGGATTATTTTCAGAAAAAGAACTATTACTATCTTGCGGATCTATGTGTGGACTGTCAGTCACTGGAACTCCGCAACAGCAAGAAACCTTAACACTTGCCGATAGAGTGTAAAGATAGGAGTCAGCCTGAACTATGTTTTACCTTCCATGCTTTCCTCCTACACCACTAAAAATTCTTGCTAACCACCATTCATATGATGCTGTAATTTTAGTTTGAACACCGCCATGCAAGAATGGCGATAGTTCATTTAATCCGAGGATGTCCACATAAGCGAAAGGCGAATTGCTTACAAACCCATACAGGTTGATTCCGCCTTCTTCCTCAATCGGGTCTCTCGATGGCCAAGGTGTGACGCATGGGGGTAAGCGGGGTCTCAAGCGCCATTGGTCGGCGATTGTCGCGGCGCATTCATATCCGTCATAGTCCACCTCGCCATGACCGATATGAATGAAACCCATGAGGTGATCCTCAAAACCGACCGCCGCGGACGGTTGCGCTATTCCCAAGAGCAAAAGCAGGCCCTGCTTGACGCCTTCGACGCAAGCGGGTTGAGCGG
>SLAV01000166.1 GCA_007126655.1 Haloferula sp. | reverse complement strand
CACGGTCACCGTCGATGGAACGGTTTACACCGAACGCGGTATGCGTTTCACCACCACGGGTTACGAGCTTTCCGGCGGGACGATCAACTTGAACGGCGCTGTGGCGATCAACAACAATATCGCCACCGAGGCGAGCGTCACCGCCACCATCGGCAGCACGCTGGCCGGCAGCAATGGCATGACCGCGTCCGATGCCGGAACATTGATTCTTCTCAATGACCACACCTACACCGGCGGCACCGTCATCAGTGGCGGCACCTTGCAGCTCGGCAATGGCACGACCAGCGGCTCGATTCTCGGCGACATCACCAACAATGCCACGCTTGCCATCAACAACGACTCGGCACAGACGATGGCGAACGCCATCAGCGGAACCGGCTCGTTGGTGAAATTGGGGGATGGAAACCTCACTCTTACCGGGACCAATATCTACAGCGGCGGCACCACCGTCAGCGCCGGCACGCTCACTGGCAACGTCGGCAGCCTCCAAGGCAGCATCGTCAACAACGCGGCCCTGGCGTTCGATCAATCCGGGGCCGGCACCTTCGACGGGCAGATTTCCGGCACCGGCTCGGTGGACATGGTCGGCAGCGGCAACCTGACCTTGGGCGGCCAGCAATCGTTCACCGGCGGAGTCGCGGTTTCCGATGGCGAGCTGCGCCTTGGCAGTGCCGGCGGAATCAACCAGTTCGGTGCCAACGCCGTCGAAATGAGCGGTTCGGGCACCCTCAGCCTCAATGGCCACTCGGTGATGATCGCCGGGCTTAGCGGTACGTCGGGAACCGTGCAAAACGACACCTCAACGGCCGCCACATTGACCGTTAATCAAGGCAGCGGCAGCTCGACATTCGACGGCACCTTGACCGATGGCTCGACTGGGTCGCTCACCTTGCGCAAGTCCGGTGGCGGATCGTTGGTGCTCGGTGGCAACAATGCCCACAGCGGCGGCACCGAGTTGCGCGCCGGCACCCTCACCGCCAGCCACTCCGATGCTCTCGGAACCGGAACCGCCACCGTTACGAACGGAAATCTGCTCGCCGATGGCGGACTCACCATTTCCAACCCGATTCTGGTCAATCCACCGACCGGGCAGGTGCTGGTCGCCGGCTGGGACTTCCAAACCACCGCCAATGGCGGGACGGCGGTGCTTGCCTCACCCGACACACCCACCACCTTCGTCGCAAACTTCGGTGAGGGCTCACTATTCCTGAACGGATCCAATGGCTCCAGCTCGTGGGGAGCAACCCAACTCAACGGATTTAGCGGCACTGTAGAAAATGTCGGTCCCGGGTTCTCCACTGAAACATCACCACCAGCGGCCCTTGCTCTGGTGAACGAATCCGCAAATGGTCAATTCGCCGTGTTCCGGGTGGACATGAGCTACCTCGAAGATCTTGCCGTCAGCTATGCCACCCAACGAACAAACACCGGCTTCGACACTCAGGCATGGTCGTTCAGCACCGACGGCGTGAATTGGACTACGCTCGGAACCATTGCTGATATTCCCTCTGACTTCGAAACCCGCAGTCTTTCAAGCACCAGTGGGCTGGACGGCACAGCCACGGCATTCGTCCGGCTTCAGGTCGATGGCGCATCATCCACTACCGGCAACAACCGACTCGACAACATCCAGTTCAACGCCAATGCGACCGCGCTCGCCACGATTGGCAGCCAGGCAACCTCGGACATCACCACATTCAGTGGCGACGTGACCCTAGACGGTCCGGTCAACCTTACCTCCGCCGCCGGCGGCATAGTCCTGTTTTCCGGCACCCTACAAGACGGGGCCAATGGCTCCCAAGGCATTACGACAGTCGGCGGCGGCACCGTCCAACTCACAGCCGCCAACACCTATTCAGGCCCGACTACCATCGAAGATGGCCGGTTGACCCTGACGGGTGACGGCGGCATCGCCTCAAGTTCGCTCATCAATATCGCTTCGGGTGCCGAGTTGGATGTGTCCGGCGTAACTTCCGGCCCATGGGAGCTCGGTGCCACGACCGACCAACGCCTCGAGGGAAACGGCACGATCACGGGCGACGCAACCATCGCCGCCAAGGGCACCCATGCGCCGACCGGGAACCAGCAGTTCAGCGACAGTCTGACTTATGACGCTGGATCAATCTTTGAGTGGAGCATGGCGGTCGATACGCCATCAGACACCAATTCGGACACCACCTTTGCCAGTGTGGACGGAATGGGTTACGGCGATCTTACCGGCTCCGATGCAGCATTTCAGGTCGTGCTGGCCGACGGCCAATCGTATGGCGACGCCTTCTGGACACAATCACAGTCCTGGGCTTGGGACAGTTTGTTTTCCAACTTTTCCGGCATGCCGGATCTGGCCTCGATTTTTTCAAGTTTGCATTCGGATGCCGATCCGGTATTGCATGGCAGCTTCTCGCTTGATGGTTCGACAAACTCTTTGCAATGGACGCCGATCCCCGAGCCCGGCACGGCGCTGGTCGGCATCCTTCTTGTCCTCGGCATGCTCCGCCGCCGTCGCTCCTGAGCCGGAATTTCTTTTTCATCCACCATGTGTCCTTGGTAATAAAGGGCGGGGATTATTGCCAATAACATCACTGCCCATTACACGTGATTATCGCGACGTGTTACGATGCACGGCGAATTGGCGGACCGGTTCCAACAAATCACGGGCGACATACATCGCGCATGACTACCACGAGAGAGACCCTTGGCCGGATCTGTTTCAGCCTGATTCAAAGGTGATTGCCGCTTGCGTCCTTATGCTGCTGGCCCGGGCGCGCGTCATGCCATGTGGGGGATCCCGCGGATCAGGCATGGCTTTCTTATCTAGCAACTGATTGATTTCCGGCTATGAGATTGATTCGAGACGCCGCTGGAGATAACGGTCAATGCCGTCCACGAGGGCGAGCCAACTGGCCTCGATGATGTTCTCGGAGACGCCGACGGTGCCCCAGGTGGATTCGCCGTCGGTGTTGACGATGAGAACGCGTGTCTTGGCGGCGGTGGCCTCGTGGCCGTCGAGGATGCGCACCTTGTAGTCGCGGAGCGAGACGGCCTGGATTTCCGGGTAGAACGGGAGCAGGGCATTGCGCAGGGCAAGGTCGAGCGCGTTGACCACGCCTTCGCCCTCGGCGACAGTCAGTTCGACGTTTCCGGCGACGGCGATTTTCACGGTGGCCTGGCAGACGGGGGCGTGGCCGTCGCGGTAGTGGCGGAAGCCGGTGTGGTATTCGATGAGTTCGAACATGGCGCGGTGGCGGCCGAGTTCGCGGCGGATGAGGAGTTCGAGCGAGCCGCTGGCGGCCTCGAAGCTGTAGCCTAGGTTTTCGAGCTCCTTGACGCGGCGCAGCACTGCGGCGGCCTCGGGGGCGTTCTTGTTGATGGGCAGGCCGAGGGCTTCGGCCTTGGCGAGGATGTTGTCGCGCCCGCTGAGTTCGGAGACGAGGATCTGCTGTTCGTTGCCGACGCTGGCCGGTTCGATGTGCTCGTAGCTGCGGGCGAGCTTGCGCACGGCGTTGACGTGCATGCCGCCCTTGTGGGCGAACGCGGTGCGGCCGACGAACGGGGCGCGCGTGAAGCGCGGGTTGTTCGAGACGTCGTCCACGAAGCAGGACAGGTCGCGGAGTTTGCGCAGCTCCGGCACGACCGGGATGTCCATCTTGAGCTGGAGGATGGGGATGACGGAGGTGAGATTGCAGTTGCCCGTGCGTTCGCCATAGCCGTTGATGGTGCCCTGGATGTGGGTGGCCCCGGCCTCGACCGCGGTGACGGCGTTGGCGACGCCGAGTTCGCAGTCGTTGTGGGTGTGGATGCCGACGGCGGTTTTCGGGAAGCGCTCGCGGACGGTGCGGGTAATCTCCGCCACTTCGGCCGGCAGGGTGCCGCCGTTGGTGTCGCACAATACCAGACAGGCCGCTCCGCCCTCAACGGCGGCGGCGAGCGTGCCGAGTGCGTGATCGACGGAGTCCTTGAAGCCGTCGAAAAAATGTTCGGCGTCGTAGATGACCTCCTTTCCGTGCGCTTTGAGATGTTCGATCGAAGAAGAGATCAGCTCAAGGTTTTCTTCCGGATCGATACAGAGCGCTTCCCGGACATGGAGTATCCAGCTTTTACCGAAAATTGATACGACAGGCGTATCGGCCTCGATCAGTGCCTGAAGATTCGGATCCTTTTCGGGTGTCTTGGAAGCTCGCCGGGTGCTTCCGAATGCGACCACTTTTGCAT
>SLAV01000080.1 GCA_007126655.1 Haloferula sp. | reverse complement strand
CGTCGTCAAAAACTTCGCAACAATGCGCTCCGGGCTGATCCTTGTGACCGGTCCCACCGGATCGGGGAAATCGACCACCCTCGCGGCCATTCTGGACTACATCAACCGAACCTCCTCGCGCCACATCATAACCATCGAGGAACCGATCGAGTTCGTCCACTCCAACAGGCACTCGATCATCACCCAGCGCGAGGTGCCCATCCAGACGCCCTCGTTTGCCGACGGCCTGCGCGCCGCCCTGCGCGAGGATTCCGACATCGTCCTCGTCGGCGAGATGCGCGACCTCGACACCATTTCGCTCGCCCTCACCGCCGCGGAGACCGGCCTGCTCGTCTTCGGCACCCTGCACACCAACAACGCCCGCAAGACGATCGACCGGATCATCGACGTGTTCCCGTCCGACCAACAGTCGCAGGTGCGCACCATGCTCGCCGCCTCGCTGCGCGGCGTGCTCGCACAACTGCTGTGCAAACGCATTGACAAACCCGGCCGCACCGCCGTCCACGAGATCATGTTCGCCACCCCGGCCGTCTCCGCGATCATCCGCGAGGGGGCGACCCAGAAGCTCTATGACGTGATCACCGGCGGCAAGGGCGAGGGCATGCAGTTCATGGACGAATCGATCTGGTCGAAACTCCGCGAGGGCATGATCACGCCGGAAGAGGCCTACATGAAGGCAATCGACAAAACGCGCTTCAAGAAATACCTGCCGAAAGAACTCGAGCATCTCGGCGAAGCCTCAGGCGAAAATCCGATGGAACACTGAGGCAGCATCGGTCGTATGGACCCATTCGCTTCGGTCGCGCGCAGGCAACCCGGAACATCTGCCTGTGCATGATGGGTGACGCAATTCTCGCCGGGAACGTGTGCATTCTTGTTTCGTGCGGTGCGCGAGCATTTCAGGACGGGGCGACGCGGCGGTGCGGCGAAATCGAGGGCAGCCGAGCGGTGGCCGTGGACGTGTTCTGTTTATCGGAAATCCAAGCCGGAAACCGTGATCGACAGGCAGTTGGCGACTGGACGTTTTTTTGGAATGCAGGTATTGGATAGGCACATGGATGTGCGTTTGGTCATGCTCGGGGATTCGGCTTGGCTGGTTGAATGGCAGGAAGGCGGCGGGCTGGACTCACGGCTCGCGGAGGTGCATGCGGCGGTGCGGCGGTTGAATGCGTCCGCCGAACGGCCGAATGGCGTGCTTGGGGTGATCGGAGGATACGACTCGCTGGTGGTCCGGCATGATCCGTTGGCGGTCGATTCGGGGCAGCTCAGGGATTGGATTCTGCGCGAGCTGGCGGAGGTGGATTCGCGTGAGGTGGCACAAGGCGCGATCCACGAGATTCCGGTGTGTTACGGGGACGGGCGCGATCTGGCGCGGATGGCGGAAGAGACCGGATTGACCGAGCGGGAGGTCGTGGCCCTGCATTGCGGGGCGGATTACACGGTGGCGGTGATCGGGTTTGCTCCGGGTTTCCCCTATCTGACAGGGCTTCCGGAAGCCCTGCGGGTGCCGCGGCTTGCGACGCCGCGTAAACGGGTGAATGGGGGATCGGTGGCGATCGCCGGGGAGCAGGCTGGAATTTACCCGTGCGATTCGCCGGGTGGCTGGCACGTGCTGGGACGGACGGACGCGGTGTTGTTCGACCCGGCGCGGGTCGGGCGCGAGGCGCTGCTTGAGGCGGGGGACCGGGTGCGGTTCGTCCCGGTGGACGGGATTGAGCCGGGCGGCAAGCCCGCCGGGGGCGGGATTCGCGGGTGCGGAGAGAATCCGGAATGTCGGAGCGTGGAGGTTTTGGCGCCAGGTTTTTCGACGACGGTGCAGGATGCGGGAAGGCCCGGGTATGAGCATGCGGGAGTGTCTCCCGGCGGCGTGCTGGACCGGGAGGCCATGCGGGTGGCGAACATGTTGCTGGGAAACGCGGAGGATGCGGCGGTGCTCGAGATGGCGGTGAAGGGTCCGGTGTTGAAGTTCGGCGGCGATTCGCGGGTGGTGCTGGCCGGCGCTCGCGCGGAGGGGATTCCGCAGCCCGGGCGGGTGTTGGAGGTGTGGGCCGGCGACGTGCTGGACGTGGGGGCTTTGCTTGATTCGTCGCGTGCGGTTCTGGCGGTCGAGGGAGGGACCGAGGTGCCGCTTGTGATGGGTTCGCGCGCGACGGACGTGCGCGGGAGGTTCGGCGGGGTTGACGGGCGGAAGCTGGAAACAGGCGATGTGCTGGCGACCGGAGCGGTGAGACCGGCGAAGTTGCCGCCGGCGGTTGACGGCGTGGGACTGGCGAAGCCAGTCGGGCTCGAATTGGAGCTGCGGCTCCTGGAGGGGCCGCAGGCGGATTGGTTTGGCGAAGAGGTTCTCAAGCGGTTTTTTTCAGAGGCATACGAGGTGACGGCGAGGCAGGACCGGACGGGCATGCGCCTGCATGGAGCGGGATTGGAAATCCGCGATGGGTCGCGGCAAATGCGGTCGCAGCCGGTGGCGACGGGGTCGGTCCAGATCCCGCCGGATGGCAGGCCGATGGTGCTGATGGCGGAGCGGCAAACGCACGGGGGCTATCCGCAGATCGGCTGTGTGATCACCGCGGACATGCCTTGTCTGGCACGGGCCATGCCGGGCGCGCGGGTGCGTTTCCGCCGCGTTTGCGCTGCGGAGGCGAGGGCGGCTCTTGCGAAAATGGAGTGGGATTTCGCGTTGCTGCGGGCGGGGTTGATGTGCCGCAGCTGATTACCAGGTGACCCTTCCGGTGCCAGGCGAGATATGAGAGGTGCGGCGGAATGATCCAGCGGAGAGTTGGTGGTTTGGATTCCGTGAAGCCGAGGCGCATGCGGTGGAAGTTGTCGAGGCGGGGGATGGGATCGAATGAGACCGTATTGATGCACACAGTCTCCAAAAACCATTTGGACCTGGAACGCGACTGGGACGAAGCCATGGCCAAACTCAGCAAAGTCTATGAACACTCATGATCGGAATTTTGGACACCATTGACGATCAGAATCGAGCTGGACGAGGTCTACCTGGAGGTGGCGCGGGAGCGGCTGGAGGACGCGCGAGAAGCGCCAGGCGATTTGTTTGGCGGCGGATGACGGAGGTGTGACGCGCCCGAGGGAATCGTTGCCGGAGGCTACGCGGGGCTGGTGGCGGGGGTGTGGCGCGGCAGGTGGACTTCGAGCGCCTGCCGGAGTTTTTCCATGTTGACCGGCTTGCCGAGGAAGTCGTCCATGCCAGCGGCGATGCATTTGTCTTTTTCCTCGCGGAGGACGCCCGCGGTGAGGGCGACGATCGGCACGTGCCCGCCAGCCTGCCTTTCGAGTTCCCGGATCTGTCGCGTGGCCTCCAATCCATCCATCACGGGCATCTGCACATCCATGAGGACGAGGTCGGGCGAGGATGCGCGGAATCGCGCGACCGCTTCGGCTCCGTTGCCGGCCTCGACCAAGAGAACGCCTTGAAGAGCCGGTCCTGCTGCGCCGCGGGGATGCCGATGCCGGTATCGCGCACGGAAAACGCGAGTTTGCCGCGGGGCAGGTCGAGCGGGGTGCAGGCGACGGTGAGTTCGACCTCGCCCTCTTTGGTGAATTTGACGGCATTGCCCAGCAGGTTCACGAGGATCTGCTTGAGGCGGACGGGGTCGGTGACGAGGGATTGCGGCATGCCGGGATCCATTTGCAGCAGCAGCTCCACGCCCTTTTTGTCGGCCGCGTGTTTGACCAGATCCATGCTCTCCTCGACGAGGGTGGCGAGGTCGGTTTCGACCATTTCGAGCCGCAGCATGCCGGCCTCGATTTTGGAGAAATCGAGGATATCGTTGAGGATGGTCAACAGGGTGCGGCCGGCGGCATTGGCATTTTCGACGTATTCCTCCTGGGCCGGTGAGAGCGGCGTGTCCTTGAGCAGGTCGGTGAAGCCGATGACGCCATTGAGGGACGTGCGGATCTCGTGGCTCATGTTGGCGAGGAATTCCGATTTCGCGCGGGTGGCGTCCTCGGCGGTTCTCCTGGCGCGGATCAGTTCCTGTTCATTGCGGATTTTCACCAGCAGGTTGCCGGTGCTGTTGGCGATCAGCCCGAGGGGGTTGATTTCGTCGACGCTCCAGTGGCGGAGGTTTTGCACGGCCTCCAACCTGATGAACCCACGTATCCGTTCGGCGTCCTTGACGGGCACCATGAGCAGCGACCGCACGCCCCGGCCGGGCGGTTCCTGCATTTCCGCCCGTACGTGATCCGGCAGTTGTCGCACATCCGGCATGTGGATGACCTCTCCGGCGGACACGCGTTCCCTCCACCAGGGTGCCGCGTCCGGCGCGGGGGCTTGCGGGTGTGTCTTTTGCGGGCTGGTTCCGTGGCGACACCACTCGTGGGTCTGGGTGATGGTGGTGAAATCCGGGGAGCACAGGACCAGGGATGCGCAATCGACCCCGAAGTGCCGGCCGAGCACCGCGAGCATGCCCCGGATGCTTGCGTCGAAGCCGCTTGGCGTGGTGGTGACGAATCTGCCGGAGATTTCCGAGATCAATGCCTGGAAACGGGAGATGCGTTTGCGCTGCTCCAGGTTCGACCGGAGCTTGTGGATGAGGGCGAGCAGCAGAAGAATGAGCAGGGCGGCGGAGGCAAGGAAGAGACGCGTGCGGGAGGCAAGCGCGGCCTCGGCCTGCTTGCGGTCGGTGATGTCGTGCACGATGACCGAGACCGCGCCCTGCGGATCGTCCGGGTCGAGCAAGGCGACGGAGACCTCGACGTGGATGGTGGATCCGTCCCTGGTGCGCCATGTGGTTTCGGTAAGCCCCCGGCCCTTGTGCGCGAGGTTTCCGTAGATTTCGGCCCCCGCCTTTTGATAGGCCTTCTCCGAGGTGTAGAGCATTCGGGTTTCCCGGCCGATGAGTTCCTCCTTCGGGTAGCCGGTCATGAAAGCGATGTAATCGTTGACGCGCAGGATGATGCGGTTTTCCACGACGCCGATGCCGGCGGGCGCATTGTTGAGGATGCTGTCGAGGAGCCGTTCGTTTTCGGCGAGGCTGTGGATGGCGACCGGCACTTCCTCGTGGAAGCGTGCGAGCGCCCGGTAGTTGAGGCGCAGCCTGGGCTGGGGGTCGGAACGGATGGGCATGCGGTCCACCGGGACCTGATGGATGAGCAGATCGACCAGCATGGCGCCGAGCATGCGCCCGAGCTTGGCGTCATCGGCGGCGAGGCTTGCCAGGGCGCCCGCCTCGACGGCGATTTCCGTGAATGAGAAGACCGGCCTGTCGCCCGCAGCCTCCACCAGGAGGGCGGCGTGATCGGTGAGCATGACCTGCGAGCCGAGGATGATGGCGGCGTTCGCGGGAGCTGCCCGGATGGCGGCGACAGCATCGTCCAGCGTCTGGCACATGACGGCATCCACGGTCAGGTCGAGTCCGCCGGTGTCGGTTTCCGCCGCGTCGATGGCGGCGGCCGGGTGTCCTTCCTCAAGGAGCAGGACATAGTGGCGCAAACCGGGGATGACCTGTTTGAAGACCTCCAGTTTTTTCGCGCGTGGACATGGTAGCTGACGCCCGATATGTTGGGCTTCGGGTCGTTGAGCGCGCGGGCGGCACCAAGCGCAACCGGATCGCTGGCCCCTCCGATGAACGCGGGGATCGACGCGCCCATCTGGCCGAGAAGCTCAGCCCCATCACTGCGGAGCACCACCATGGCGTCCTTGGTGGATTCAAAATGGCGGATGGTTTCCGCGAGGGTTTCGATATCCGGCAATTCCGGCCGGATATCGAGACGGATGCCGGGTGCCTGTTCGGCGAGGACCTGCCGCATTCCGGAAAGCAGCCGCTCGGGCATTTTGGATTCGCCGTGCCAGGCCACGCCCACATCGTATGGCGCGTCGGATGCCGACAAGTATGAGGCCGGGATCAGACAACAAACCAGCGTGAAAGCCACCTGTGAGAGGACTCCCCGCGTATGTAGCGGATGAAGCATGAGCGTTTGCGGGAAACCTAACGAATGCCGCCGCCGTGCCAAGGATATTCCCACCGGCCTTCGTGGGACTCATGGCGACAGCGTTTGCGAATCCGTTTCGCGGAAGCGGCAACCTTCTTTTCCCGAACATTCATGAAACGCGTGGAGTTTCGCCCGAATTGGCTTGCCAGCCACCCGTCCCCGCAGGTAGATCGTGCCACCCGAATGATGAAAGAGATTTTCAACGACCATGGTAAACGTAGCCATGCCGCCAAACTGGCAGGCACGGGAATGCACGGCAGGTCACAACTCGTCATTCCTCATGATCATCCGATAGTTTCCGGCGATAAGGAAGCGTCAAAACCAATGTTAAATCAACAACAGCCGGCTTAGCTCAGTTGGTAGAGCAGCTGATTTGTAATCAGCAGGCCGTCGGTTCGAGTCCGACAGCCGGCTCCATATTCATGGACCAGTCAGCGATTTCGCGGACATCGTCAAGGGAAGTGACTTGGCAGAGTTTCTGGCGAAGGTCGCGCGCGCCAGGGAAACCCTTACAGTATGCCATGAGGCGTGAGCGCATGGCGGTCAGTGTGTGATTCTCGCCACCGTAGCGGCCACTCTCGATGGCGAGGCGACAGTGGCGCAGGACAAGTTCCCAGCGTTCCTCCAGAGGAGCGGGGGGGAGGATGTGGCCGGTGGCGATGTAGTGCTTGGCCTCACGGAAGACCCATGGGTTGCGCATGGCGGCGCGGCCGATCATGACGCCGGAGACGGCGGTCTCGCGGCGGCGGCGGGCGATGTCGGCCCCGGTGGCGATGTCACCGTTACCGACGACGGGCACGGAAACGGCGCGGGCGACTGCGTCGATGACGTCCCAGTCCGCCTCGCCGCCGTATCCCTGGGCGCGGGTGCGGCCGTGGACGGTGATCGCCCGGATGCCGCAATCGACGAGGGTTTTGGCGACCTCGACGGCATTGATGGAATTCCGGTCCCAGCCGATGCGGATTTTCGCGGTGACGGGGACGCGGTCGCCGACTTTTTCGACCACGCCCGAGGCAACGCTGGCGAGGAGCGGGCAATCCCGGAGAAGCGATGAGCCGCCGTTGCGGGCGACGACCTTGTTGACGGGGCAGCCGAAGTTGATGTCGATGAAGTCGGGTTGTTTCCAATCGATGATTTTCAGTGCGGCCTCGCCCATGCGCCTGCCATCCGCACCAAAGAGCTGGACACCAACGGGACGCTGCCCGTCAGTAAAATCGGTGTAGCGGCGGGTTCGGTCGTCGCGCTGGAGAATACCCTCGGCGGAGACGAACTCGGTAACCATGACGTCCGCGCCCATTTCCTTGCAGATGCGACGGAACACAACGTCGGTTACCCCGGCCATGGGGGCAAGGTAGATGGGGAAGGCGTTGTGGGTGAACCAGGGCAGCATGTCGGCGTCGGTATCGGACGGGGGGCGGTGGATGGAAGCGGAAAGCATTTGAAAATATCAGGTCGGCAGGGGGGCCAGAACGGAGATGGTTTTGAAGAGTTCGATATGATCGATGGTGATTTCGTATGGTTCGGTGGCGTTTTGCATTTCGTCGTAGATCCGCAAGTATTGTTCCAACACTTCGCGTGGAATGCAGGAAGTGCCGCGCACCACCATGCTCCAGGTGAGTAGCAGCCGTTCCTCATCTTCGACTTCGGAGACCACCTTGGTGATTGTGTGTCGTGGATCGGCCTCGATCTTGGCGTATAGCTCGATTACACTCTGTTTTGGTCCTTCGAGTGTCTGGAGAATGCGCTCATCCTGGACGATAAGCAGGCCGGTCACGTCGCGTGCGTTGTTGGCCTTGATCGATTTTTTTTCGATGTCATCAAAATCGGCGTCAGTGAAGGGTTCGGTTGGCTTGCTCAGGTAGGTAAGGCGGTAAATCGGATAGCTTTCCTGCCGTTGAATGGTTTCCCAAAGGAGTCTGTGTCCGGATTCGTTACTTGCCATGCGGAATGTTGTTACACGACCTGAGATCATGCAATATCATTTCATGATCTGTGATCCTGAGGACGAGCCGGTCAAGCGCGACCTGGATGGACGCCACCACCCCGTGATGGGAGATCTAGCCCGTGCAATCGACTTCGGCCACCGCGACAGACATTTTCTGAGTGGGGACAGTCGATTCCTCCGGCCCTCAGCCATGGGAATTTGCTCAAAATCCTTCTGACTGGTCTTTACGGCCTTCGGGTCCAATGTGGATCGTATCGTCATTGGCGCTGCTTCTCATCCTGGTCGCCGATTTTGAGTGTCTTGTTTTGGTGCGGCAATCTCCGGAAGGAGAGACCACGAATGAGGCATACATGGACAACATGTGGCCATTGATCGGCAGTGTCCCAGGCCCAGCGTTCTTGATCAAAGCGAACCAACCGGGCAAAGCTGAGCCGGATGTGATCAATATGCCGGCGGAAGGCTCGCGGCGGCCACCGCCTGACCGTGGCGCTTGGTCTTCTCGTCCGGCACCACCAACTTGATTCGAAGGTCCGGGAACTCACGCGCAAGGACTGTTTCCGCCTCGTCAATGATCATCTGCCCGCCGTCGCCGGATGTCACCCGCCCGAGGATCAGCAGGTTTTCGATTTCATAGAAATCCGCGTAATGCGCGATTGCGTAGCCGAAGTAGCAACCGATGGTCTCGTAGATCGACGCCGCGCGCGGGTCACCCTGCTCCATCGCCTCCTGCACTTTCGCCAATTGTTCGGGAAAAGGCATGTCACCGAAATCATAGCCCGCAGCCGGTGCCAGCCGCGCAACCGCCTGCTGCGAGAAATACAGCGCGCCGCAACCCCGATCACCCGACCACTCGTCCACCGGCGCGTCCTCCCGGTAGTCCACCGGCGAGAAAGCAAGCTCGTTGAGCCATGGCCTGATGTGCCCGTCGCCGTCCACATAGCCCGCAGCCTCGGAAGTGCCCATCGCCACTCCGAGCACCCGGTTTTTTCCAAGGCTCATCGAGCCTGCAAGGGCGGTCACCTCGCCATCGTTCACCACCTCGAACGGCACATTGTCCCAGCGCTCCCGGAGCGTCAGGAACAGGCGCCGGATGTGCGTTTCGAAATCCTCGGGAGACACGCCGCGGAACAGCGAGGCGGCCCGCACCTCATTGTTCACATAAACGCCCGCAGAACTTCCGCCGATCGCGTCCACGCGCGGCAGCCGGGCGGCCGCGCGCTTGAGCGAGTCGTGGATGCCCTCGATGTGGTATTGCGGATCGGCTTGAAAATACGGATCCCAGACGACCTCCTCGGAAAAAACCACGCGTCCATCAACGACTGCCGCGCATTTCCGGTCCGAGCCGCCGAGATCGAATCCGATGCGGCATCCCTCCAGATTGCGCCCAAGGGTCATCGCACCGTCGTTCGCCTCCGGCAGTTCCGCCGTGCGATCCACATGCTTCACGCTCACCGGCTCACCGAAAATCCTCGTTCCGATGAACTCCCGATCAAATTGCCGCGCACCGTCCTCGGCGTAGATCTTCGCCAGAGCCGCCGCGGTCTCCGGCGCGCCGGCCACCACCAGCCGCGAGCCGCCCTTCTGCCACAAAAGAAACTTCACCAGCCGTTCGATGTAGCGCAGCGTCAGTCTGTCGTTCGCGCCGCCCGGCGACAGCACCGCACCGGACCAGCGGAATGTCATGCCGTCCGGCCGCGACAATGCGAGATGCACCTGCCGCGCGCGGCTGTCCCTCGCCACCTTGGCGTGGTAGGCCTTGTTCCAGAGGGATGCGGGGACGAAACCGGGATCGAGGATCGGCTTGAAGGCGGCTTTGATCGGTAAACTCATGGGCACTTGCGAATGCCACAAGCTTGTCCCATCGGTTGTGGCGAGTCGATGCAAATTTCCGGAGAACCGATCACGAGAATCCCGGAATACCCGCACCGAAAGCAAGTAAGGCCGCTTGACCACGACGAGAAGCGGGTAACACCGCCAATCAACGCCCGAAATCACTCCGGTAGAGGGCCTTTCCCGCTTCAAGCCATGCTGCATAAGTTGGGAATTGGATCATTCCAATCGGTATGGGCCTTCGGCGTAACCGGCATGGGATGAAGGTGGATTTGTTGAGGAATTTGCGGGCGCGGGGGAGGGATTCGGGTTGGTCGCGGAGACGGGTGATCCAGCGGATGGCTATAAGTCGTCCGTGAATCCGATTGCCGTTGCATCGGTCGGCGGTCTGTCATACACCTCAGCCCGCACAACCCACACCCAATCCGACCCATGGCCCTCGATATCAAACCCCGTTCCGAATGCGCATTTGACCAAATTTCCCTCGGCGAAGTGATGCTCCGCCTCGATCCCGGCGAAGGCCGCATCCGCACCGCCCGCCGGTTTGCCGCATGGGAAGGTGGCGGCGAATACAATACCTCGCGCGGACTCCGCAAATGCTTCGGCCAGAAAACCGCCGTTGTCACCGCCTTCGTCGACAACGAGGTCGGCCACCTGATCGAGGACTTCATCATGCAGGGCGGCGTCGCCACCGATTTCATCCAGTGGCGCGAGGACGACGGCATCGGCCGCTCCGTCCGCAACGGCCTCAACTTCACCGAGCGCGGGTATGGCATCCGCGGTGCGGTCGGCAATCCGGACCGCGGCAACACCGCCGCCTCCAAGCTCAAGCCCGGCGATGTGGATTGGGACCACATTTTCGGCAAGCTCGGCGCACGCTGGTTCCACACCGGCGGCATCTACGCCGCACTCTCCGAAAGCACCGCCGAACTCACCATCGAGGCCGTCAAGGCCGCCAACAAACACGGCACCATCGTCTCCTACGACCTCAACTACCGTCCGTCCCTCTGGAAAACCATCGGCGGACTCGACAAGGCCCGCGAAGTGAACCGCGAGATCGCCAAATACGTCGATGTCATGATCGGCAACGAAGAAGACTTCACCGCCTCCCTCGGCTTCGAGGTCGAGGGCGTGGATCACAATATCTCCAACATCCAGCTCGACGCATTCAAGGCGATGATCGAGACCGCCGTGAAGGAATTCCCCAACTTCAAAGTCGCCGCCACCACCCTGCGCGGCGTGATTACCGCCACCGTCAACGACTGGTCCGCGATCCTCTGGCACGAGGGCAGGTTCCACGAAAGCCGGAAATACGACGGACTCGAAATCCTCGACCGCGTCGGCGGCGGCGATTCTTTCGCCTCCGGCCTGCAATTCGGATTCCTCGAATTCAACGACCCGGAAAAAGCCGTCGAATACGGAGCCGCCCACGGCGCCCTCGCCTCCACCACCCCGGGCGACACGTCCATGGCCACCCGCAAGGAAGTCGAAAAACAAATCGCCGGCGGCGGCGCCCGCGTCGTGCGCTGACTCGTGGCTGGGACATTCTGTCCCAGACCGTCGCGGGGATATCCTGTCCCCGCACGTCAAGGCCGCTGCTCAATCAACGTCCGCCGGATCTCCCCCGGAATCCGGAAACGGGTTCCGTGCGACGTTTTGGAAAAATCCACCACGCCCCTGAAAGAATCGGCCATAACGGGCGTTCCCGTGTGATACTTGGCAAAGAGTGCCAGGTTTGCTATCTGGATATGATGAAAAATTGGAAACGACCCATCATCCTCGCGCTTGCCGCATATTTCGTGGTTTCGTGCCAGCGCGAGGAAGTGGTCGTCTCTGAAGCTGACGATGCCGTGGAACCGCTCGCCGGTGATGACGACTTGGAACTCGTCAGCCACATTGAAAGGCTCTCCTTCAATACCGACGTCCAGCCGGTGCTCTCCGAATATTGCTACCACTGCCACGGTCCTGACGCCGGAACCCGCAAGCCGGCCAACAACCCGCTCCGTCTCGACATCGAGGAATACGCCCTTGCCCCGCGTGATGATGGCAAACCGGTCATCATCCCCGGCGACCCGGAAAACTCGCTCGCCGTCCGCCTCATGCGTTCGCGCGATCCAAATGAAATGATGCCCCCGCCCGAGGCCCACAAGGACATGCCTGAAGAGGCCATCGAGCTGCTGGTCCGCTGGATCGAGGAGGGTGCGGAATACGAGGACCACTGGGCATTCCTGCCGCCGGAACGCCCGGAACATCCCGAGCCGGCCCACCCGGAACTCGTCAAAAACCCCATCGACCACTTCATCCAGGCGGAACTCGACAAAGCCGGCCTCGCCCCGATGCCGCCCGGCGACCCCCGCGCGCTGGCCCGCCGCGCTTCGCTCGACCTCACCGGCCTGCTGCCCGATCCCGATGACGTCGAGGCGTTCGCCGCCGACCCGTCCGACGAGGCCTACCAGGCGTTCCTCGACTCGCTCTTCGAGACCACCGCATACGCCGAGCACCGCACCCGCTACTGGCTCGACTACGTCCGCTATGCCGACACCCACGGTCTACACTTCGACAACTACCGTTCGATCTGGCCATACCGCGACTACGTCATCCGCTCGTTCGCGGCCAACAAACCCTACGACGAATTCGTCCGCGAGCAGGTTGCCGGGGACATCATGCCCGCGCCCGATGCCGATGCCCTGATCGCCACCGGCTACATCCGCAGCAACGTGACAACAAACGAGGGCGGCACCATCGTCGAGGAGGTCCACGCCGAGAACACCCGCGACCGCACCGAGGCTTTCGGCCAGACATTCCTCGGCCTCACGGTGGGCTGCGCCGCCTGCCACGATCACAAGTTCGACCCCGTCTCGATGGACGAGTTCTACGAACTCGCGGCCTTCTTCCACAACACCGCCGAAATCGCCGGCGACCAGAACCGCAAGGATCCAGCCCCGGTGCTCCGCCTGCCCGACGACAGCGGAAAACGCGCGCGTCTGGACGAGGCGGTCGCCGCACGCTCCAAGGTGATCGCCGGATACGACGCCCTGCGCGCCCGCGCCCACGAGCGCTTCGCCGCGTGGCTCGAGGAGGGCCACGCCCCGCACTCCGTCTCCACCGACGCCCTCGAACTGCACCTGCCGCTCGACGAGGGAAGCGGCGACATTGTCCGCAACCGCGCCCCCGAATCCTCCGGCCCCGGCGAGTGGAAAATCGAAACCAACCCGCCCGTCTGGGGCGAATACGTCTGGCTGCACCCGTCCGCCCGCATGGACATCCGCAGCGATTTCCACATCCCCGATCACGGCGATTTCGAGGCCGACGAAGCTTTCTCCGTCGCGCTCTGGGCGCGCCAGCGCACCAATATCGGAGGCAACCCCATCGGCAACGGATCATACATCGCCCGCCTCGGCGGCGGCGAGAACGACCTGCGCGGCTGGGATCTCGCCATCCAGGGCAACAAGCTCATCGCCCACCTGATCCACGAATGGCCGGAAAAAGCCATCCGCGTCGAGGCCGGCGGCATCAACCGGCGCGACTGGGTGCATGTCGGCCTCAGCTACGACGGCTCCGGCACCGCGGAAGGCGTCACCCTCTACATCAACGGCGAACCCCGCGAAACCAAGGTCACCCACGACACCCTTGCCGACGGACTCACCATCCGCAACGACCTCCCGCTCACCCTCGGCTCCCGCCACGGCGGCAACCGCATCAGCGAGGTCGCACTCCAGGACGTGCGCCTGTTCCGCCGCGCGCTCGACGGGCGCGAGTTTGCCACGCTTCCCTTTGAGCAATATGCCGCCGAGCTCGTCGCCGAATCACCCGACCCCGCCACATGGGACGCGTGGCAGCGCCACTTCGCCATCGACCGGTTCTTCCTCGAACACCACGACGAGGAGGCCGCCGGAATGCGCCGCGAAATCGAGCGGCTCGACCGCGAAATCAACCAGCTCGGCAAGGACGGCACACCCACCCTCATCGCACAGCGCCGCCCCGAACCCTCGTTCGCCTGGACGCTCGGTCGCGGCGAATTCGGCAACCGCGAGAAACTCGTCGGCCCCGGCACGCCCGCCATCCTCCCTCCCCTGCCCGACCATCCCGACCGCAACCGCCTCGACCTCGCCGACTGGCTGTTCCGCGACGACCACCCGCTCTTCGCACGCGTCACCGTCAACCGCATCTGGCAGGAGGTCTTCGGCTCCGCCATCGTCGATACCCCCGACGACCTCGGCATCATGGGCGGCCGCCCGACCCACCCGGAACTGCTCGACTGGCTCGCCGTCGAATTCCGCGAATCCGGCTGGGACCTCCGCCACATCTACCGCCTCATGCTCTCCTCACACACCTACCGCCAATCACAACAAGTCACCGAAGACGCCCTCGCCGCCGACCCCTTCAACCACATGCTCTCCCGCGCCCCGCGCTTCCGCATGGACGCCGAAATGCTGCGCGACACCGCCCTCCAGGCGGCCGGCCTGCTCGTGGACCGCGTCGGCGGCCCGCCCGCCAAACCCTACCAGCCCGACGGCATCTGGGAGGCCGTCTCCATGCCCGAGTCCGACACCAGGAAATACGAGGCCGACGAGGGCGAGGGCCTCTACCGCCGCTCCGTCTATACCTTCTGGAAACGCTTCGCCCCGCCGCCTTCGCTCGAAACATTCGACGCCGAAGCCCGCGAGGTTGTCTGCGTCGGCCGCGCCCGCACCAACACCCCGCTGCAGGCCCTCGTTACCATGAACGACCCCCAGTTCTTCGAGGCCGCCCGGCTGCTGGCCGACCGCGCCATCCAATACGCCGAATCCCCCGGGGACCGCTTCCACTTCATGGCCCGAAACGTCCTCGCACGCGAGTTCGACGCCTCCGAGATCGAAACACTCAACCGGCGTCTCGAAACCTTCAAAAACCATTACCAGGAAAATCCGGACGACGCCAAGGCCGCCCTCACCACCGGCGCGCACCCGCCGAACCCGGATGTCCACCCCGTCGAAGCCGCCACATGGACGATGGTCGCCAACCTCGTCCTCAATCTCGATGAAGCACTCGTGAAATGATCCAAAAGCAAGTCTGACTGGAAAAAGCCGCGCAAGCATGCACCATTAAAAAATCCCGAAAGCCATGAACCACGACCCGATGCGCCACCTTTGCTCCGACCAATGCGGTGAGAACCCGCAAGTCCTCGGACTCCCCGTGCCGGACTCGCTCAAACGCGAATGGCTCACGCTCGCCACCCGGCGCCAGTTCCTCACCCGCGGCGGCAAGGCCCTCGCGTGGGCCGGCCTCGCCGGGCTGATGGGCCGCGAGGCGGTTTCCTCCGCCCAAGCCGCGCCCTCGCTCAATCCGCACTTCGCTCCCAAGGCCAAGCGCGCAATCTATCTCTTCATGGCCGGCGCACCCTCCCAGTTCGAAACCTGGGACCCCAAACCCGGACTCGCCGACTATTACGACGAGGATCTGCCCGAATCCGTCCGCGGCGGACAACTCCTCACCGGCATGACGGCCAACCAGGCCCGCTTCCCGATCGCCCCCTCGTATTTCAAATTCAAACAACACGGCAAGGCGGGACACTGGGTGAGCGAACTGCTCCCGCATACCGCCAAAGTCGCCGACGAACTCGCCGTCATCCGATCGCTCCACACGGATGCCATCAACCACGAGCCCGCCATCCTCCTCATGAACTCGGGCAACATGGTCGGCGGCCGCCCGTCCATCGGCTCGTGGATCTCATACGGCCTCGGCTCCATGAACGACGACCTGCCCGCGTTCGTCGTCCTCACATCGAAACTCACCGTCTTCCAGAACATCCAGGCGCTCTCATCCCGCCTTTGGTCATCCGGATTCATGTCGCCCGAGCACGCCGGCGTCGCCCTCCGCTCCGGCGGCGATCCGGTCCTCCATCTCTCCAATCCGAAAGGCGTCCCGTCGAAACTGCGGCGCGAAATGATCGACGGCGTCGCCGAGATCAACCGCAACCTCCACGACCGCATCGGCGATCCCGAAACCAACGCCC
Source organism: Haloferula sp. (assembly GCA_007126655.1). Lineage (GTDB taxonomy): Bacteria > Verrucomicrobiota > Verrucomicrobiia > Verrucomicrobiales > Akkermansiaceae > Luteolibacter. The sequence goes on along the minus strand of SLAV01000080.1, from coordinate 23,076 downwards.
GCATCGCCCAATACGAAATGGCCTTCCGCCTCCAGACGTCGGTGCCCGAACTCACCAACCTCTCCGACGAGCCGGAATCCACCTGGCTCATGTACGGCCCCAAGGCGAAGGAAGAAGGCACCTTCGCATACAACTGCCTCATGGCGCGACGCCTCGCCGAGCGCGGCGTCCGCTTCACCCAGGTCTTCCACCGCGGCTGGGACACCCACGGCGACCTGCCGAACCGCATGCGCACCCTCTGCGACGACATCGACCAGCCGTCCGCCGCGCTCATCGCCGACCTCAAACAACGCGGCCTGCTCGACGACACACTGGTCGTCTGGGGCGGTGAATTTGGCCGCACCGTCTATTCCCAGGGCCGCCTGCGCCCCGACAACTACGGACGCGACCACCACCCCCGCTGCTTCTCCATGTGGATGGCGGGCGGCGGCGTGAATCCCGGCATGACCTACGGCGAAACCGACGATTTCTCCTACAACATCGTCAAGGATCCCATGCACATCCGCGACCTCAACGCCACCATCCTCCATCTCCTCGGCATTGACCACACCCGGCTCACCTACCGGTTCCAAGGGCTCGACCAACGCCTTACCGGCGTCGAACCCGCATACGTCGTGGACAAGCTCTTCGCCTGAGTTTGCTCCCACAAACCGGAAACGACTTGCCCGGCGGCGCTTTGCAGGCGCATACCGCACGGCGAAATATCTTTTTCCATCGAATGCAATCCTCCGACATCGAACGCATCGTCCGCGACGTATTGGCGCAACAACTCTCCCCCGCTCCCGCCAGTCACCCGCAAAGGCCGGCGATCCCGGCGACCGGGCGCGCCGCGGTTCTCACCGCACGGGAAAATCTCGAATTCCGCGAGTTCCCGCTGCGGGAAATCCGGCCGGATGAGATCCTCGTCCGCGTCGAGGCCTGCGGCATCTGCGGCACGGACATCCACTGCTACAAGAAAGACCCGTTCGGTCTGATCCCGGTGGTGCTCGGACACGAGGGAACCGGCGAAGTCGTTATGGTCGGCCCCGCGGTCACCATGGACAGCGTGGGGAAACCGGTGCGCCCGGGCGACAAGATCGTAACCAGCACGCTCGAAACCAGCGATGCCTGCATGATCGCGAAATACAACCCGGCCAAGGCCAACCTCTGCGATGACCTCCGCATCTACGGCCTGCTCCCGGACGAGCCGGACAACCACTTCAACGGCTACTTCGGTGAATGGCTCATCATCCGTCCGGGATCGTCGTTTTTCGTCGTCAACGACATGAGCATCGATCTGCGCGTTCTCATCGAGCCCGCGGCCGTTGCCGCGCACGCGCTGGAACGCGCGCGCGCCACCGGCCACATCAATTTCCGCAGCCGCGTCGTCGTCCAGGGATGCGGGCCGATCGGCCTCATGCTGGTCGCCATCCTGCGCACCGCCGGAGTCAACAACATCATCGCGATCGACGGCAGCGACGCCCGCCTCGCACTCGCCCGCCAGCTTGGTGCGGACCAAACCATCAACTTCCGCAACTTCCCGTCCGCGGAAAGTCTCGCCGACGAAGTGCTCCACGTCACCAAGGGCATGGGCGCGCATTTCGCATTCTCCGTCACCGGCGTGCCACAGGCCGCCTCCACGATTTTCAAACTCGTGCGTCGCGGCGGCGGCGTCTGCGAGGTCGGCTTCTTCGTCGAAAACGGCCTCTCCCAGGTCAACCCCCACGAGGATTTCTGCAAAAAGGAAATCACCCTCGTTGGCTCGTGGGCCTACAACAGCTGGGAATATCCGAACGCCTACCATTTCCTCCAACGCGCGGAACGCATCGGCCTGCCGATCACGAAACTCATCACCCATCGCTTCCCGCTCGATCGAATCCAAGAAGCCTTCGCCACCAATCTGCGCCAGGAAGGAATCAAAATCGTCGTGGAAAACACCCGCCGCCCCGCGGCACGGCACAGTGATGGCGGAATCCCGGCCTGACAAAAACGGCTGCTCCATTTCCGGTCCCGGTCCGTCACCCGCGCGAACAAACCGCCGGTCATAATAAGCTCGCCCTGCATATTATTAGTCGGACCTAAATTTTTTGAGTTGACCAAGACTCGCCTGCCCAACCACACCCCCCGGCGTGAGATTGAATTACCGCTCCCTGCCCGCGCTTGCCGCCGCCATCCTGGCGGCCGGAGTGGTGTCCTGCGGGCGCGACACCTCCGCCGGTGATGGCCGGCCGCTTGTAGTTGCCACCACGACGATGGCCGCCGACCTCGTCCGCGAGATTGGCGGCGACCGCCTCGACGTCCGCGGCCTGATGGGGCCGGACGTCGATCCCCACAGCTACATCCCGCGGATCGGCGACTCCCGCCTGCTCGAACGCGCCGACCTCGTCGTTTTTAACGGCCACCACCTCGAAGGCCGCCTCCAGCGCACCCTTGAGGAAATGTCCGGCCGCGGCCGCCGGGTCGTCGCCCTTGCCGAAACGCTCGACCCCTCGCAACTGATCGCCGCCGCCGAGGATTTTCCGGGGGCGCTCGACCCCCACATCTGGGGCGACCCGATGCTCTGGGCCGCCGTGATCGACCCGCTTGCCGACGCCCTCGCCACCATCGATCCGGAAGGAGCCGGCGTCTTCCGCGAACGCGCCGCGTCCTACCGGGCGGAACTCGAAACGCTCGACGCATGGGCGCGCGAAACGCTCGGCGAAATCCCCGCCGGACAGCGCGTCCTCGTCACCAGCCACGACGCCTTCCACTACCTCGGCAACGCATACGATCTCGAGGTGCGCGGCCTCCAGGGCGTCTCGTCCGCCAGCGAGGCCGGCCTGCGCGACCGCCGCGACCTCGTCGCCTTCCTCCGCGAATCCGGCATCCCCGCCGTCTTCCCCGAATCCACCATCAACCCGAAGGCCCTGGAAACCGTCGCTCAAGAGGCCGGAGTGCGCATCTCCGACCGCACGCTCTACTCCGACGCCCTCGGAAAACCCGGCGACACCTTCACGCTCGACGGCAAAACCCACGACCGCGGCACCTACACCGGCATGATGCGCCACAACATCCATACCATCGCCACCGAACTCAACCCGTGACCCCACCGACCGTCAAGCAGGCACCTGGGTTTCCAATCCACACTTCTCGGAGAAGTATAGCGATTGTCGGGTATTGCTCTTGCGATCCATTGGTTGCCAAACAAAAACACGACGCTATTCCACGGACAACGGATGACAGACATCGATCTTGCGGGACCGACCAGAGCCGCTATCATGCACGATACAATCCATTTTGTGCTTCGTATCCGTTTCATCGTGCAGACCCTGCTACAATACCTCTTCCTGCTCGCCCTGCCCGTTCACCTCGCCGGCATGGCCGCCGCGGAATCGCCGATTGATTTCAATCGCGACGTCCGGCCCATCCTCACGAAAAACTGCACCACCTGCCACGGTGGCGTGATGCGTGCGGGCGGTGTCTCCTTCCTCTACCGCGAGGACGTGCTCGGCGAGGGGGACTCCGGCCTGCCCGTCGCCGTGCCCGGCCATCCGGAGAAATCCGAGATGATCGCCCGCATCATGACCAATGAGGACGCCGTGCGCATGCCTCCGCCCGACCATCACCCCGATCCGCTCGCCGACGAGAAAATCGAGATCCTCACCCGCTGGATCAGCGAGGGCGCGGAGTGGATGGAGCACTGGGCGTTCCAGCCGCCGGAGAAGCCCGATCTCCCTGAAATCTCCGACCCTTCGTGGCCCGCCGCGCCGCTCGACCATTTCATTCTCGCCCGGCTCGACGGCGAGGATCTCGCCCCGTCCTCCGAGGCCGGCCCCGCCGAATGGCTGCGCCGCGCCACCTTCGACCTGACCGGACTGCCGCCCACCCTGGAGGAATACGACGCCTTCACCGCCGCCCACGCCCGGGATCCCCGGCGCGCCCGCGAGGAGGTGGCCGACCGCCTGCTCGCCTCGCCCGCATTCGGCAAGCGCTGGGCCACCATGTGGCTCGACCTCGCGCGATACTCCGACACGTTCGGATTCGAGAAAGACCCGCACCGCGACATCTGGCCATACCGCGACTGGGTCGTCGATGCCTTCAACGCGGACATGCCATACGACGACTTCACTGTGCGCCAGATCGCCGGCGACCTGCTCGACGATCCCGACCCGCGCGACCTGATCGCCACCGCCTTCCACCGCAACACCCAGAACAACACCGAGGGCGGCACCGACGACGAGGAATACCGCATGGAGGCCGTGATCGACCGCACCAACACCACGTGGACCGCCTGGAACGCCATGACCATCGGCTGCGTGCAGTGCCACGACCACCCGTACGACCCCATCCCCCACAAAGCCTATTTCGAGTTCCTCGCCTTCTTCAACAACACCGAGGACGTGGACATCGACAGCGACTTCCCGCGCACCAAGGTCGCCGCCGACCCCGAACTCCAGGCCGAGGCCGTGAAACTCGAACAGGCGCTCGTTTCCTACCGCAACGAAATCAACGACCAGGCCCGCGAAACCGCCGTTTCGCTCGACGGATGGTCGCTCTTCCGCCCCACCGAGGCCTTCATCACGCCCGACACCGGGCGGCTCGACCAGCGCGACGACGGCGACATCCTCTCCTCTGGAACCACGCCGGACAGCAGCGTCTTCACCCTGCGCGGCCCGGCCGCCGACATCGCCGCGATCAAGCTCGAAATCCTGCCCCTCAACGACGACCCCGCCCACTGGGACGAGCGCGGCGCGGTGGTCACGAATTTCCAAGCGCACTTCGTCTCGCCAGAAGGCGAACGCCGCGAAATCCGCGTGCGCGAAGTCGTCGCCGATTACATCACCGGCCCGTTCGACCCGCAGGACACGCTGCGCGGCAATGCGCGCGGATTCGGCGAGTTCCCGATGATGAAGGCCCCGCGCACCGCCTGGTTCGTCCCCGAGGAACCCGCCGTGCCGCAACCCGGCGAAACCCTCGAACTCACGCTCGGCCACGGCGCGCGCTGCAACGGCAACCACCAGAACACCGTGCTGCGCCGCTTCCGCGTCGAAACCACCGCCGACCCGCGCCTCGCCGAAGCCCTCGCGGATCCGGAGCGCGCCGGGGCATGGCAGCACCACGCCTCGCTGCAAAGCCGCTACAACTCCATCGACGGCCTCACCATCCCGGTGATGCGCGAGCGCCCGGAGGCTGCTACCCGCGAGACGCGCGTCTTCATCCGCGGCAACCGCACCACCCTCGACGAAGTCGTGGAGCCGAACATCCCGGAAATCTTCGGCCGCCCGGAACAGGCAGAATCCCGGCTCGACATGGCGCGCTGGCTCACCAGCGAAAAAAACCCGACCTCCGCCCGCGTCCTCGCCAACCGCCTCTGGGCCGAAATGTTCGGCATCGGCATTGTCGAGACGCTCGGCGACTTCGGCAGCTCCGGCGCGCTGCCGTCGCACCCTGAACTACTCGATTTCCTCGCCATCCGCCTGCGCGAGCACCACCAATGGCACATCAAGCCGTTCCTCCGCGAGATCGTGCTCTCCTCGACCTACCGCCAGAGCAACCGCATCCCGGCCAACCTGCTCGAAATCGATCCCCACAACCGCCTGCTCGCACGCGGCCCGCGCCAGCGGCTCACCGCCGAAATGGTGCGCGACCAGGGCCTCGCCCTCTCCGGCCTGATGCATCCCGAACTCGGCGGCCCGCCCGTCTTCCCGCCCCAGCCCGACGGCGTGTGGAACTCTGTTTACAGCGGCGCGACATGGAACATCTCCGAAGGCCCGGACCGCTTCCGCCGAGCCATCTACACCTACCACAAGCGCACCGCCGGACACCCCGGCCTGCTCACCTTCGACGCGCCCGACCGCGACCTCTGCACCGAACAGCGCCAGACGACCAACACGCCGCTCCAGGCGCTCGTCACCCTCAACGACCCCGCCCACATCGAATTCGCCGCCGCCTTCGCCACCCGCATGGCCGACGCCGGCGACGACCCGGAAACCCGGCTGGTCCACGGCTACCGCATGCTCACCCTGCGCCCGCCCGAACCCGAAATCCTCGGCATCCTCGTCGATCTCCACAGCGACGCCCTCGCTGACTACCGCGCAGCCCCGGACGAGGCCGCCGCCCTCGCCGACGACGGCACCCCGGAGCGCGCCGCCCTCATCCTCGTCGCCAACACCCTCCTCAACTCGGACCACGCCCTGAACCGCTGAAAGCAAATGTAGGCCCATTCGTGAGAATGAGGAGAATGGACGCCGATACATCTTAATTAAGACCTCTCATCACCATGCTCGATCCAGCCACCCAATTCCACCGCGACCGCGTCCAGCACGTCACGCGCCGCCACTTCCTCGGCGGCTCCGCCATGTCGCTCGCCGCCGTCTGGCTCAACTCGCTCACCGGCGCGTCCGCCGCCAGGATCGCCCGCGACTCATCCACTCCCCTCGCCCCCGCCGCCCCGCATTTCGCGCCCAAGGCGAAACGCGTGGTCTACCTCCACATGGCCGGCGCGCCCAGCCAGCTCGAGCTTTTCGACTACAAACCCGAACTCAAGAAGCTCGACGGAAAACCGTGCCCGCAGGAATACCTCGAGGGCCGCCAGTTCGCATTCATCCAGGGCGTGCCCGAAATGCTCGGCTCGCTCTACCCGTTCCACCGGGCCGGCGAATCCGGCCAGTGGATCTCCGACCGCATGCCCCACTTCGAGGAGGTCATCGACGAATGCTGCTTCATCAAGTCGATGTGGTCCGACCAGTTCAACCACGGCCCCGCCCAGCTCCTGCTCCACACCGGCAACGCCCTGCCCGGCAGCCCGTCCGCCGGCGCGTGGACCACCTACGGCTTGGGCTCCGAAAACCAGAACCTCCCCGGCTTCATCGTCCTCACCTCCGGCGGCAAGAACCCGGACGGCGGCAAGGCCCTCTGGGGCGCCGGCTACCTCCCCAGCGTCTATCAGGGCGTCCAGTGCCGCTCCCAGGGCGACCCCGTCCTCTACCTTGGCAATCCGGATGGCATCCCGCGCGACATGCGCCGCCGCAGCCTCGACGCACTCAACTCGCTCAACGAACACATCTCCAACGACGTCGGCGACCCCGAGACGCTCACCCGCATCTCCCAATACGAAATGGCCTTCCGCATGCAGATCCACGCCTCCGACGCCTTCGACATCTCGAAGGAAAACGAGGCCGTCCACGGCGCATACGGCACCAGCCCCGGCCGCGAGTCGTTCGCCAACAACTGCCTGCTCGCCCGCCGCCTCGCCGAGCGCGGCGTCCGCTTCATCCAGCTCTTCGACTGGGGCTGGGACTCGCACGGCACCGACGACAACACCTGCCTGGTCCGCGGCTTCGCCGACAAATGCCGCGAGATCGACCGCCCCATCGCCGCCCTCATCAAGGATCTCAAGCAGCGCGGCCTGCTGGAGGACACCCTCGTCATCTGGTCCGGCGAATTCGGCCGCACCCCCATGCGCGAGAACCGCGGCGGCCTCGAGATGCGCAACATCGGGCGCGACCACTCACCTTCCGCCTACACCATCTGGATGGCCGGCGGCGGTGTGAAACCCGGATTCACCCTCGGCGAGACCGATCCCGTCGGCTTCGACGCCATCCGCGACAAGGTCAGCGCCCACGACTTCCACGCCACCCTCCTCGCCCTCCTGGGATACGACCACCACCAGTTCACCTACCCGTTCCAGGGCGTCGCCCAGCGCCTCTCGAACATCACCCAGCCGTCCCGCGTCGTCCGCGACATCTTCGCCTGACGCTCGCCACCAACAGGCACGGACGCATCCTCCGGGGCGTCCGCGGCGTGTGAACCTTGGAATCCACCGCCGGGATTGAGGGGCGGGCGGCACACCGGACCCAATGCCTTCACCCCACGGGTGCGGGCAAGGGGGACCACACGCGCCCCCGCGTGTTCCTTCGCGCGCCCTCGCGCGAAGGTTGGCATTCCGGTCGGATGACGTCCGCTCCGACCTCCCGCGTCACCCGTATCCGACGCCTTCGATCACTTGTTGAGCGCCTCTTCCCGTGCCTTCGCGGCGGCGATCACCTCTTCGGACACGTTTTTCGGGCACGGCGCGTAGTGCGAGAACTCCATCGAGAACTGGCCGCGGCCGGACGTCATCGTGCGCAGGTCGCCGATGTAACCGAACATCGCGGACAGCGGGGCCTCCGCCTTCACGCGCACGCCGCCGGGTGTCGGTTCCTGGCCCTGGATCATGCCGCGACGGCGGTTGAGGTCGCCGATCACGTCGCCGACCTTCTCCTCAGGAGTGAAGACGTCGAGCTTCATCATCGGCTCGAGGATCTGCGGGCCAGCCTTGGGCATCGTCTGGCGGTAGGCCGCCTTGGCGGCGATCTCGAAGGCGATCGCCGAGGAGTCCACCGCGTGGAAGCCGCCGTCGGTGAGCGTCACCTTGAAGTCGAGGCACGGGTAACCCGCCAGCGGGCCGCGGTCGGTCGAGACCCTAAAGCCCTTCTCGACGGCGGGGATGAATTCCTTCGGCACGTTGCCGCCGACCACTGTGGACTCGAACATGAAGCCGGAACCCGGCTCGAGCGGCTCGATGGTGTAGTCGATCTTCGCGAACTGGCCGGAGCCGCCGGACTGCTTCTTGTGGGTGTAGCTGTCGGACGTCGGCCGGGTGATGGTTTCGCGGTAGGCGACCTGCGGCGCGCCGACCTCCACCTCCACCTTGTGGGTGCGCTTGAGAATGTCGATCTTGATGTCGAGGTGCAGCTCGCCCATGCCCCTGAGGATGGTCTCGCCGGAGTCCTCGTCGGTCTCGACGCGGAACGAGGGGTCCTCGGCCACCATCTTGCCAATGGCATTGGCGAGTTTCTCCGCGTTCGCCTTGTCCCTGGCGGCCACCGCGATGGAGATCACGGGGTCGGGGAAAACCATTGGTTCCAGGGTGGCCGGGTTCTTCTCGTCGCACAGCGTGTGGCCGGTCTGGACATTCTTGAGACCCACGATGGCAACGATGTCGCCGGCCTGGGCGGTGTCGATTTCGTTGCGGTCGTCGGCATGCATCTCGACCATGCGCGAGACCCGCTCGGTCTTGCCGGTGAACGAGTTGAGAACCGTCCCGCCCTTTTTGAGCGTGCCCGAGTAGATGCGGGTGAAGGTGAGCGCGCCATACTTGTCATCCATGATCTTGAAGGCGAGCGCGCGCAGCGGCTTGGAGGAATCCGCCGTGGCGAATTCTCCGGTCTCGTTGCCTTCGGCGTCCACTTCCGGCAGCGGCTTCACTTCCAGCGGCGAGGGCAGGAAATCCACCACCGCGTCGAGAATCGGCTGGAGCCCCTTGTTCTTGAACGACGAACCGCAATACGTAGGGAAAAACGCCAAATCGATGGTGCCCTTGCGGATGCAGCGCTTGATCGTTTCGATGTCCGGCTCGTTGCCCTCGAGGTAGGCCTCCATCACCTCGTCGTCCTGCTCGACGGCGCTTTCCACCATCGCGGCGCGGTATTCATTCGCCTTGTCCACCATGTCGGCGGGAATCTCCCCGACCGTGAAGTTTTCCGGCTGGCCGGTGTCGTCCCAGATGTGGGCTTTCATCGTCAGCAGGTCCACCACACCCTTGAAGTCCGACTCGGTGCCGATCGGCAGCACCATCACCAGCGGATGCGCGCCGAGCACCCGCTTCACCTGCCCGACGACGCGGTAGAAATCCGCGCCGATCCGGTCGAGCTTGTTCACGTAGATGATCCGCGCGACCTTCGAGTCGTTCGCGTAGCGCCAGTTCGTCTCGGATTGCGGCTCCACCCCGCCGGACCCGCAGAACACGCCGACGCCGCCGTCGAGCACCTTGAGCGAACGGTACACCTCGATGGTGAAGTCCACGTGCCCCGGCGTGTCGATCACGTTGAACTGGTGGTCCTTCCAGAAGCAACTGGTCGCGGCGGACTGGATCGTGATGCCGCGCTCGGCCTCCTGGTCCATGAAGTCCATGGTGGATTCGCCGTCGTGGACCTCGCCGAGCTTGTGGATTTTTCCGGTTAGCTTGAGGATGCGTTCGGTGGTGGTCGTCTTGCCTGCATCGACGTGGGCGAAAATGCCGATGTTGCGGTATTTGGTGAGGTCCTTCATTCCAGGTGGGGTTCGGGTCGGTGTTGGCGCGCGCACAAAAAACGCGCGGGCGCGCTTCTATACGGATCGCGCGAATTGGCAATCCCGGAGTTTGCCTTTTTCGACGCGCCGGATGGCACGCCCCCCCGGCTCAATCCGCCACGCGCACCAGCTTGCTGACGCGCCCGGTCGCGTTCCAGCCCATCACATGCAGGTTGCCATCGCCGTCGAACGTGATGCCGTGCGGCGATGTGAATCTTTTCCCGGGATTCCCCCGGGGGCCGCGCCCGGGAGGGTCCGGCATGCGTTACATTTCCGCCTTCCCCTGCCCCTCCGATTCCTCTGGAATCCCCCCGTGATTCCCAAGACCTGCCGCGACCGCGTGGTCGCCCCATCGCTGCTCGCCGCCGATTTCTCCCGCGTCGGCGAAGAAGTCTCCCGCGCCATCCGCGCAGGGGCCGACTGGCTCCACCTCGACGTCATGGACGGCCATTTCGTGGACAACATCTCGTTCGGTCCCGCCATGGTCCAGGCCGTCCACGAAACCAACGACATCTTCCTCGACGTCCACCTCATGATCTCGCGGCCCGACCATTATCTCGACCGCTTCATCGCCGCCGGATCGGACCTCGTCACCGTCCACGTCGAGGCCGAACACGACGTCGCCGCAACCCTGCGCCGCATTCGCGCGGCGGGCTGCCAGGCGGGCCTCGCCATCAACCCCGCCACTTCGCTCGAAACCGTGAAACCCCACCTCGACGCCATCGACCTGCTGCTCTGCATGACCGTGGTCCCCGGCTTCGGCGGCCAGGCGTTCATGGACGAGGTGCTGCCGAAAATCCGCGCCGCCGCCGCCCTGCGCGACGAAACCGGCGGCGAATGGCACATCGAGGTTGACGGCGGCATCGACGCCGCCACCGCCGCCTCCTGCGCCGCCGCCGGGGCCAACGTCCTCGTCGCCGGTTCCTCGACATTCCGCGCGCCCGACATGGCCGCCGCCGTCACCTCGATCCGCAACGCCTGAAAAACCGGCCGCTGCCCGGCATGATCCCCAACCCCACCGTCATCAAGGCCGGCACCGGCGTGCTCACCCGCGAGGCGGACGGCACCATCGACCGCGCGGCCCTCATCCACCTCGTCTCCGCCATCGCCGGCCTGATCGATGCCGGGCGGAGGTGCCTGTTCGTTTCCTCCGGCGCGGTCGGCTGCGGCGTCTCCGCGCTCGGCCTCGGCCAATATCCCGCCGACACCGCCACCCGCCAGGCCTGTGCCGCCGTCGGCCAGGCGCGTCTCATGGAAAGCTATAGCGGGCTGTTCGCCCATTTCGACATCCCCGTCGCGCAGATTCTGCTCACCGCCAGCGACCTTGCCACCCCGGAGCGCTCCACCCTCGTCCACGACACCCTCGAGCGCCTCTTCGCCGTGCCGCGCATGCTGCCCATCATCAATGAGAACGACACCGTCGCCGTCGAGGAGCTGAAATTCGGCGACAACGATATGCTCGCCGTCCGCGTCGCCCGCCTCGTCCGCGCCGAACGCATCGTCTTCCTAACCAGCGCCGACGGCCTGCTCGATCCCGAAACCGGCAACCTCGTCGCGCGCGCGTCGGACACCTCGTCCGTCGCCCGACACGCCCGGCCCGACAAGGGCGGCTTCTCCATCGGCGGCATGGCCTCCAAGCTCGAAGCCGTGCGGCATGCGCTTGATTCTGGCATCGAATGCTGCATCGCCAATGGCCGCCACCCGGACCGACTTGCCGCGGTTGTCGCCGGCGACGGCCTCTGCACCCGCTTTTGCCCTCCCACACCAGTGGGATGAAGCCTCCCGAACGGGAAAATACACAGATCCGCGCATCCCCCCTCGACAAAACAACCCCTTGGCCTAGCATCGCTTTCATCACTAAGCCGACATGGAAAATAAAACCAGCGAAACGATGCCCGCGAACGAGACCCCGGTCGCCACGCCCGAAGTAACGGAATCACCCGCGGACACCGCAGAGACCGCCGAATCACCCGCCACCTCCGCCGAAGCCGCCACCAGCCACGGACTCCCCCCCGACGACGTCGCCGCGATCGACGAACTCGGAAAAACCTACCAGGCCTTCCGCAGCGAAATCGCCAAATCCATCATCGGCCAGGACGAGGTTGTCGAGCAACTCGCCATCTGCCTCTTCGCCCGCGGCCATGCCCTGCTCATGGGCGTGCCGGGCCTCGCCAAGACGCTCCTCGTCTCGTCCGTTGCACAAACTTTCCACCTTTCATTCAACCGCATCCAGTTCACCCCCGACCTGATGCCCGCCGACATCACCGGCACCGACATCATTCAGGAATCCGGGAGCGGCGGCCGCCGCGAGTTCGAGTTCGTCAAGGGGCCCGTCTTCGCAAACATCGTCCTGGCCGACGAGATCAACCGCGCCCCCGCGAAAACCCAGTCCGCCATGCTCGAGGCGATGCAGGAGAACAAGGTCACCGTGCTGGGTCATACCTACACACTCCAGCCGCCCTTCTTCGTCCTCGCCACCCAGAACCCGATCGAGCAGGAGGGCACCTACCCTCTGCCCGAGGCCCAGCTCGACCGCTTCATGTTCCTCATCCAGCTCGACTACCCGAGTGCGGCCGAGGAAAAACGGATCGCCGAGGAGACCACCGGATCGGCCAAGGGAGCCCTCGAAGCCCTCATCGAAGGGGAGAAAATCATCGCCTACCAGCAACTCGTCCGCCGCGTCCCCGTACCAGAGCATCTCTACGACTACGCCGTCAACCTGGTCCGCAAAACGCGCCCCGGCCAGCCCGAGGCCCCGCAATGGATCAAGGACACCGTCGGCTGGGGTGCCGGCCCGCGCGCCATTCAATACCTCATCCTCGGTGCCAAGTCGCGCGCCGCGCTTCGCGGCCACTACATGGCGTCGCTCGACGACATCGAGGCCGTCGCACCGTCCGTCCTCAACCACCGCGTCATCACCAACTTCGCCGCCGAGTCCCAGGGCATGACTTCCTCCAAAATCGTCGAACGCCTCATCCGCGAAATGCGGGACGAATAATTCTCATGCACTCCTTCATCGACCGCGACCTCCTCTCCCGCCTCGGATCACTCCCCGTCGAATCACGGGTGCCGATGATGGGCAACGTCGCAGGAAAGCATCGCTCACCACACCGCGGTTCGTCAGTCGAGTTCGCGGAATACCGCAAATACGTTGCCGGCGACGACACCCGCCGGCTCGACTGGAAGGTCTTCGCCCGCTCCGACCGTTTCTACATCAAGGAATTCGAAGCCGATACCAACCTCCGCGCCTACTTCGTGGTCGATGCCTCCGGCTCAATGGAATTCGAGGGCGCGGGCGAGAAGAAGATCGAATTCGCCCGCAAGATCGCCGCCTCGCTCTCCTACCTGCTCGTCAACCAGGGCGACGCCGCGGGCCTCTCGATCTGCACCGACAAGCTCCACCTCGAAGTGCCGCCCAGCCGCCGCGCCGCCCACCTCGAGCGATTGTTCTCCACACTCGCCGCGCTTGAACCCGAAGGCCCCACCGGCCTGCTCGACGCCCTCCACACCATCGCCGAGAAAATCGCCCAGCGCGCCCTCGTCGTCATCCTCTCCGACCTCTTCACCGATCCCGCGGAATTCGGCGACGCCCTGCAACACCTGCGCTTCCGCAAGCACGATATCGCCGTCTTCCACCTCATGGACCCGCAGGAAGTCGGTTTCGAGTTCGAGCGCCCGCACCGTTTCGTCGATCTCGAGGATGGCACCGCTCTGGTCGCCGAGCCGTCGCTCATCGCCGCCGAATACAAAACCGCGCTGCGCGAATTCCTCACCGCCGTTCGCGCGAAATGCTCGGACGCCAGCGCCGACTACCAGCTCGTGACCACAGACACCCCGCTGGAACCCCTGCTGCGCGAATTCCTCACCGCCCGCCTGTCCAAGACCAAAAAGTGAGGCGCATTTCCGCATTCTAGCTTTCCCGATCTTCCGCATTACACACCCATGACCTTCCTCAACACAGCGCTGCTCTGGGGCGTGCTGGCCGCCTCGATCCCGGTCATCATCCACCTCATCAACCGCCGCCGCCACAAGACGGTGAAGTGGGCGGCCATGCAGTTCCTGCTCAAGGCCACACGTGAGTCGCGGGGCAAGAAGAAGCTCCGCCACATCCTGATCCTTACCTGCCGAGCGCTCGCCATCGCCGCGCTCATGTTTGCCGCCGCGCGCCCGGTCGTTTCCGGCCTTCTCGGCTGGGGTGGCGGAGCGATCGACACCGTGGTCCTCATCCTCGACCGCTCCGCATCCATGGAAATCCGCCCCGGCGACGGCCTCGAACCGCGCCGCGCCATCGTCCTCGAACGCATCGCCGAGGCGATGACCTCACTCGGCGGAGCACGCCTTGTGCTCATCGACAGCGCCACCGGTGATCCGATGGAGGTCCCGTCGCCCGACGTCCTGCCCGAAATCTCCCAGACCTCCGCTACCGACACCGCAGCCGATTTCCCCGCCTTGGTCACCCGCGCCGCCGAATACCTCGCCGAGACCCCCGGCCGCTCCGAGGTCTGGCTCGCATCCGACCTTCAGGCCACCAACTGGGAGGCGTCCGAAGAACGCTGGGCAGGCGCACGCGCCAGCATCCTCGCCCTGCCCCAGCCGCCCGCCGTGCGCATCCTCGCACTCACCGGAGAGACCGCGCCCAATAATTCCATCTCACTGGTCGGCTCAAGACGCGCCGGAGACGAACTCGTCCTCGACCTCCAGATCGTTCGCGACGTCGCGGCGCGCGGCACGGCGAATATCCCGCTCACGATCCAGCTCGATGGTGCCAGCACCACCGAAATGCTCACCCTCCCCGCCCAGTCGCTCACATTCCAGCAGCGCCTCACCCTGCCGCCCGACAGCGAATCCGGCCACGGCTGGGTCTCCATCCCGGCCGACGGCAATCCACGCGACAACGTCGCCTACTTCGCATATGGGCCTGATCGCCCGGTCCGCACCGCCATCGTCGCCCCGCGCGGTGAAGCCGCCTCCTATCTCTCACTGGCCGCGGCCCCCCCCGGATACGGCGGTCAGGAGGCCGAACGCATCGACCCGGCCGATGCGACGAACCTGAACACCTCCGAACTCTCCGCCATCCTCTGGGCCGCACCGATGCCGACGGGCTCCGCCGCAAACCTCGTCGAGGATTTCGTTGGCGATGGCGGCCACGTCATGTTCCTGCCACCAGGCTCCGCCACCGCACCCGACGCGACCTTTCTCGGCGCGGGCTGGAGCGAACCCGAGGACGCGGCGCGCGGGTCGTTCTTCATCCTCCAGGATTGGAACCGCGGCGACGGCCTGCTCCGCGACGGGCTCGACGGCTCGCCCATCACCGCCGACCGCCTGCGCTCGATCCGCCGCCAGATTCCCCAGGGCGACGCCCTCGCGCCGCTCGCCCGCTGGGAGGACGGCGAGGTGTTCCTCTCCCGCATGGTGCTCGACCGCGGCACCGCCTGGTTCCTCGGTAGCCTGCCCGATTACACGTGGTCGAACCTTGGCGACGCCGATGTCCTCCTCCCGGCCGTCCAGCGCCTCATCGCCGCCGGCTCCGAACGTTTCGACGCCGGATACATCAGCACGGTCGGCGCGCGTGATGCGGGCCTCTTCGGCGATGAAACCCGCACCCGCCTCGATGATTACGGCAAACCCGATCCCGCCAACGCCGCCCACGAAGCCGGCGTGTACCGCCTCGGCGACCGCCTGCTCGCCGTCAACCGCCCGTCCATCGAGGACGACCCCGAAGTCCTCTCCCGCGAGCGCCTCGACGAACTGCTCGAAGGCGCCAACCCCACCCTGCTCGAACAGGCCGGGGAAACGGGCGACCGCACCCTCTCGCGCGACGTCTGGCGCGCCTTCCTCATCGCCATGCTTCTCTTCCTGATCGGCGAACTCCTGCTGTGCCTGCCACCACGGAACAACAGCGCCGAAGCCATCCCGGCGGCCGCGTGAAGCGTTACAAAAGCGCAGGCGAACCGCCCAATGCTGTTGCTTCAGGCCGGAACGCAGGCCCATGCGTGAGAATGGGGCGGGTGGACGCCGCCCGGGCCCACAACCCGCGATTTCACAATCGCGCCTACGGTTGGAAATTCTTCCAAAGGAAGAGCATTGGGCAAACCGCCCGTCATGACGGGCCGCCGCGCGCGGCGATGGCTTCCAGCAGCTTCGGCGCATCCAGCACCTCCAGATAGTCCATCGGATCAACATCCTCGCGGCCGAGCACGTAGCGCGTGAGCTGGTCCTTCGATGTCTCGACCAGATCCGCGGCGTCCCATGGCTTGGCCAGATAGTGGTTGAGCCCGGCATGGTTCACCGCCTGAATCGTGTCCTTGTGCCCGGCCTGGCCGGTGAGCAGCACCTTGCGCGTATCCCGATAATCCTCGGTTTTGTGAATGCGCTCCAGGAATTCCACGCCGTTCTCACCCGGCAGGCGGTGGTCGCAGAGGATCAGCCCGGGCAGGACGTCGCGGTTGGCGAATTCGGCGAGAACGGCCGCGGCGTCGGCAGTGTCGCCGGAGGCCTCGATGATGAAATGGGATTCGAGCGGGTGGAGGTCGCGCAGGACGGCCTCGCGGACCTCCGGTTCGTCCTCGATGCAGAGAATGGCGATTTTTTTCATGTCTGTGGTTCGGGTGGGTTGGGTGGGATGAGAATGGTGAACCGGGTGCGCCCCGGCTCGGATTGAAACGAAATCTCGCCGCCATGGTTGGCCACGAGCGTCTTGCTGATAGGAAGGCCAAGGCCAAGACCGAACTCGATCCGCCCGGCGCGGGTGGTGAAACGGCTGTGAAACAACTTCGGCTGCACCTCGGGCGGGATGCCGGGGCCGTGGTCCTCGATGACCACCGAGATCATTCCCTCGCTCTCGCTGAAACCGGTCTCGATGCGGATCACGCCCTCGCCATCCATCGCCTGGATCGAGTTGATGAGAACGTTCGTCCACACCTGTTCAAGCTGCGAGGGCATGCACTTCACCGGAGGGAGGGCGCTGTAGTCCTTGCGCAGATCGATGCCGCGCAAATGGCTGCCCAGCAGCGCCACGACGTCCTCGAGCGTCTGGTTCACATCGATGCCGTCCTGCCAGTCCTGGTCGTCGCGCGCGAAGACCTTCAGCGACCGCACCAGCTTGGAAATCCGCCGCGAGCACGTCTCCAGATTGCGCAACGAACCGCCGAGCCGGCCACCGCGCACGACACGCACGACAGCCTGGTGCCGCGGAATGTCCCCGCAGCGCTCAAGCAATCGCTCCAGCTCGTCCCTGCCGCGGATGCCCGCGGCGATCAGTTCGCCCGCGAGCTTCCGGTCGCCGCCCATGGCGTCCGCCAGCGTGTTGCGGGCCTCCCGTTCCTCGCGTGTGGACATGGGTTGCCGCTTGACCGCCGTTTCCAGCGCCCCGGCCGCACCACGCAGGCCTTGCACCTCACCCATCAGCCCGACCAGGTCCTCGCGGAGATGGTCGCTGGCGCGGAGGATCGCCGCCACCGGATTGTTCAGCTCGTGGGCCATGCCGGCCGCGATGATGCCGAGCGTGTTCATCTTTTCCGACTCGACCAGGCGGTCCTGCGCTTTCCTCAGGTCATCGAGCGTTCGCTCCAGCTCCGCCTTCCCTTCGGTAAGCTTGTGGTTGAGCGTGCGGTTCTTGATCAGCAACTGCGCCGCCCGGCGGTTGCGGCGGGCCATCGAACGCAAAATCACACCGATCAGATGCCCGGCGAATTCAGGGCTTTCATGGATCGCCCGGCGGATCCCATCCCGCTGCAGATACAACATCGTGCATTCGGTCCTCGCCCGGCAACTGTAGAATATCGGACTCTGGCGGTAGAGCGACATCAGCCCCACGATCCTGCCCGCCGATTCGGAATGAAACACCACGTCCTCGCCATCCACCAGCCGGTAGAGTTCGACCTGCCCGTCGAGGATGATCCAGATGCCAGGCGAATCGTCGCCCTCGCGCGCGAAAATTTCTCCCGGCCCGAGGCGAACGCGTGGCGGATTGTCGAAAAGCCGGTCGATCTCATGGATCATCGCCTCCTCCAGCTCGTCGTCACGCTTGTCCGGCGAGCCAAGCACCGAATCCTCGAACACCTCGTAGCGCCCGCTCAGCCGGATCAGGTTGTCGCGCGCGCTTGCCAGCGCGCCGGAAACCATCGAGAGATCCAGCATCCCGGCCGTCTCCTCCAGCAGGTCCGGCGCATGGGCGATCACGAACCGGGTGAACTGGTCGCGCAGCACCTCCGCCAGCGCGGCATCGTCGCCGGACTCGACCACCACGTCGAACCGGGGTCCGCCCTTTCCTCCGCCCTCACCGAAACTCCCCACCCCCACAACCCGCGTCGCCGAGTGGCCCGCGCTTTCATGCAGCTCCTCCAGAATGCGCCCGGCTTCACCGGCGCTCCCGGCAGCGACGAACGCCACAGCCGCCCGTCCGTCCATCTCCCGTGACACGCGGATGCCGTGCTCCGCAACCAGCCGCTCGAGCCGCTCCGCAACCGGCGCGGCTTCATCGTTGCTCGCGGCTAGGCAGAGGATCGGTGGTTTCATTGATTCAGGTGGCGGAGCGGCGGCGGACGGATGTGTTTCTTCCCCACTAGTAGCCTGCGAAGCGCACGAGGTGCGGCAGCAGCAGGTATAGCGCGGCGATGCCGATGAAGCCGATGATCAGGCCTGCCTTGGCCATGTCCGGCGTGCGGATCGCGCCGGAGGCATACGCGATGGCGTTCGGCGGCGTGCTGATCGGCATCGCCATCGCCATGGAACAGGCCAGGGCCACGTATGCCACCGTCGCCACCGGCCCGGAATCCGTGGAAGTCGCGATCGCCACCGCCATCGGCGCGAGCAGGTTCGCCGCCGCGCTGTTGGAAATGAACGTGCTCAGGAACAGCGCCGCCGCCGCGAGCATCCCGCCGATGAACATCGGCGGGATGTTCTGCCAGTCGATCAGCCCGACCATCCAGTCGTCAAAACCCGAGACCGCCACGCCGCGGCCGAGCGCGATGCCACCCGCCACCAGCCACAGCACGTCCCACTCCATCGAGCGGAACTCGCGCGTGTTGATCACGCCGGTGGACAAGAGCACCGTCACCGGCAGCAGGCCGATGATGAAAGAGTTGACGCCGTGCAGGCTCTCGGTGACCCACATGCCGATCGTGACGACGGCCGTCGCGTAATAGATCCATGCCGGAGTGGATTTGTTCCATTTCTGCTCCATCGAGAACTCGATCGCCGGGGTCTTGGTGCGGAAGCAGAACACCAGCACCAGCCAGGTGAGAACCAGCATCACCGCCGTCAGCGGAATGGCGAAGAGCATCCATTGCGTGAACGTGACCGATCCCGCGTCGCCGAGCGCCGCGATGCTGATGGCGTTCGGCGGGCTGCCGACGGGTGTCCCCATCCCGCCGATGTTTGCCGCGAACGGCACGCCGAGGGCGAGGCCCGCGCGCAGGCGGTCCTCCGGGGCCAGCCCCCGGATCAGCGGCAGCACCACGGCCATCAGGGTGGCGGTGGTCGCCGTGTTGCTCATCCACATCGAGAGGAATCCGGTAATGAGCATCAGCCCCAGCAGCACCCGCGTCGGCTTGGTGCCGAACGGCTTCAACATGATCGCCGAAAGATTCTTATCGAGGCCGAATTTGGCCGCGCCATTTGCCAGGAAAAACCCGCCGAGGAAGAGGATCAGCACCGGCGAGGCCAGCGTGGCGAAATACATGGCATACGCCGGTGCTTCACCATCGGTGAATCCTTCCGCCACACCCCACATCAAGTCCTCGGAAGCATCGCTCAAGGTGAGCACCAACAGGAAAATCACCATCGAGGAGGTGGCGAAGAGCGGGATCGCCTCGCTCATCCACAGGATCACCGCAAGCAGGAAGATCGAGAGCAGGCGGTGACCGGCTTCGGAAAGACCGGGAATTTCCACAAACCAGGGGACGAGGTAGCCGATGAGGGCGATGATGAGGGCGATATTGCGACGGGTGAGCAAGGAGGTGGCCGTATTCATGGGCGGGGCCAGTCAATGCGGATTTGGGCGGCGGTTCAAGCAACCAAGAGAATTCGCGTGATGAATCGCAGCAGCCGCGCCGCTATTCAGGCTCAGGCGGAGGCATTCCCCTACCCCTTGAATCCTCGCCCGCGGCCAGAGCCTTGCCATCATTTGAATCCGCCGATCCACGCGAGGAACTCACGATTGCCATCGGTGCCGGTGATCGGCGATTCCATCACGCCGCGCCATTCCGGACCGGCCGCGGCGGCAACGAAGTCGCGGATCTTCGTGGCCGCCCGCTGGTGTAGCGCCCGGTCGCGCACAATGCCGCCGGCCCCGATGTCACCGCGCTCCAACTCGAACTGCGGCTTGATCAGGCACACAATCGAACCGCCCGGCCCAATCACCCGGAAAACGGCGGGAAGCACCTTGGTCAGCGAAATGAATGACAGATCCATCACCGCGAGGTCCACCGGCTCGCCGAGGTCCGCGGGTTCGAGATTGCGGGCGTTGAATTTCTCGCGCGCGATCACGCGCGGGTCGTTGCGGAGCTTCCAAACCAACTGGTTGGTGCCCACGTCGATCGCATGGACGCGCGCGGCCCCGCGCTGCAACAGGCAATCGGTGAATCCTCCGGTCGATGCACCCACGTCCAGGCAAACCCGGCCGGCGGGATCGATCCCGAAGTGGTCCAGCGCGCCCTCAATCTTGAACCCACCGCGGCCGACGAACCGGGGTGACTCGAGCACCTCGACGGGCGCGTCGCCCGGCATCTTCGCACCCGGTTTGTCCATTACCCGGCCGCCGCTCCGCACTTTCCCGGCCAGCACGAGCCGCTTGGCCTGCTCGCGCGAGCCGCACAACCCGCGGGCGACGAGCAGGGTGTCGAGACGTTCGGTTTTCATCGGGCATCGGGTCCGGCTTCCGTTCGCGCGGCGGTCCGCCGACTCAGGATTCCGGCAGCAGGTTCTCCCATTCGTGCAGCTCGTAGCCCTCGCCCAGCCCGCCGATTTTTTTCAGCAACTCGGCGCAGCGCGTGCGGATGCGCTCGTAGTCCGGCGGCCCATGCGGCGTGTCCTTGCTGCCGGGAAACACGATGTAGCTGACGGTCAGGTCGGTCACCGGCCGACGGTAGGGATTCGAGCGCGGATTGATCGCGCGCGCCATCCGCAGCGAGGCCTCGCCCACCTTGAAGTTCGGCCCCCCGTCGCCGACGATGGCCGGATAGAGGCTCTCCTCGTGCACCACCACCGCGAAATCCCCGACCTTCGGCGCGAACGGATCGTCGCGCGCGGTGATCAGGTTCACCGGAATCACGATGAACGGATCGTGCTCGGCGATCAGGTAGCTGCGGTAGGTCATGTCCTCGATGCCGCGTTTAAGATACGCCTTGCGGTCTTGCAGCCACGCCCTGCGCTCGTCCGTCGTGTCCGGATCGGCGATTTCACGGCGGGCGTTCTCGATGCGCCGCTCCCAGCCGGCGATCATCGGGTTCGGACGGCTCGTGCGCTTGCGCCAGCCGTAGCTCGTGAACGGCTGGTAATTCGTCGAATTGACGATCTCGTCGGGCATTTCCGGCAGGCGGTCGCCGTCGGAACCGTCGGAGACGACGTCCATCATCGATTGCAGCCAGAACACCCGGGTGCCGTCCGCGCCGCGCAGGTGGAGGATCGTCTCGCAGTCATAGACGTTGTGCTTGGTCAGGATCGTGTTGAGCGTGTGCGCGTCGCGGCGGACGCGGGAAAGCTTGTTATCGTGAAGCGTGTGGAACCACGGCGAGACCTCCGCCGTGCCGAACAAGTCGTGCAGGCCCGGCAGCATCGCCGACAGGTTCGGGTTCAGGGTTTCCAGTTCACCGACGGTCGTCGCGGGCGCGGGCACCCGCAGGTTCAGCGTGTAGCGCGCGGTGAAGCTGTCCTCGTTCGCGCGCTCGGCGGATGCCGACGCCCCCTCGCCGAAGTTCAGCTCGGTCTCGAACGGAATGCCGGACCTCAACTCGCGCACGTCCATGACCGAGCCGATACGCGTAGTGACCGGCGGAGGGTCGATGCGGGGCCGCTCGTCCCCGGATTCGTCCTGGTCTCCGCGCGCTTCCGCGGGTTCGCGCTCCATTTCGGCACGCAAGCTTTCCTCGACCTCGCGGCGGATCGCCTCCTCATCGGCGCTGCGGACCGCGCGCCACGTCTCACGAATCTCGACAACTCCGCGCTTCACCTTCGCAGGCACCCCGGTGAACATCAACGCGACGCAACCGGCGACCGTGCCGAGAAACAACGTGGCAAGAATCCACCGCAGCAGCCCGCCCCGTTTCCCCGTTCGTCTGGCGTTAAGCCTGCTCATGGCGGTTAACATGCGCGTCCGGTCGTGGCTCATCAAGCGCGGATGCGCGGGGACACGGTTTGCAATCTCGGCTTGCCGAGGAAAAACCCGGCCACCACTCCGGTAAGCCACCCGAGCACATGACCGGCCACATCGGTATTCCCCGCGTCGGCTCCGCCGCCCCCGAACCATCCGAGCAGGATGCCGCCCGCGATCAGCGGGACAAACAACATGCGGAACCCCTGGAACGACCGCATCATCCACGCCAGCCGCGTCGCATGGCCCACGAGGATGCCCAGCGCCGCGAAGGTGGCCGTGGACGCTCCGAGCGAGCGAAACTCGTCCGGCATGCGCGACGCCGCGTTCACCGCGTTGGCGATCGTGCCGCAGGCAAGGATCAGGAACCACCCGCGCGCCGCGCCCACCGCATGCGCCACCAGCACGCAGAACACCCCGCCCAAGAGCGCGTTCCCCAGCAGGTGCGCCCCGTCCGCGTGCAGGAACAGCGCGGTGAACGGACGCCACCATTCGCCGTCCACCATCATCGCCGTGGTTGAATTGCAGAAACGGTCGCTCAGCGAGGGATCCCTCCCCTGCAGGAAAAACACCACCAGCAGCACCAGCAACCACGCCATCGCCACATCCAGATGAAGAGGGAACGCCCGGCTCTCGACCACCGGCTTCGGCGCCGCAGCGGCGTGCGCCTCCTCGTCATACATCCGCCACTCGCT
>SLAV01000061.1 GCA_007126655.1 Haloferula sp. | reverse complement strand
TTCGTCATCGACGAAGAGGTCGGCCAGGAAGTCGCCGAGGATCGATCCGTCACGGTCGGTGACCTGGATGGGGTGCTGCTGCTCAACCTGAATTCCAAGACGGCGGATACGGTTGCGCATGTCGTTCTCATAGACCTTCTCAAGATGCCCGTTGCGGAGCCATTGGTGAAGGTCGTATGCTTGTTCGCGGATATGATCGCAGAGTTCTTTGATTTCCTCGTCGGTTTTCATGTTGGTTGGTTGGGGTTGGCCACAAAAGGCACAAAGAGCACAAAATTAGATTCTTAAATTTGTGTCTCTTGTGCTTTTTGTGGCTAAAAGTCTTTATCTGTATTGGTAGTTAGATGAGGTTGGCTACAAGAGGTGCAAAGATCACAAAGTTGGGTTCTTGAAATTTGTGCTTTCCGTGCCTTTTGTGGCTAAAAATTCATTCGGAAGGTGGTCCAATGGAGAGCGTGTCGGTGACGGTGCCGCAGGTGAGCATGCGGTCGCCGTAGTAGGGGTTGAGGACTTCGGGTTTGGCGGAGAGCCAGTCGGCTCCGGCGTCGCCGAAGGCCATGGGGCAGTGGACTACGTAGGCGTTGCCGATGGCGTCGATGCCGTGGGCGCGCACGAGGTCGATGAGGGCGTCGCTGAGGGGTTTGAAGGTGGTGCGGCGGTCGGCGATGGATTCGACAGCGGCGGTTTCGCGGGCGGGGCCGGCGAGCGGGTCGGCGAGGGCGGGTGGTTCGTCGGCGAGGGCGTCGCGCAGGGTGGCGGCGTGCTGGAGGGCGGCTTCGTCGTCGTCATCGGCGAGGGCGGCGGCGAGTGGCAGGTAGGCGTCGAGGATGCGGCGGAGGGACGCGGTTTTTTCGGGATCGGCCTGCGGGGTGGCGGCGGGTGTGGGGTCGAGGCCGAGAAAGCGACCGGCTTCGTCCACGGCGCGGACGACGCGGGCGGCGGCTTCTTCGGGGCGGGCGTCGGCGATCTGGCGGGCTTCTTCGAGACGGTTGAGGAGGCGGCGGGAGAATTCCTCCCAGAGCGAGAGTTCGTCGGGTTGCAGGGCGTCGGTTTCGATGGATTCGATGAGGAATTGGATGATGTCGATGTGGGTGGAGTCCGGGTTTTCCATCAGGCGGTGGAGCGCGCGGGGGATGGGCGGCCACTGGCCGACGAGGCTTTCGGGGCCTTCGTGGGCGGGGATTTCGGCGAGGCCGGCGTTGGGATCCATCATCGATGGCTTGGCCTTGAGCTGGAGTTCGGAGTCGAGCGCGAAGGCGCCGCGGGTGACGACGGGTTCGCCTTCGTGGAGGCCGGCGGAGACGATCTGGCGTTTGCCGAGGCGCGGGCCGAGCACGATTTCGCGGCCCTCGAAGGTTGGCGTGTGGTGCTCGGGCAGGCGCACGTAGACGACGGCGCGGCGGCCGGTGCGGAGCACGGCGGAGGCGGGAATGAGCAGCGGAGGCTCGGCATCTTCGGTGGTGGCTACGAAGCCGAGTTCTTCGGCGGGGACGAGGTCCATGCCGCAGATGTCGCATTCGCCGGGTTCGTCGCGGATGATTTCCGGGTGCATCGGGCTGATCCATTTGCCGGCCAGGGCAGGATCGGCGACGACACCTCCGGCGGTGGTGGCCGAGCGCACGGTGACGCGGGCGAACATGCCGGGTTTGAGCGCGTCGTCGGCATTAGGCACGTTGACGCGGACGCGGGCGACGCGGCGGACGGCGTCGATCTCCGGGTTGATGAAGACGATGCGGCCGGTGAATTCGCGGCCGGGCATGGCTTCGACGGTGAAGGTGACCTCCTGGGCGAATCGGAGCCAGGGGAGGTCGGTTTCGTAGGCGTCCACTTCGAGCCAGACGCCGGAGAGGTCGGCGATGCGGAAGAGCGGGTCGCCGGTGGAGACGTAGTCGCCGACGTTGGCGAATTTCTCGATCACGACGCCGGTTTGCGGGGAATCGAGGGTGAGGTGTTCGGCAGGTTGGTCGAGCGCCTCGATGGCGGCGATGCGGTCCTCGGAGAACTGAAGGAATCGGAGGCGGTCGCGGGCGGCTTCGAGCAGGCGGCGGCGGGTGTCGCGCACGGCGGGCGAGGCATCGTGTGCGAGGGCGTCGATGCCGCGCCTGGCTTCGATGAGTTCGCGCTGGGCGACGAGCATGTCGGGCGAGAAGATTTCGGCGAGGTGGTCGCCCGCGGAGACTCGTGCGCCGGTGAAATCGACGAACAGCCGGTCGATCCGCCCGGCGACGCGGGCGGAGAGCGTGGAGATGCGGCGTTCGTCGTAGGCGATGCGGCCGAAGAGGCGCACTTCGTTTTCGACCGGCTCGCGGGTGACGGGAGATACGCGGATATCAAGCAGGGCGGCGGCTTCGGGGGTGATGGTGAGTTCGCGCAGGCCGCCCTCCTCGCCGCCTTTGAGCGGGATGAGGTCCATGTTACAGAGCGGGCAGAGGCCGAACTCGGGCTGGCGGATCTGCGGGTGCATCGAGCATGTCCATGTTTCGCCGTTGTCGGCGGCTTCGGCTCCGTTGTCGCTATCACGCGGCGGCAGGCCGAACCACCAGCCCGCGAAAAACAAGGCCAGGGGAATGGCGAGCACGAGGATCTTGAAGGGCGCGGGTTTGAGGAAGGGCGGGATTTTCATGGGGTGGGTGGATTGGCCACAAGAGGCAGAAATTGATTCTTTGATTTGTGTTTTATGGGCTTTTTGTGGCTGAGTTTTATTGGACTCCGGCGGCGGCGCGGAGGGTGGCGGTGGCTTTGCCGAGTTGGGCGCGGCTGCGGGCGTGTTGAAGTTGGTAGGTGAGCAGCAGCCGCCACGTGTCAAGCACGTCGTTGAATTCGCTCGTGCCCGCGCTGTAGCCGGTGCGGGTGACTTCATAGGCCTGGCGGGCATCGGGGATGAGGCGGGTTTCAAACAGGGTGGCGATGTCGCGCTCGGTGCGCACGCTGAACCAGGCCTCTTCGATGCGGTAGCGGAGGTCGGAGCGGGTGGCGGCGACCATGGCGTCGGTCTCGGCAATGCCGGCCTTTGCCTCGCGGATCATCGCGCGGCGCGGCTCCTGCCAGAGCGGAATGTTGATGCCGATCGTCGCCAGGATCTCCTCGTTCTCGCGGCCCATTGCGGTTGACGTGGACCCGAGAGCGGTCATGCCACCAATGCCTACGGTGAAATCAGGGTATTGTTCGAGTTCGGCGCGTCTGAGGCGATGTTGGAAGGCCTCGGCGCGGCGCTCGGCAGCGGCGACCTCGGGATGCTGGCTTTGAGCGCGGGCAAGCAGCGATTCCAAGGTTGCTGTCGAGGGGATGGTGACACCAGTGGTGGCGGGAAGGGACGCGCCTGACGGACGGTTCAAAAGGGAATTGAGGCGGGCGCGGGCGGTGGCACCAAGTTGCACTGCTTCGGCTAGATCACGGTCGATCATGGAAAGTTCGTTGGAAAGGCGGATTTGGTCGGCCTGGCGAGCCTGATCGGCGGCGGCGCGGGCATCGACGACATCGCGCACGGCTTCAAGTAGCTCGCGGCTTTCCCGAGTGAGCTTCACGGTTTCTCCAGCGAGTTGAAGGTCCCACCAGGCGGCGTGTACTTGCTCGATGAGACGGAGTTCGAGAGCGCGAATGTCGGCCTTGGCGGCGGCGGCTTCTTGTTCAGCAGCACGTGCAGCGGCCCGGCGTTTGCCGGGGAATGGAAAGGTTTGGCCGATCTCGACCATTCCATTGACATCGGCGGACGACATTCGTTCGGCACCAACCTTGAGCATCGGATCGGGCATGGCCCCCTCCTGCGCTACCATCGCGGCCAGACGAGCGGCGCGCTCGCGCGCGGCCCGGATCGAGGGATTGTGTTGGATGGCCAGGCGGGCCAACTCGTCCGGCCCGGCGGAAGAGGGCACCGTGTAGTCCAACGCTGCGGCGGGCGGGCCCGGGACAATCCGCGAGGAGTCATCGGCCGAGTGCTTGGGAGAGCCTGCGCAGGCGGCCAGCAAAAGTGCGATGCCAAAAGCAATGAACCGATGCATGGGGATTCGGGGGGCAGCCACAATCGGCACAATGGAACCAAGAATGGTTTTATCGAACTTGTGATCCATGTGCCTTCTGTGACTTGATTTGTTCAGTTTCGGAATCAATTATCGTGTCCGGCATGCTCAAGCTTGCCGAGGTATCGGGCGGGATCTTCCTCGAAGCCGGGCAGGCAGGCGTCGCAGCAGAATTTGATTTCCTGCCCCTCGTGGACGATGACCACGGGTTCGCCCATGGATCCTAGTGGCT